>CAZCJN010000009.1:23102-30282 GCA_964498865.1 uncultured Bacteroidia bacterium
TCTACCTTCATGGCAAGAATATTATTGACTGTATCTATCAGTGTTTCTCCTTTTTTTACCGATGAGCCGGTTGAAGAAAAATTGATTACATCTGCTGATAATCTTTTTTCTGCCAGTTCGAATGAAACACGTGTGCGAGTAGAGCTTTCAAAAAACAGGTTAGCGATGGTTACATCTCGTAAAGAGGGAACCTTTTTGATCGGGCGGTTAATTACGTTTTTAAAATTATCAGCTGTTTTGAAAATGAGTTCAATATCTTGTGCAGTTAAATTTTTTATTCCGAGCAGGTGAGGTGTGGATAATTTGCTCATATTGTTTCTTAGCTTAGTCCTTCGGACCTATTGATTTGTATGGTTATCATTTTTCAGTTAGTAATAATACCTCATCTTTTTTGTCTTGTTCTTTCCATTTAACTAATACTCTTTCAGAAGATATTGAATCTATTGTTTTACCTACATATTTTGCCTGGATAGGTACATTGCGACTGAGTCTTCTATCGATCAATACTACCAATTCTACGTCTTTGGGTCTTCCTAGGGTGAGCATAGCATCTAATGCTGCTCGTATAGTACGGCCGGTATAGAGTACATCGTCAATTAATACTACATTTTTATTTTCAATGTCGAAGTTTATTTTCGTAGAAGAGGGGATAAGTTCTTTTTGGCGGAAATCATCTCTGTAAAAGGTGATGTCCAGGCTTCCGCATTTTACATCTTTTTTCTTTAAAATTTCTAAAAGCTTGCTATGAACACGTTGGGCTAAATGCACACCTCTCGGCTGTATTCCTAGTAATACAGTATTAGCAAAGTCGTTGTGAATTTCTATTAATTGAAAGCAGAGACGAGTGATGGTGATATCTATCTGTTGTTCGTCTAGAATCTGTTTTTGCTTCATTCCAGGAATCAAAGATAGGAGAAATATGACTTGGATGTAAAAAAATAATATTTCTTCAAACAAAACAGGGTCTATTTATGCAATAGACCCTGTTTGTTCATACTATTAATTTACCTAACTCTTGAAAAAGTATAACGGGTAATATAGATGCCTGTGCTTTTATCTGCTCCGTATACGCCGGTAGAAACAAATTTTATTTCCCATCCATCGTTGGTTAAATCAGATATTTTATCAGTGATTACTTTGTCATTACTGCGTACGTTTTCAAAGTTAATTCCTACCATGCTAAAGAAGTTTTCAAGTTTTATTTCATCCATTTTTCCACCCTCACCAATTGTAATGAGCCTGGATCTTCCTAATCCGCCAGGGACTACAGATTCAATAGCCGTTACTTGTAGAAATTCTGTTTTCCCTACAGGCTTGTTAAATGAATAAATAGAAAAAATAATAGCTACAATTGTTATAGTAGCGAAAACGTAATTGAGTTTTGTTTTCATTTTATTTGATTGTTAGAAGTTGTTGTTCATGTTAAAGTAATCGTAAAAAAAATCCCCAACCGGTCTTACACCTGTAGGGGATTGATTTTGAATTAGGAATGAAACATTATTTTCCTTCCATTTCTTTTTTCAACTTAGCTAAGCTTTCTAAATCGCCAAGAGTGTTTTTGCTGATATTATCCTGCACCTTTTTGATTGCATCTTTCTCTTCTCTTTTTTCATTTTTCTTTTGTTCGTCTGCAACCTCTTGGTGAATTCGAGTGTGAGAAACAACTATTTTTCTTGCTTCTTTATTGAACTCACTGATTTTGAAATCTAATTGTTCCTCTGTTTTTGCAGTAGTGCCATCTTCTTTTACCAAGTGACGTTTGGGAGCAAAGCCCTCTAAGCCATAAGGAAGAGCAACTGTTGCGCCTTTGTCAGACATGCTAGTGATGGTTCCTTTATGAACGGAATCAATTGTAAATACCGATTCAAATGCATCCCAAGGGTTTTCTTCTAAATGCTTAGCACTTAAAGAAATTCGACGATTGTCTGCGTCTATTTCCATTACTACGCAGTCAATTTTGTCACCCAATTTTGCAAATTCAGAAGGGTGTTTGAATTTTTTATTCCATGATAGATCAGAAATATGAATAAGTCCATCAATACCCGGTTCTAATTCAACAAATATTCCGAAGCCGGTGATGTTTTTAGCAAGAGCAGAGTGTTTAGATCCTTTTGGATATTTATCAAGGATTGTATTCCAAGGGTCAGGAGTCATTTGTTTAATGCTCAACGACATTTTTCGTGTTTCTTTATCGAGCATTACAACTAATGCTTCTATCTCATCACCAATTTTTAAGAAGTCACCTGCTGAGCGTAAGTGTTGTGACCAAGAAATTTCGGATACGTGGATCAATCCTTCTACTCCCGGCATTACTTCTACAAATGCTCCGTAGTCTTCAATAGCACGAACGCGGCCTTTTACTTTATCACCTACTTTTAATTCGGTTTCTAATTTATCCCAAGGGTGTTGTTTAAGCTGTTTAAGACCTAATGAAATTCTCTTCTTATCATGATCGAAGTCTAAAATAACCACATTTATTTTGTCATCTAGTTTCACAACTTCTTCAGGGTGGTTAATTCGCTCCCAAGTTAAGTCAGTGATATGGATCAATCCGTCTACGCCTCCAAGGTCAATAAATACTCCATATGAAGTGATGTTTTTAACGGTTCCCTCAAGAACTTGACCTTTCTCCATTTTGGAGATAATAACTTTTTTCTGTTCTTCGATTTCTGCTTCGATCAATGCTTTGTGAGATACCACTACGTTACGGAATTCGTGATTGATTTTCACAACCTTTAGTTCCATTAGCTTATTTACATATTGATCGTAATCACGTACCGGTTTCATATCAATTTGAGAGCCTGGTAAAAAACACTCTATACCAAAAACATCGGCAATAAGACCACCTTTGGTTCTGCATTTGATAAACCCTTTCACAATTTCTTGTGATTCAAGAGCTCCATTTACACGATCCCATCCTTTTACAATACGTGCTTTTTTGTGCGATAATAAGAGTTGTCCGTCTTTATCTTCTTGTTTGTCAATATAAACTTCAACTTTATCCCCTATAGCAAGATTTGGGTTGTAACGAAATTCATTAAGTGCTACTACACCGTCTGATTTATAACCAATACGGATAAGTACTTCTTTTTCATTCTTTGCTACAATAACGCCTTCAACTACCTCATGTTCCTGAATGTTGTTGATGGTGGTAGAGTACAAACCCTCTAATCTTGTTTTTTCAGTTGCGTTGTAGCTGTCTTGTTTCTTACCAATGGTAGTCCAATCAACGGCTTCGTACTGATGAACCGATGGTTCTACGTCTTTGTAAGTAGCTTTTTCTTTTGTTGGTGCTGACATTTTATGTTTCCCGCTTATAAGTCCGGGTAGACTTTGTTCTTTTATCAGGAATCAAGAACTGTTTGTGTTTCAAACATCCTGCTGTTTGTTTTTAAGGGAGGCGAAGATATAAATATTTTATATTCTATTTGATTGAATGTACGTTGATTATGTTTATTTTTGACAAATTCTTAAAAAGAATGTATTTAAATAGAGTCTTTTTGATATGTTTTATTTTATTCAGTTCTAGTGTATTTTCTCAAAAAGGAACTATCAAACAAGCCATAAAACCTAAAATTTCATTTTTTGGAGTTACCAATGTTCCATCGGTGCAGGTGAGAGTCAAAACACGAGTAGTGCGTTTTGAGAATGGGGTTATTAAATCAGATAAGTGGCTTTCTACCAAGCAAACGTATAGTTCTATTGATGGTGAATTTAACTTTCAGCTTACTGCTACTACTGATCCTCAATATGATCTTATCAACTATGCCATTGAGTTTTCCAAAAGCGGATATGCAACAAAAAGGTTGTTGTTTAATACCTATGTGCCCTTAGAAGATTATAATAAAAAACCCTTTGAAGAATATAATTTTGATTTAGATGTTAGAATGGCTGAAAAGAGTGACTCTACTTATTCAGGAAAAGTAGCTTGGAGTATTAAGGAGCGTGCTTTTTTAGTTACTCCACTTGTTGATTTATCAGAGATACCCGAATCATTGCTTCCTTCTGATAAAACAGTTTCAGTATCCTCATCGGGAGCCGATACACTTTCCATTCAGGAAGATGAAAATGAAAGTAAAACTAATAATGATAAAAAAAGATCAATATCAGGTACTTTTCTTATTAATGAGAATAATGCATTTCTTGAAAATGCAAAAATTAATTTGATTACAAAAGGAGGAGTAGTAATACGCACCACTACCACGAACGCATTAGGCGCTTTTACTTTTACGAATGTTCCCGATGGGGTTGATTATACCATTGCGGTAGTTTCTTTACCCCCAAAAATCACCATTAAAAAAATGGTGCTCACTAATAAAAATGGCCATAAAGTTTTAGAAGATACGCCGGATAAAGGGTTTTCTTATGAATTTTTAGCAAGTGATACGAATATGTTATCATTACTTTCTGTAAATAATGATGATTTAATGGCAAACATAAAAGGTAAGTTAATGGCCGATAAAGACAATAAGTCCCCGTTAGCTAATGTTTCTATTACTATAAAAAGTAGGGCAGGTGATGTAGTACAATCTACTAAAACAGATATGTACGGTAATTTTCAATTTATGAATATTCCGGCTGATAAAAATTATTCATTGCTATTGAATGAAAATGATGGGGCTCTAAAGTCAAAAGAAGTCTTCCTGACTGATGCCGGAGGCAACTCTCTTAAAAGACTTAAAACAAAAGATGGTGTATTTTTTCATTTTGATTTTTTACCTCCGGATCAAAATGACATTACCCAAATATATTTCGATGACCCTTGGTTAAAAGTTCTTGATTCCAAAACTGCTAAGAAGCAGAATGAAGTGATTATTATTGAAAACCTATATTACGATTTTGGTAAATGGAATATATTGCCTGAAGCCAGATTAGTTTTAGATAAAGCCATTGTAGTACTTAAAAAAAGTACTCTTATTTCCATGGATTTACTTTCTCATACTGATTCAAGAGGAACTGATCAATATAATAACGACTTATCTAATAAACGTGCCTTAGAAGCTGTGCGATATATTGTATCAAAAGGCATAGAAAAAAACAGAATTACTGGTAAAGGGATGGGAGAGCAGTATTTAATTAATCGCTGTAAAGACGGTGCTCAATGTACTGAAGAGGAGCATGCCCAAAACCGCAGAACAGAGTTTAAGATAAATTACTCTGTAAAAGCTAAATAAAATATATACCTTTCTGAAAATTTTTGTAATGAAAAAGATTTATTCTTTATTGTTAGCTGTATTTGTCTCTGCTCCATTATTTTCTCAGAAACTAGAAGCAACTCCAACACAGGCTTTATTGATTGTTTCTGTGAAAAATGAAAAGGATATTCCGCAGGCAGGCCAGGAGATATTTTTTGAAAGTAAGTTAAATAAAAAAATCTTTTCCGGTATTACTAAAGAAAACGGTTTTTTTGAAATTCTTGTTCCTAAAGGAGATTCATATGATATAAAATATAAGACCATTGCTAACAATGCAGACTATACGGTTTTAGAGGTGCCTAAAAATGAGGAAGAATTGTTAAGCTTTGATGTTATCATTCAATTTGCAATGCCTAAAAAATATACATTGGATAATGTCTATTTTGAAACAGGCAAAGCACTAATTAAACCATCATCCTATAAATATATTGATGAGATGGTGGAATACATGCAATTGAAAAAAAATATTGTTATTGAAATATCCGGACATACTGATAATGTAGGTGCTGCTGCAACTAATCTTAAGCTATCACAAGATAGGGCAGAAGCTGTCCGTGCCTATCTTTTAAAAAAAGGAATAGCAGCCAATAGAGTGGTTGCAAAAGGCTATGGTGATACACAACCAATTGATAATAACCTTACAGATGCCGGGAGGCAAAAAAACAGGAGAACAGAAGTTAAGATACTTAGTGAGTGATTGTCAGCTAGTGATTAAAAGCTACTTCTAGATTGGATATATTCCAATATTTTATCTTCATTATTGGGGTTAAACCAAACAATGTCTTTATCTTTTTTAAACCAAGTCATTTGTCGTTTAGCAAAATTGCGAGTGTTTTGTTTGATGAGGTCTATTGCACGAGGAAGGTCATGCATGCCATTTAAGTAATCAAACAGCTCTTTATATCCAACAGTATTTAATGCATTTAGTTTTTCGTTTTTGATTTTACCGGCCAATTGTTTTACTTCTTCCAGCAAACCTTTTTGCATCATGTCATCCACCCGGGCATTTATTTTTTCATATAGCTTCTCTCTTTCTATTGTTAATCCGATTTTTATAATGTTGAACTCACGGATGTTTTTATTGTCATTTTTATTTTCTTGTTGCCGCAGTTGAGAGTACCTTTTGCCTGTAGTCAGGCAAACTTCAATGGCCCGAATCATTCTGTGCGGATTAGACTGGTCTACTTTATCATAGTGTTCTTTGTCTAATTTTTTTAGAGTAGTTCTAAGATATTCAATTCCTTCTTTTTCATATT
Organism: uncultured Bacteroidia bacterium; assembly: GCA_964498865.1. Classification (GTDB taxonomy): domain Bacteria; phylum Bacteroidota; class Bacteroidia; order Palsa-948; family Palsa-948; genus Palsa-948. The sequence goes on from CAZCJN010000009.1 coordinate 29,554, forward strand.
GCTCAATTATTTGTTTTCTTACTTCTTTGTTAGCAGAAGGTACTTCATCAAATCCATTGCATATGGCTTGAATATATAGGCCGCTTCCGCCAACCAAAATAGCCGTGTTTTTTTTACTGAATATATTTTTGAGGATGGCTAATGCATCTTTTTCAAATACCCCTACGTTGTAATCGTCGTATACCGATAATGAATTTATTAGATGATGTTTCACCAGGTTAAGCTCCTCTATACTGGGTTTAGCTGTTCCAATAGTAAGTTCTCTGAAAAATTGGCGTGAGTCAGCAGAAATAATTTCAGTACTAAGTTTTTTTGCAAGATTAATCGCTAGGGTGGTTTTGCCAACAGCTGTGGGGCCGCAAATAATGATTAATGTTTTGTTGTTCGAAGGAGCGTTAATGGAATGGGGCATTTGCCTTTGAGAGGGAGTATTATACTATGTCTTCATCGTCAAAATCGAACGTAAGTCCATCTGAACTCTCGCCTTCTTCCTCATCTTTGGGATTATCTTCGCTTTCTCCAGGTTCTTCTACGTCCATTTCTTCAGGAGTTGGAACAACTGCGGTATCATCATCTGAATCGTCTTTACCATCTACCACTTCTTGTCCGGCTATTTCTGCTATGTAATCATCCGGTTCTAATTTGGATTTTTTATCTTCATCTTCTTCCGGTGGTGGAAGGTTCACTACTTTATATTGCTTGGGTGCAATGCCGGAAGTTTTAATACAG
>CAZCJN010000010.1:0-1200 GCA_964498865.1 uncultured Bacteroidia bacterium
CTTGCCGCAACCTCATGTCCGTTCGTATTAAAAGGATATCCTTCTGCGTCAATCTCATGTCCTCTTGCGTCAAAAGGATGTCCTCTTGCCGCAACCTCATGTCCGTTCGTATTAAAAGGATATCCTTCTGCGTCAATCTCATGTCCTCTTGCGTCAAAAGGATGTCCTCTTGCACCAACCTCATGTTCTTTTGTGTTAAAAGGATCTCCTCGTGCGTCAATCTCACATCCTTTTGCGTCAACCTGATGTCCTCTTGCCGCAAATTGTGCTTCTTTTATCTCCTCAGTAAGACGTCTTTTTGCAAGCGCTTCTCTTTCTGTTTCTTACCGGCTTACTGTTAACATTTGTTAAAGCCAAAATATAAAACCGTCCTCTTTGTTTTAGAGTGTAATATATCTGCCTGTGGTTTACCTGCAGGAAACTGAAACAGCAGCTATTATTAAACCGGTGCGTGCAGTTGTTGCGCCTCTCACTGTACACACCGGTAAACAACCAAGCAGGGGCGCACAAAAAATAATTCACATGAAAACAAAAGTGAAATTAGGTCTCAACAAAATGAGTGTGTCGGAGTTACTGGGCTACTCCGCACAGGTGGTATCAAAAATGACGAACAACCCTTTCTTTGCATCGCCCACACCGGCGCTTGATAAAATCACCGGAGCTACCACGGCTTTGCAAGACAGCTTTATCAAAGCCCAGGGGGGAGGGCGCAGTCAAACTTCTGTCATGCACCAGAACAGGGTAACGCTTGAAGACAACTTAACCACCTTAGGTTATTATGTGGAAGCGGTTGCCAACCATCCTGATAATACGGAGACCGGTGCGAATGCCATCATCTTCAGCGCCGGCATGGATGTAAAGCAATTTACTCCGGCGCAACGCCAGGTGTTTTCGGTGAAGAACGGCAACATGCCCGGCACAATTGTATTAACAGCGGGCAGCGTGAAAAGGGGTTCTCATGAATGGCAGTATGCAGCTAATCCTCCTGCCGACGGCTGGACCGATGCCGAACCTACCGTTCAGGCCACCACCATTATCATGGGGCTTGAACCGGGTAAGCGCTACACATTCCGCCACCGTTCCGTGTTAACCGACGGCCCTGCGGCATGGGAAGATCCGCAAAGCCTCATCGTAGTTTGATCGCCTCTTTGATTAATCCGAACAACAGCTTCTGCCTGAAAGGGTAGGGGCTTTGTTTTT
>CAZCJN010000010.1:1300-30058 GCA_964498865.1 uncultured Bacteroidia bacterium
TTTTCTCGCATACTTTTTTAAGTATGGGTTGTAGGGTAGTATTTTGTTTTTCATATTAAAAGACAATCGCAAATTTATCATTCTCTTTTTTGTGTGGATAAATACAACATCCCCATTGCGATAAAATACAACATCCCCCATTCCGAGGCAGAATTTCCCCCTTGAAAGAGGGAAGTATATCGCTCTGAAGGTCTGAAAGACTCCTTCGAAGAGTTCTTCGAAATGGTTGACCACCCACTTCCAAGGGGGAACTAAAGAAGTTTTCTACTCCCTTAAAATCTTTTCGATTGTCTTTCCCTTTGCCAATTCATCAATCAGTTTATCCAAATAACGAATCTTTTGCATCAGCTTGTCTTCGATCTCTTCCACACGATATCCGCAAATGACACCTGTAATTTTGGAAACATTCGGATTCATTTGGGGTGCCTGGGCAAAAAAGGTTTCAAAATCATTTTTGTTGTCAATTTGTTTTTGCAATGTTTGTTTATTGTATCCTGTCAGCCAAAAAATAATGGCATCTACTTCTGCTTTTGTCCGCCCCTTTTTCTCTGCCTTCTGTATATACAACGGATAGACACCTGCAAAAGGAGTTTTAAATATTCTTGTTTTATTGTCCATTTTAATTGCTGTTATATCTCAAAGGTAACCGCGCTATTACTAACAACCCGGCTTTGTGGGATGGTTCGGAGGATTTTATTTCGCCTTTGGAACAAGGTAAGAATCACCAAAAGCAAGACGTCTTTCCATTGCCGTTACAATACCCTTTTCCAGGACCATATTCACTCTCAGAATATTTACTTCTTCTATCCTAAATAGTGTTTTGGACATAGGTAACATTTCTAACTTGGAGCCATTGCTGTGCAGGTAAAGTTTACCATTTTCCAAAGTGACCCTCCGGCTTCCATATTCTCCGGTGTATGAGTGTAAGGTAGCGTGGTCAAGGACTATCGATGGTTCTAATTTACTTTTGGCGGTCTCTAAATGCCAATTATACAAAGTGGTTTTTGCAGTGTCTGACTTGGCAAGTTTTTCTAAAGCTTCTATGTGTGCTCTTAGCAACGCATCTTTTGCAGGCACTTCAATATCCGGTTTTACGCCAACTCCTTCCCAATCCTTTTTAGTTTTTGGATCACTGGAATAGGCATTCGGAACGTGTACATAAAAGCGGTCTGTTGCAATTTTCCCGATCCATGCATGAGCTCCGCCTCCTGTTGTTTCTCCAACTACAACTGCTCTTTTCAGACCCTGAAAAGCAAATGGTAAGGCTTCGGCACCGGAAAAAGAAAAGTTACTGGTTAAAAAATAGAGAGGAATATGGGGCCTACGTTTTCCATTTATATAGGGGAAGGTCCAATGCTGAACTTCTTTGGTTTTTCCTCCTTCCCGGATGTAATCATCAAATAAATGAGCAGGTTCCTGGCTAAAGAAAAAGCTGGCTATGTAGTCTAAGGTGTTCTGATAACCTCCATGATTATACCGCAGATCAATGATCATTGCTTTAGTATTAGCCAAAAGACTCATGGCTCCATTTATTGTTTCGGCACTATATTGTAAATCTTCAAACCCAACAAAATTTATATAACCAATATTTCCGTCCAGTATTTTTACTTCCTGAAAACCGAAATTGAATTCAATGCCGCTCTCTATTTCTTTTTGTATAAGTACCGTGCTGTCCTTGGTTGTTATTGCTTTTCTTTCATCTTCTACTTTTTCGGGGTCAAAGAATACATGAAAATGCTTATCGTGATTAATTGATCGTACATCCTGGGTTAAGCGGGATGCCAATTCCGTAGGGTCATTCACCTTCTTGTAAATTCCATTTGTAAAATTGGTTGAAATGTAATCTGCTGTTTTTTTTGCCACATCGGGATAAACGTAATAATCGTTGAGGATTTTACAAACAGAGTCCACTACCTGCTTTTTTTCTGTTTCTGTAAGCGGAGCCGGTTTACTTTGCCCCTGTATACTTGAAGAGAAACTCAAAAAGATAAACGCTGTGTTCAGGAATACAATACTACTTTTTTTCATGTGCCTTTCTTGGGTGTCACTGCTTTCATTAGGTAATACTCGTATTTATTTAAACCATTTGCCGGATCTTTTGAGATCATTGCTTTCACCTGCTCTTCGTTCTCTACTTCAACTATTCCGAGTCCGTAAACACCCTGAGGGTCAAGCACGGGACCAAAGGCAAGTACCTTTCCTTCGGACATAAGGTTATTCCAGTAAACAATATGTTTTTGCATGATGCCGCGTTCTTCATCGCTCATGTCTTGCATGAAGGTGGGTCGTGGCGGATTGAGGTAGAGGGCATAGTGAACTTTGTCCATATTTAATTAATAGTATTGATGGTGCTTACTCTTGCCGGTTTTCAGCGTCCCCGTTATTTTTGTAAAGCCAAGAAGTTTTTTGCCTCACGTAATTATTTCTCGCTATTCATGCTCCTACTAATTATGTGCAAGGATACACAAACTCAAACAATTCATCGCCTGTCATACCTGATGGTCGCCTTCCTTATTACTTATCTGTTTTATCCTTTGTAGTTGATGGCATGTGGCAGCATTTGTAAAAATGAATCTGCTTTTTGATAGTCTAATTTTTCATAGAACATTCCCAGCTTATTCAGATGCTTATAGTAGCTGTCAACATGATGGTAATAATATTTTTCGGATTGAATGTACCAAGCTGTTTCACCTAACTTTTGAGCTAAAAACCACTTTTCGAGCAGTCTTGCCGCCCTTCCGTTTCCATCATTAAAGGGATGAATGTTTACAAAAACCAAATGAATGAATGAAGCATAATAGAAAATCTCTTCCATGCTTAAAGACTTCGCAATTAGTTTATCAATGCCTTCCCACAATTTGTTCATTTCAGTATTGACCATTACAAAAGGAGCTGCTTCGTATTGTATTCTGCCTGTTTTGTGTTCCATTACCAACATTTCATTTTTTCGATAAGCGCCCCTGTCTTTTTCTGGCAACAGATGAGTGGAGAGTAGCATATGACTTTTAAGAAAATTCTCTTTAGTTAAGGCATTGTCTTTCGCAAAAAGGTAGGCTTTGAAAAGGTCGTTTGGTTTCTCTACCAATTCAGGTAAATAGTCAATGCCTTGAACTTTATGTTTCACATAACTATCTAATTCCATTTTTTCACCTTCAATTTTAGAAGAAGAGATGACTGCTACCGAAGTGTAAAAGGTAAAACTTGCAGGAGTTAATTCTATTTCTTTAACTCGTTTTAAGGCCAGGTTGCAATCAACAGAAAGCTGTTGTTTGTAAGGGTCGAAGTATTTATTCGTTAGTAGGCTCATGACGTGGTTATACAATTCAATTGCTAATTCTTTTCGTATTGCTTCAATATTTGAAATTTTGTTTTGATGGGTATCAAACTTGATAGCGTTTATGTTCGATTTGCTGTGTTATCACTCTTAACTATTGTATTTACGAATATACTTAAAGTGTTTTTATAGTTTAATATTCATATAAATGATTGCTTGAGATTTGGTTCATTGAAGAATGATTTTTTACCCACCCTTTCAAACCCCTCCAAATAAAAAACGCCCATCTTTCGATGAGCGCTTTTTACCGGAGTAAGTGTTGACTTACTTCTTGTATTTTGTCGATAGCTCTTTAGCAACTTTTTCAAGTGTATTGGTGATTTCGTCCGTAAGTTTTCCGGCACGTAGATCGTCTAATACATTTTTATGTCTTGCTTCAATTAAAGTAATAAAATCAGCTTCAAATTCTTTTACTTTATTGATAGGCACTTCGCGCAACAAGCCTTTGGTTCCGCAATAAATAATTGCAATTTGCTTTTCTACCGACATAGGAGAGAACTGAGCTTGTTTTAAGATCTCCACGTTACGTGCTCCTTTATCAAGAATAGCTTTGGTAGAAGCATCCAGGTCCGAACCAAATTTAGAGAAGGCTTCTAACTCGCGGTACTGTGCCTGATCGAGTTTTAAAGTACCTGCTACTTTTTTCATCGATTTGATCTGTGCATTACCTCCTACACGCGATACGGAAATACCTACGTTAATAGCGGGGCGCACACCTGCGTTGAACAGGTTGGCTTCCAGGAATATTTGTCCGTCGGTAATTGAAATTACGTTGGTAGGTATATAAGCCGATACGTCACCTGCCTGTGTTTCAATGATCGGTAATGCGGTTAATGAACCACCGCCTTTTACTTTATCTTTCAGAGAAGGAGGAAGATCGTTCATGTTTTTAGCCACCTCATCGGAGTTGATGATCTTTGCGGCACGTTCCAATAAACGGGAGTGCAGATAGAATACATCACCCGGATAAGCTTCACGTCCCGGAGGGCGGCGTAAAAGAAGGGATACTTCGCGATAGGCTACTGCTTGTTTAGAAAGGTCATCGAAAACAATCAAGGCCGGTCTTCCGGTATCACGGAAATATTCTCCTATGGCAGCTCCTGCCATGGGAGAGAAGAATTGCATAGGCGCAGGGTCGCTGGCTGTTGCAGAAACAATAACAGTATAAGCCATGGCTCCGTTTTCTTCTAACACGCGTTGTATGTTGGCAACGGTAGATCCTTTTTGACTGGTTGCTACATAAATGCAGAATACGGGTTGCCCTTTTTCGTAAAATTCTTTTTGGTTGATGATGGTGTCGATCGCTACTGCTGTTTTTCCGGTTTGGCGGTCACCGATGATCAGCTCACGCTGCCCTCTTCCTACAGGGATCATCGCATCGATCGCTTTAATTCCGGTTTGTAAAGGTTCGTTCACCGGTTGGCGGAAGATAACCCCCGGCGCTTTGCGCTCTAAAGGCATATCATAGAAAGGACCTTCGATAGGGCCTTTTCCGTCGATCGGATTACCGAGCGTATCTACTACACGTCCCAACATTTTTTCGCTCACTTTAATGGAAGCAATCTTACGGGTACGTTTAACAACGGCTCCTTCTTTAATATCTGAAGATGAACCAAGTAATACGACACCTACGTTATCTTCTTCCAGGTTTAATACAACGGCTTTGAGTCCGTTCTCGAATTCAACTAATTCGCCCGATTGAACTTTGGTAAGTCCGTAAATGCGGGCAATACCGTCACCTACTTGCAGAACAGTACCTACTTCTTCAAGTTCTGCTTCTGATTTAAATCCTGCTAACTGCTGGCGAAGGATGTTTGATACTTCTGCCGGTTTTATTTCTGCCATAGTGTTTAAGTTACCAGCCCCTCCCAGCCTCCCCGAAGGGGAGGGGCTATTGTTATTTTTATTAGTTACCCATTTTCCCTCCATTCGGGAGGGGTTGGGGTGGGTTTTTAATATTCTTTTATATAAGGATTTTCATTAAAGCTCAATGCCAATTTTTTAATTTGATTGGCAATGCTTGCGTCCACTCTTTTATCTCCTACCTGAAGCGTAAAACCGCCAATAAGTTTATCGTTGGTTTTTTCAATCAATTCGATTTCCGAATTGGCACTTTTCCTTACCACATCCAGTACTTTCTTTCTTAACTCATCGTCCAATCCTTGAGCCGTAGTAACAATTGCCGTAAGAATATTCTTTTTGTGTTTGTACTGTCGGATAAATTCTTCGGCTACATCAGCAAGAAAACTTTCTCTCCTTTTGCTTGTAAGCAGTTGTATGAACAGTTCCGTTGGTAAAGAAACATTTCCTGCCAGCGTTTGCTTTAAAACGGCTTGCTTTTTATCTGTTTTAATAATAGGGCTATTCAAAAGAAGAATGAAATCCCTGTTGTTTTTACAGATATCGGCAATAAATTTCATATCACCATACACTTTGTCGAGCATATTTTGTTCACTTGCCAGGTCAATCAGCGCTTTGGCGTATCGTGCAGATGTTTTTAAGCCTTTCATTATAGATCCGGTTCTTGGTTAATACCCTATAGGGGTTAATTCATTTTTACGTCGTCCAGAAGATTTTTTACAATAGTTTTTTGCCTGTCTTTTTCCGAAAGCTCTTGTTTTAAGATCTTTTCTGCGATCTCTATAGAAAGATGGGCTACCTGGTTCTTAAGTTCTGTAATGGCAGCCATTTTTTCGTTGTGAATGTTTTCGCGGGCAATAGCTGTTAATTTTTCTGCTTCTTTACCGGCTTGTGCTTTTGCTTCGGCAATCATTTTGTCTTTTATCTCACGGGCTTCTTTTAAAATGCCATCGCGTTCTGCTTTTGCTTGCAAGATAATTTTTTCATTATCGGCTTTTAATGCTGTCATTTCTTCCTTTGCTTTTTTTGCCGATTCAATGGCTTCGGTAATAGATTGTTCTCTTTCTTGTAGCATTTGAAGAATAGGCTTCCATGCAAATTTTTTCAAAAGGAACATAACGAGCAGGAACGCAACTAAACTCCATACGATAAGCCCGTAGGAGGGGTTGAGCAGAGGATTAAGAAGTAATATTCCTAAAATCATAAACGTAAAAGTTAATGGTTAACAGTTAATGGTTAATTGATATGAACAGCAATCAACCATTAACAGTTAACGTATTCGTTATTTAAAGACCGATTAGCATACCGATAACAATCGCAAAGAAGGCAGGACCTTCGATAAAGGCAATTGCAAGGATCATATTTGCACGAATGTCGCTTGTAACTTCGGGTTGACGTGCAATTGATTCAAGAGCACTTTTTCCGATTAAGGCGATACCGATTGCTGCGCCTACTGCTGCTAATCCCGATCCGATTGCTGCAAGTCCGTTTCCTAATTCTGTAAGTAAAATAGTAAGTAACATAATTGTGTTTGATTTATAGGTTAGAGTTTATTGTTTATTGATATTTTATTAATGATGTTGTTCTTCGCGATGGTGTGCTTCTTCCACGCAAGTGCCTATATAAACTGCCGTTAAGAGTGTAAATACAAAGGCTTGTAAAAATGAAACAAGTAATTCCATGGCGTACATGAATAAAGTAAAAAGTACAGATACAGGAGAGAAGCCCCAGCCGCCAACTTCGCTTAAAGCACCGAAAATAAATATCAGGCAAACGAAGGAGGTGATAACAATATGCCCTGCTACGATGTTAGCAAATATCCTAACCATCAGAATGAAAGGACGTTGTACAACACCTACTAATTCAATAGGTGTAAGGATAAATATCTTAACCCAAGCCGGTACGCCGGGCATCCAAAGTACGTGCTCCCAATAATGCTTGCTTCCAATAACTAACGTTATGATGAGTACCATCCCTGCCAGTGCAATGGTTACCGAAACGTTTCCCATTAATCCGGGGAAACTGGGAATAAGTCCGATTAAATTACTTACCCAAATAAAAAAGAAGATCGTGAGTAAGAGGGGTAAGAAGCGCAAATATTTTTTATCTCCGATTGAAGGTTTGGCAATTTCGTCACGAACAAAAATAATAAGCGGCTCTATAAGCGATTGAAATCCTTTAGGAGCTTGCCCGGGTCTGCGAGAATATGCCTTGGCAACCGAAATAAAAATGATAAGTAATAAGGCACAGGTAATTAATACCCCTGCAACTGCTTTTGTTATAGAAAAATCATAGAAGGATGCACCGTCTTCTCTTTCTATCGCTCCTTCGTGATTTAATTTGTACCCATTGAAAGTTGCACCATGTTCTAGTTTATTAGACATAAATACAGAAAGTCCTCCTGCTTCAGAATATAATATCATAGGTAGAGGAATGGATACAGGTTCGTGATGCGGACCCCATAAATGCCATTCGTAAGAGTCCACTACGTGACCAATAATAAATTTCCCCGCTTCAAATTTTCCTTCGTGATGAGTACTTGTTGTTGAAGTTGTATCGTGAGAGATAGGATGTGCTTCTTCGGCAGTTGTTTTTCCTGCAAATAATATTATGTTAAGGAAGATTGCAAGGAAGGTTATTATTCTGAATTTACTACTCATATTTATATGTGTAAAAGCCCTTTTGAAAATTGCTGCAAAACTATACAAATACTTAAGCCACCAAAATGATTTTTTTAACTGATTTGATAACAAACCTCTCCTATGGGATTGGATAACTTTATCAATAGCAAGTAAAAAAAAGATTATAGGGTTCATAACCCCCTTTTAAGCATTATTTTCTGCTTTTTTGAGTTCATTCAGCAGCATAGGCGTTTCGAAAATGGTAAATACTAAATAGTGCACCATAAACCCTATCGCAAAGGGAACAAAGGCATGGGGTTTTATATATCGGAAGGCAAGGATGATTACCAGGTACAGCATCATGCGCAAAGCGGTAGAGGCCATATAAAATCGAATAAATGATTGCGGCTTGCCTTTTGATGTGCGGATGGATAGGTAATAGAAAAGTGCTGTGATGAGGATGAAAAAGGCCAGTGCGATCCAGGAGTAGGGCATATGCTTGTTTGTAGGTGCAAAGTATTGCCAGGCATATTCAATGCACGCTATAATTAGGGAGAAGACAAGTAGTTTCAGCAAAAAGTTTTTCATGTTGTTTAGAATGGTAGCAAAATTAAAAAATGAAACGTATGTGCACTAAAACTCTTTTTTGTAATTAACTGTTACTTTTGATGTGTATACGACTTCACATACATTGATGCAATGAAGAAATTATTACGGAACAGACTTGTTATTATTCTTTCCTCGGCTCTCTGCTTTGCAGCTGCTTATTTTATATCGTTAAAAACAAATGATGGTTTTATTAATAAGGCTAAAAAATTTGAAGAAGTATTTCATGAGAAAGAGAAATATTCAAAGAATGAATTGAATGAGTTGGCCGATAAAGCACAAAAACTACCTTATCGTGAAATCTTTACCGAGAAACAAGGTTACTACGAAGACCTGTTTGAAGAGGAGGGGATTGTGTTTTTGATTTTTGAAAAGGATTATCTTTCTTTTTGGACAAACAATACAGTTGCTGTCGATCCTTATCTTCCGAATAACAATTTTAATAATAAAATAGTGCGCCTTCCAAATGGGTGGTTTGGCGTAGAGGAATTATCGGCAGGCAATAAAAAATTATTTGCTCTTATCCTGCTCAAAAAAGAATACCCTTATCAGAATAAGTACCTGTTAAATGAATTTCAAAGCAGTTTTGACATAGATAGGCGGGCAGAGCTGTTTATTAACGATACTCCTCATAAGGAATCCGTTTCTTTAGAGGACAAGACCATAGACATATATGAAGAAGACGGTCATTATGTGTGCACACTTAAATTCCCTGCTAACGGAAAAGTAAGCTGGTATGTGTATTTTTTTTACCTCTTGTTTAATGGCATAGCCGTACTTCTTTTATTAAGGTTATTGGAGTTGCAAGTAGATATATACAAAGAAAGGATCGGCAGGATATGGTCTGTGCTTTTGCTGTGTTTAAGCGTAGGTCTGTTAAGATACCTGAGTATAATTATTGATTTTCCTCCTCTGTTTTATACTACCAAAATTTTCTCTCCCGAATTATATGGTGATGCAACTTTTGTTTGGCTGCGTTCTCTTGGCGATCTGTTAATTAACGCATTGCTTGTTTTTTATCTGGTAGGGTATGCCTATGCCAACATTCATACATTTTGCATGTACAGAAAAGCAAAATTGATACAAAGCTTCTTTGTGCTCCTGGTTTTATTCCTTCTATCCGCTATTATCAACTATGTTTTCGAAGGACTTATCAATAACTCGAGTATTCCGTTCACCATTACCGATTTTTTCAGCTTGAACGGATACACTTATTTAGCGCTTATTATACTTGGGTTGCTATTTACCTCTTACTTCCTGATCATAGATAAAACAGTCGAGGTGATCTTATTTTGTAATATTAAAAATAAATTAATGATCCCTGTGGCATTGCTGTCTGCCGGTGTATTTATAATCATTTCTCACCTTATAGGAACCGTAGACCTGGTGTTGATCTTCTGGCCATTGCTTCTTTTTGCAATAGTAGTGTGGGTGAAATCTAAACAAACAGGCTATACGTTTTCAACCATTGTAGTTCTTCTTTTTATCATTTCATTTTGCTCAGCAGATATTGTTCAGAAGTTTACGCTGAGAAAAGAACATGATAACCGTAGGATACTTGCGCAAAAACTTATAGCTGAACAAGACCCACTTGCAGAACATCTCTTCTCCGAAGCAAAGCAACTGATCCTGAAAGATACCTTGCTCTTGAAAACGCTTTATCATAAACACCCGGAACGTACGCAACGTGCATCTGTTTTAAAAGAAACATTTGCCGATCAAGTATTATCGAAATACTTCGGCGGCTATTGGGAAAAATACGAGATACGTATCTCCGCTTTTGATACGACCTGCCTGCCGCTCACTCCGGGCTTGTATCCTATGAATTATTTTGATGAGCAAATTGCTTTGCATTGTACTCCCACCATGAGTGAGAATCTTTATTCATTAAATAATACTTCCGGCAAGCTTAGTTACATTGCCCGTATTCCGGTATTCAATAGTAAAGCACATCGTTTCGCCAGTTTGTATTTAGAATTCGATTCAAGAATTATTTCTGAAGAGGTAGGTTTTCCGGAGCTGATGTTGGATAGAAAATTAGGACTTACCAATGATCTGTTGGATTATTCGTATGCAAAATATAAGAACAATAAACTTGTTTCTTATCATGGGAAATTTTCATTTGCTTATACTTCGAATGATTTTTTAGTAAACGATAGCTCTATTGTTTACCCGGATTATAATTTTGCTTCTTATGATGGATACAACCATCTTATATATAGAGCAGATGATGCATCCTTGATTGTTATAAGTAAAAAAGACGAAGGATGGATTACATGGGTTACGTCTTTTTCCTACCTGTTTGCTTACTACAGTTTATTGCTGTTACTTTTTGTACTCATCTATTTTTTGATTGTAAAAAGAAATTTGCACTTAGATTCATTCAGGATAAAAATGCAATTTGTGTTGGTATCCATGGTTTTGTTTTCTTTATTGTTCTTTGGTGCAGGGACAATTTATTACATAGATCAGCAATATGAAAAGCAGATCAGGCAAAGTGTGCGGGATAAAACCCTTTCTGCTTTGGTGGAAGGAATGCAGGAAATGGGAGAGGAAGTAGAATTGAATCAGACCAAATCCGATTATTTTTCATATATACTTAAACGCATGTCTAACGTTTTCCTTACCGACATCAGCCTCTATGATCTGCAGGGAAATTTGATCGGTTCTTCGCAAATGAAATTATTCGATGAAGGTTTAATGTCCAGGAAAATATCACCTGACTCGTATTATCATCTGGCTATCAAAAAGAATGTTGAGTTTATTCATAACGAAAAAATAGGTGAGCTCGAATATCTTTCTGCCTACTGTTCATTCAGGAATAACGATGGAAAGCCCATAGGTTTTTTAAACATCCCTTATTTTGCCCGCCAGAGTGAATTAGAGAAAGAAATTTCAACCATCATTTCAGCTCTCATTAATGTTTACGTACTCTTATTTGTTATTTCACTTATCCTTGCTCTGGTGATATCGGAATATTTTACCAATCCATTAAAACTGATTCAGGAAAAGTTGAGCAAGATAAAATTAGGTAAGGCCAATGAACCCATCCAGTGGAAGTCGGATGATGAAATAGGCAGTCTTGTTAATGAATACAATCGGATGATTGATGAGCTTCAAAAGAGCGCTGATCTGTTAGCTAAGTCGGAAAGAGAAACAGCTTGGCGTGAAATGGCCAAACAGGTGGCCCATGAAATTAAAAATCCGCTTACACCTATGAAACTTTCTATTCAGCATCTGCAAAAGACCTGGAAGAATAAAGAAGACGATATGGATAAAAAGATTGAACGTATTTCTCAGACTTTAATTGAACAGATAGATACGCTTTCTACTATTGCAAGTGAGTTTTCCAATTTTGCTAAAATGCCAAGCAGCAATAATGAAAAAGTAGAATTGAAAAAAATAGTAGAGAACTCTATAGAGATATTCAAAGACAGTACTACTATTGATTTCTCATTTAATGCATCGGTTAGCGATGCTTATGTATATGCCGATAAAGAACAATTGCTGCGTGTGTTTAATAATCTTTTGAAAAATGCCATACAAGCCATTCCGGCCGATAGGAATGGAAAAATAGAGATATCATTAGCAAAAAAAGACAATAACTGGCTTGTTAAGATTAAAGATAACGGAACCGGTATCTCCGAAGAGACAATGCGTAAAATATTTACACCAAATTTTACCACTAAAACTGCCGGCATGGGGCTTGGACTTGCTATGGTAAAAAGTATTGTGGAGACTATTGGTGGTAAAATCTGGTTTGAGACCATGCGTGGTAGTGGTGCTACCTTTTTTGTGTCCTTGCCCGTCTATTCCAATTAAATTTATTTAATACTCAATGTACCATGGTGGAATGGACACGCTGTTGAAGAGCCTATGATAAGAAATATTTATTTTTTAATAACCAGTTTTTTTTATTCCGTATTTCTTCACACATAACTATTCGTTATTCCTAAACTCTTATATTAGCATTCTTATGAAAAGACCCATACGTGTATTGGTTGCAAAAGTAGGTTTAGACGGCCACGATCGGGGCGCTAAAGTAATTGCTTCTTTTCTGCGCGATGCGGGAATGGAAGTGATTTACACCGGCTTGCGCCAAACGCCCGAAATGGTGGTTAATTCTGCTTTACAGGAAGATGTGGATGTAATAGGTATCAGCATTTTGTCGGGCGCACATAATACCGTTTTTCCTAAAGTAAAAAAGCTGATGGATGAAAAAGGTTTGAATGATGTGTTGCTTACAGGAGGGGGGATCATTCCGGATAAAGATATGAAACAGTTGAACGAGATAGGTGTAGGTAAATTATTTCCTCCGGGAACCGATACGAAAGAAGTGGTGCAATACATTACGGATTGGGTAAACAGTAACCGAAAATTTTAATATGAATTTTTCAGAGATTGTAAGGCTGAGCGTTCAGCAAAGAATAGTGTTGGTAGATGCTATTTGGGAAAGTATTACCGCCGATAGAAAAAAAAGCCCGCTTACAGAGGAAGCGATAGAGGAGATGCAGGCAAGAATTATGGCTACCGAAAAAAAGCCCACTTATCTAAGCCAGTGGGAGAAAATGAATAAGATTCGTTCCAATAAAAAATAAGACTATGAATTTTCAGAATATACTTGTAAAAACAGAAAACGGTGTATGCATCATTACCGTTAATCGCCCAGATAAATTAAATGCGTTAAATAAGCTTACCATTCAGGAAATAGGACAGGCGGTCAACCAGGTACAGAATGAGGCACAGGTAAGAGCCATTATCATAACCGGTTCCGGTACAAAAGGATTTGTAGCCGGTGCAGATATTGCTGAACTTACCGGACTTACTGTTGAGCAGGGTAAAATACTTGCAAAAGCAGGGCAAGATGTTTTCAATTCTATTGAAAATAGTGTTAAACCTGTTATTGCAGCCGTAAATGGTTTTGCTTTAGGAGGAGGTTGCGAATTGGCCATGGCTTGTCATTTAAGAATAGCCAGCGACAATGCTAAATTCGGACAGCCCGAGGTTACCCTTGGTTTAATTGCAGGTTATGGAGGTACGCAAAGATTAATACAATATATAGGTAAAACAAAAGCTGTTGAATTACACCTTACCGGAGATATGATAACGGCAAACCAGGCTTTGCAATTAGGTTTGGTAAATTATGTTGTTACGCAAGAGCAACTTATACCTAAATGCCTGGAGATCATTGAAAAGATAAAATCCAAATCACCTAAAGCCATTGCAAGTGCCATTGCCGCTATGAATACTTATTTTGAAAAAAATAAAAATGGTTTTGAAAAAGAAATAGAAGAGTTTGGTAAAAGTTTTGCTACCGAAGATTTTAAAGAAGGTACAGCGGCATTCCTGGAAAAACGTAAGCCTGCGTTTTCGGGGAAGTGATGATTTATAGGTAGTGGTAGCCTGAAATTTAGTCAATTATATGCGCGAATTTTGTTACTATCTATACGACTGTTTTCCTATCTACACTTTACCTTCAGCTTTTACTACCTTTGAAAAAAATATTTTTTGAGTCCCTTTAAAAAACTTGCTTCGCAAACAGCTATTTATGGTTTACCTACCATCGTGGGCAGGTTGCTCAATTATTTATTAGTCCCGATTTATACCCGTACCTTTTCAACTGCTCAATACGGAACCGTAAATGAAATGTATGCTTATGTTTCCTTTTTGCTAATCGTTCTTACGTATGGTATGGAGACTTCTCTTTTTAATTTTTCGAGAAATAACGAGAATAAAGAAAAAGTTTATAGCACTATTTTACTCACCATTATTCTAACATCTTCGGTTTTTATTTTAGGAACGTGGCTTTTTGCTCAACCCATTGCCGACTTAATCAACTACCCCAACCATACAGAATACATTATATATTTCGGATGGATATTAGGCTTAGATGCAATTTCTTCCATTGCTTTTGCAAAATTAAGAGAGCAGCAAAAAGCAGGTTTGTTTGCCGGAATTAAAATCTTAAATATCGCAGCAAACATTTTCTTTAATCTGTTTTTTATTGTTTACTGCCCTAAACTACTTGCGCAAAACCCCCAGAGTTGGTTGCTTAAATTTTATGACTCACAAGTAGGAGTAGGGTATGTGTTCGTTTCCAATCTTATCTCCAGCATCATAACCATACTCATACAGCTTCCATTTATATTGCGGGTGAAGTTTACGTTCGATTTTTCTCAGCTGAAAACTATTTTAAAATATTCTTCTCCATTATTGCTTGCCGGACTGGCAGGAATGACCAATGAAACCATAGACAGAATTCTGCTTAAATATCTGCTCCCTGAAAACATTGCACTTGAGCAAGTAGGTATTTATGGTGCCTGTTATAAGATTTCACTTATCATGACTATTTTCATTCAAACGTTTCGCTTTGCAGCAGAACCTTTTTTCTTTTCACATTCCGATAAACAAGATGCCAAACAGGTTTATGCCCGAGTAATGAAATACTTTGTGATCATTTGCAGTATTATTTTTCTAGGCACTATGATCAACCTGTCGTGGATTCAAGGATTTATAGGAAAAGATTTTCGTTCCGGTTTACAGGTAGTTCCGCTATTGCTCATGGCTAATTTTTTTCTTGGTGTATTTTTTAATTTATCTATATGGTATAAGCTTACTAATCAAACAAGATATGGTGCCTGGCTTACTATTTTCGGTGCTGTAATAACACTTGCCGGTAATTTTATTTTTATTCCCCGTTTCGGATATATGGCCTGTGCTTATACAACATTGGTTTGTTATTTGTTAATGATGCTGGTATCTTATTTCATAGGAAATAAACATTATCATGTGAATTATGATGTGAAACGAATAGTCGCTTATATAGGTTTATCCTTACTTTTGTTTGCTATCTCGCAATACATCAATTTCGATAGCGATGTGTTAGGTATTACAATAAAAAACCTGCTATTGATTTTATTTGCATTGGTAGTATTTCTTTTTGAAAGAAAAGAGTTTAGGTTTCAATAAAAAAGAAAAAATGAAAATTAAAATAATAAATAAGTCAAAACACGCATTACCTGCTTATGCTACTCCCGCATCGGCGGGTATGGATCTAAGAGCCAATTTAGATACTCCTGTAGTTTTAAAATCATTGGAACGTATTTTAATCCCCACAGGATTATTTTTAGAGCTACCAATTGGATATGAAGCACAAATTCGTTCACGATCCGGCTTGGCATTTAAAAGTGGATTAACTGTGCTGAACTCCCCCGGTACTATAGATGCTGATTACAGGGGAGAAGTAAAAGTCATTCTTGTCAACCTTTCTAAGGAAGACTTTATTATCAGCGACGGAGAAAGAATAGCGCAGATGATCATTGCTAAACATGAGCAGGCCGAATGGATAGAAGTTGAGCAGTTGCAGGAAACAGAGCGCGGAAGCGGAGGTTTTGGCAGCACAGGGAAAAAGTAATTTTAATCATTAACCTTAATTATCAGTTATGAAGATCATTATTCCAATGGCAGGTATGGGAAAAAGAATGAGACCCCATACACTAACAGTGCCTAAGCCGTTAATACCCATTGCAGGTAAACCTATGGTACAACGTATTGTAGAAGACCTTGCCAATATTTGCCCGGAAAAAATTACAGAAATAGCCTATGTTATCTCCCGAGTTTTCGGCAGCGAAGCAGAAAAAAATCTTATAGCAGTAGCTGAAAAATTAGGTGCTAAAGGGAAAATATATTACCAGGATGAACCGTTGGGTACTGCCCATGCCATTTTATGTGCTAAAGAATCACTCGATGGAAAAACATTGGTTGCTTTTGCAGATACTTTATTTATCCCGGATTTAAAAGCAAAAGCCGATACATCGAAAGACGGCATCATTTGGGTGCAAAAGATAGCAGACCCTCGCCAGTTTGGTGTGGTAAAGCTTGACAAAGACGGATACATTACAGATTTTGTAGAGAAACCGCAAACCTTTGTATCTGATTTAGCCATCATTGGTATCTACTATTTTAAAGATGGAGCCTATTTGAAAAAAGAAATGCAATATTTAATTGACAATAATTTGAAAGAGAAAGGCGAATACCAGCTTACCAATGCCATGGAGAACATGAAACTGAAAGGCACCCGGTTTGTGACTTCGCAGGTAGCAGAGTGGTTGGATTGTGGTAATAAAGATGCAACGGTATATACGAATAAAAGAATTTTAGAAACCTATTACAGCAACGGGCACACCCAAAAAGTGAACGAAGCAAATGTTAAAAATTCTAAAATTATTTCGCCTTGCATCATCGGTGATAATGTTCAGATCAATAACTCAACGGTGGGTCCATTTGCATCTATAGGAAGTAATACTATTATTGAAAATTCTATAGTAGAAAACTCCATTGTTCAAAGCAATGTAAAGCTTAAAAATGCTAAATTATCGAATTCGATTTTAGGCAACTTTGTTGAGTTTTCCGGTACATCAAACGATGCCAGTGTGGGAGACTATACCGTTATCAAGAATTAGAATTTTTGTAACTTTCATTTCTACGTAATTATCTTTAGATGAAAAAAATATCCCCATATCTCTTTTTTTTGATTGGATCCGCATTGTTGGTTTCATGTAAGTCTTCTCAAACTGCTATACAAAAAGCACCTGTTCAAAATACTTCTACACAAGTAGAGACAAGATTACCCGTATCTTATAGTGAAAAACGTAAATTGGATGTTGCATTTACCGATGGAATCATACAAAAAACACAGGGTAATTATCCGGAAGCAGTAGGCCATTTCAAAAAGTGCTTAGACATCTATCCTAATCATGCTGCTTCGCTTTATGAAATAGCATTTATCAGCAACGGGATAGGAAAAAGTACAGATGCGATTCCTTATGCCCAAAAAGCAGCATCGTTAGATCCTAACAACGAATGGTATAAAATGCTTTTGGCAAAATGTTATATGGAAACAGGGAGGTTTGACGAGGCATCGCAAACCATGGATGCGCTAATTAAGATAAACCCTGATAAAATCGATTATTACTTTTTAAAAGCAAATTCTTTATTGCAAGCAAATAAATTGAAAGAGGCGTTGCTTGTTTATGATAAAATAGAAACATTGATTGGTATTACGGAAGATATAATTCTTCAGAAAGAGAGAATTTATCTGGCACAAAAACAGTTTGATAAAGCAGTTATAGAAGCACAACGCTTAATTAATTCCAATCCTCAGGAGTTAAAATATTATCGCATGCTTGCTGATCTTTATCAACAAAACGATAAGCAGGATAAAGCTCTGGAAGTATTTAACAAAATATTTTCAATAGACCCTAACGATGCAGAAGCCCATTTGATGCTAGCAGATTACTATGAAAAAAGAGCAGATGATAAAAATGCATTTCTACATGTGAAGAAAGCTTTTGAAAATCCCTCTTATGATATTGATGAAAAAATGAAAATACTTCTCAACTACTTCAATATACCTGAAAAATTTAAAGAAGAAAGAGAAGAGTCCGATACACTTATTAATATTCTCATTCGTGTTCATCCTCAAGATGCAAAAACATATTCTATACAAGGAGATTTTTTAAGCCGCGATGCAAAATACAAAGAAGCGCGTGATGCTTTTCGTAAAGCCATTGAACTTGACAAAAATCGTTACCCTATCTGGCAACAAGTAATGGCAATTGATGAACAATTGGGCGATTTTGACGCCATGGAGTCGGAAAGCAAGCAAGCTATAGAGCTTTTTCCTTCAGAGCCATATGCCTATATGTTTAATGCAAGCGCTCACTATCAGAAAAAAAATTATCAAGCGGCAATAGACGCTGTTAATTCAGGTAAAGATTATGTTGTAGGTGATAAAAAATTACTCTCTAATTTTTATTCTATTATGGGCGATTGCTACAATAGTTTAAAAGATTATGCGCAGTCGGATAAGAATTTTGAAAAGTCACTTAATCTTGATCCCGATAATGCAAACGTGATGAATAACTGGGCGTATTATTTATCTGTTAGAAATGAAGATTTGGATAAAGCAGAAAAAATGGGAAGAAAAGCAAATCAACTGGTGAAAGATAATGCCTCTTATGAAGATACATATGCCTGGATTTTATATAAACAAAAGAACTATGATGAAGCAAAAAGGTGGCAAGAAAAAGCATTGCAACACTCCAATGATAAAAATGGAACTTTACTTGAACATTATGGTGATATTATTTACCAATTAGGTCAAACAGATAATGCGCTTGAATACTGGCAAAAAGCAAAAGCAACAGGAACTCATTCTGATCTGCTGGATAAAAAAATTTCAGATAAAAAACTTTACGAGTGAAGTGAGTAGCAAGCAAATTCTTCTTTTTCTTATAGTCTCTTTTTTGTTTGCCTGTAAAGCAAAAAAAAATATTCCTGTAGCTTTGCCTGTAAAGTGTAAGATTGATTATAAAAGTGCAAAAACACTTACTGCACTTTTAAAACAGAATCAAACAACATACGAAACATTTAGCAGGAAACTAAAGGCGGATATAACAATTGATGATAAGACTACAGATTTTACTATTGCATTAAGAATGAAAAGGGATAGTATTATTTGGGCATCTATTTCTTCTTTCGGGTATGAGGCAATAAAGTTTACGGCTACTAAAGATTCTTTAAAGTTTATTGATCGTTTGAACAAGCGGTTTTATATTGGTACTTATGATACTCTTTCTCAAATGCTGAAAACAGAAATTGATTTGGAAATATTACAATCGTTGTTAATAGGTAATAGTGTTGAGTTTTATGAAGAAGATGAAAAACTTAGACCGGGCATTGATTCATGTATGTACCTGTTGGGTACTATTAGAAAAAGAAAATTACGTAAGGTGATAGAAAAGGGTAAAGAGCTCAGAGAGCCTGCACAAAATATCTGGTTGGTAGATAATACCTTTAAAATTACAAGAATATTATTCAGGGAGTTCGAATCGCGCAGAGAGTTCGATGCCCATTTTACCGACTTTCAACCTCAGGAGACTTCTGACAGTGTGCAGCAAACAGTTTTAATTCCCCAAAACTTAACATATTATATTAAATCCGATAAGCTTATCAAAGTATCACTCGAAGGCAGCAAGGCTACTATTAATAAACCTCAAACATTTCCGTTTACTATCCCTGAAGGGTATGAGCTTATCGAAAAAAAATAAGAAAAGTGTTTATGTTAATGTTGTTTATTGCATCATGTTATATGTATGCGTAGCATCTACCGGTACATATGCGCAGACGCAGAAGAAGAAAGATCTGGAGAATAAGAAGCAAGAGTTACAGAAAGAAATTGAATATCAAAACCAGTTGTTGAACGATGTGAAGAAAAATAAAAATCGTTCGATGATACAGCTCGCTATTTTAAATAATAAGATAGCCCATCAAAAAGAATTGATTGCTACGATAGGAAAGGAAATTAACATGATTGAAAGCGATATTGCAGAAACAAAAGAAGGAATTCTTCAAAAAGAAGTAGAGTTACGACTTTTAAAAGATGATTATGCTAAAATAATACAAGCATCTTATAAGACAAGAGAATCGTATTCATTCCTTATGTTTTTGTTTGCTTCTCAAAATTTTAATCAGGCTATACAACGTATAAAATACATGCAATATTATACAGAGGCTAGAAAGAAACAAGCCGGGTTAATAGAAGACACACAAAGGCAGCTACAATCAAAAAAAATTGAGTTGGAAAGTAAAAAGGAGCAACAGGCACAAAGTCTTTCACAACAACAAAGAGAAACAGGCAACCTGGCCAAAGAGAAAAAAAACAAAGAAGTTGTACTTACTGATTTGCAGACTAAAGAAAAAAATATACGTGCTAACATTAAAAAGAAGCAAGAACAGGCGGAAAAACTGCGTAAGGCAATTGAGAAGGTAGTTAATGAAGAAATTAAAAAAGCACAATCACTTACCAAGAGCACTACTAAAAAAATATCATTGACACCCGATGAAAAAATTCTTTCGGATGATTTTGAAAGCAATAGAGGAAAATTACCCTGGCCGGTAACAGAAGGGGTTATTACGGAGGAGTTTGGTACTCATGATCACCCTGATATGCCAGGGATAAAAATCTCCAATAACGGAATTGATATAGGTACTACTAAAGGCGCCATGGTAAGAGCTGTATTTGCCGGCACCGTTGTAGCAGTAGCGTCGGTTGGAGGATTAGAAGGAAAAGTAGTGATCATTAAACACGGTGAATACTTAAGTGTTTATTCTAATCTTCAGGAAGCAAGTGTAAAATCGGGTGAAAAAATTAAGACAAAACAACCCATAGGATCTGTGTTAACAGGAGACGATGCCATAACTGAACTGCATTTCGAGATATGGAAAGGGCAAACAATGACTGATCCTGTAGGGTGGATAGCTAAAAAAAATTAATTTAACATGATATCAAACTGCACAAGATTGATAAACTGTTTTACACGTTCGTCTACCTGCTCTTGATTTAAATTAATTAATCTTTCAGTACCAAATTTCTCTACACAGAAACTTGCCATCGCTGATCCAAAAATAATGGCACGTTTCATATTCTCAAAAGAAATATCTTTTGTTTTTGCTAAATATCCTATAAAACCACCGGCAAAAGTATCACCAGCCCCGGTGGGGTCAAATACATCTTCAAGAGGAAGAGCAGGGGCAAAAAACACCTGTTCCTTATTAAATAGTAAAGCACCGTGTTCTCCCTTTTTTATCACTACTACTTTTGGCCCCATTGCCAGTATTTTTTGAGCTGCCTTAACGAGTGAATATTCTTTAGATAAAATCCTTGCTTCTTCGTCATTAATTGTAAGCACGTCTACCAATTTTAAAGTTTTCACTAATTCATCCCATGCAACATTCATCCAAAAGTTCATGGTATCCATTACAACTAATTTTGGTCTTTTGGGTAATTGAGCCAAAACTTGTTGTTGAACAGAAGGTTGTAAGTTGCCTAACATTAGGAATTCACAGTCTTTGTAAGAAGCAGGTACTACAGGGTTAAAATCAGCTAATACGTTTAACTCTGTTACAAGCGTGTCCCTGCTATTCATGTCATTATGATATTTACCAGACCAAAAAAAACTTTTTTCACCTTTTTTAACTTGCAAACCTTCTGTATTTACATGATGTTGTTTCATCATATTAATTGATTCGCCAGGGAAATCTTCACCTACCACCGCTACTAAATTTATTTTTTTAGTGAAATAAGATGCTGCCAGTGATATATAGGTAGCAGCTCCTCCTATAATCTTATCTGTTTTTCCAAAGGGGGTTTCTATGGCATCAAATGCAACGGTACCAACAACGAGTAAACTCATATTTTTTAAATTTTGCGCTAATATATATGTATTTTTTATGTAATATTGCGACCCGTTTTGATAATATTCCTCGATAGCTCAGCTGGTTAGAGCATCTGACTGTTAATCAGAGGGTCGCAGGTTCAAGTCCTGCTCGAGGAGCGAAAAAAGGTTGCTATGAAATAGCAACCTTTTTCTTTTTTAGTTACCTATGGCAAGCTAGCCCAGTTAATGTTTTATATTACTGAAATCAGAGAGAAATTAATAAATAGATTTTTCTAATAGGGTAGCAGTCCCGATAGCTATCGAGACAAGTCCTGCTGGGGGAGCGAAAAAAAGCCAAAGGCATTTGTGTGACTTTTTTTCTACAGACATAGGATGTTGTATTCAGTAATTTATTTTGTAAGTTAGATTATCAACAAAGATTAATAGTTAAATCAAATTAATCGCTTTGACCCGGAGGAATATCTAAAGAAAGGATGCGTTGACGCAACATAAATTCCAATTGTTGATTGGCTTCTAAAAGTTTTTTCATTAGGTCTGCATTTTCTTCTCTGAGTGCATATACTTCAAAAGCATTCGCAATGGTTATTTTTAAATCATCTGCAACAAAAGGCTTTGTAATATAACGGTATACTTGTCCTTTATTAATAGCCTCTATAACTGCCTGTATATCGGCATAGCCGGTTAAAAGTATTCTAATGGGATCCGGAAATTCTTTAAGTATGTTTTCAAAAAACTGCACGCCTGTTACATTGGGCATTCGCTGGTCGGAAATAACAACATTAATTTTGTTACTCCTTAATATTTTCATTGCTTCATCTGCAGAGGTGGTAGTATAGACGGTGTAAAATGTTCTGAAGTTGGCTTTAAATGCCACCAGATTGTTTTCTTCATCATCTAAATATAAAATGCTGATCTTTCCTTCTTTTTTCATGATCAAAATTTTTTTAGTTTTTCATGAAGAGTGCACGGTAATGCATCAAAAAAAATCAGTGCGCCAGACAATAAGCTTAGAGAACAATAAATTATTTATAATATAAAAGTATAAAATTAATTTGATATAATTTATTTTATACTTTTATAAATCAATTAGTTATAACTTCCAAAGCACATTAAGCACATTTATATAAAGTAAGTAGCAAGTAAAAATGCAGTAATTAAATGCAATGAAATACTTGAAGTTGCTCTGAATTGGGAACAAAAGCGCTAAGACGCAGTTCAGAAAGTATTGCATTACAATTGAATTAAAAATGGTAAGAATACGTGCTTCCAAAGCTACCGGATCTGGATTATATTGTAAACGAGGCCGTTGATAAAATGAATGGAAGAATCTATGTATGTTCAAGTATTGATTATGGAACTACATTTAAAATTGTTATTCCATCCCAAAAATTAGGGTAGAATAGTAGCTCTGTTTCTGAAACGCTTGAAAACTACAGTACCTATTTATTCAGGTCAAGTATTGAAATCTAAATGTGTCAAGTGATAGCTGTCAGCAAAAATTCTGCTTAGGGAACATATAAAAACCACCCGTACTCGGGTGGTTTTTTATTCTATTTGTATTTATCTATTTATATTCTTCAACTAATACATTATTGGTACCGGCACTGTTAAAACATCCCTCATCCCAGCCTGCATCAGTGGCAGTACCGGCATCCGTTTTTACATAAAGGTTCACATCATGTGTTCCAACTTTCAATCCCTTAAATACACCAACGATTGATATTGGATCGAAAGTCCCTGTTGTTCTGATCAGCGCAGTGGCATTTCCTATAGTGGTTGGAATATCATCTACTCTTAATTCGAAAATAACTCCTTTAGCACCGCTCATTGTCATTGCATATACATTTGTTTGTAAAGTGAGTTTAATAAACGTGGTAGAATCATTTACTGTGAATGTGCCTAATTGGCCAATTTCTGTATAGGTAGTGGTTACACTAGGTGTTGAGAGACAACCGGTAGGTTGAAAGGAGGATATTTTAGTTGTAAAATCTTGCCAAGTGCCTATGCCTGTAGAATCTGAAACCAATACTTTGTCAACTCCTGGAGTTCCGCTCTTTAATTGAAAACCTCCATTCAGGGTAAGTTGTTTGAGTTTTAAATCAACATCCATTACACTTAGTCCTGCGCTTACAAAACTAAATTTTCCATCAGCATCATTGTATTGTAGTCCCCACGTTGGGGCGGTAACTGAGTGCCTGATAAGCATCTTATTGGGGTTACCGAACATAGGTAAAGCTCCAGGTCCTCCGCTGTAAATTGATAGCATGCCCGCGTCTTCTGCGCGTCGGGCAAAAGGTACTGACCATAGTCTTTCTCTTCCTAATTTAATATAGGCTGTACCACCTGTAGGATCCATAGAAACCTCTAAATATTTTTCTCCATGAGCACCTATCCAGTTCACTCCCGCCATTGTGCCGAAGAGCACAATTCCTCCACCAACCTGAACATTAAAAAGGCCAAAGGCATTGGTTGTGTCAATATGAGTTTCTGAATAAACAATGGAATCGATGCCGGTTCCAACGTCAACTATGCTGATTTTTAGAGATATCCTTTGGTTAGCGAGTGGTTTTCCCGAGCTATCCCGGGCAACTCCTTGATAATTGAATCTTGCAGGAGGATGTGCCTTTGCAATAGATAATGTTATAGCAATTACGGAAAAGATTAAGAGTATGTTTTTCATGTTTGTAAGATTTTATTTAGGGAGTTTATATTACTTCATCTCAACCTCCTTCTGAAAGGAAGTAGGATAAAATTTTAATTTATTTTTTGAACCTTGTAGGATTGAGTGAGGCTTTGTTCTTTTTTTGATTCCCTTATTTGCAGTATGTATATGCCGGAAGGAAGCCCGGAAAGGTCAATTGCTTGTATTGTTTCACTTAAAGAAACTCCGGTTGTATGGTTGAAAATAATTTTGCCGTTAATATCCAGCAACGCGTACTGAAATTTAGATTCGGATTTTTCTTCCGACTGCATGTAAAGAATATCTTTAGATGGGTTGGGAAATACCTTGACATTTTTTTTAAAAGAAACAGGGTTATGGATGTCGGTTGGGTTGCCATCCGGATTATTTTGCAATACTCCTTGTGTGACTATAAGATTGGGAGTAGAAAAAGTACTTGTAAGAGTTACTTCGCATAGGGACCAGTCGACAAAATACTTTCCCACACTCGCTGTTCCTCCGGTTGAATTAATAATGGAAGGTGAAATGCGTTGGCTATGTGCGAGCGTGGCAGTCATTAAGCTGAATAAAAAATAAATCCTTTTCATGCTTTATTTGTATTTGTTGTTGTTGTTAAATTCATCTTATAATTTTTTTACAGAGATCAACTTCTCCATTATAAACTATAAAATAAATACCCGGATTTAAATTGCTGATATTTACTTTGAGTTTATTTTCTCCCTTTAAGAGTATCCCACTGAAAACATTTTTTTGTTTTTTCCCAAGCACATCTGTTATATATACCTCTGACGCACAGCTTTTGCTTGCTAGAATTTCAACAGTTAATTCATTGTTGTTAAAATCCTGGTATACTTTCAGGTTCTTTTGTAATGCAATATTTTCAGCGATACCGTTAACAGCAGAGTCAAGTACAAGAAAAGTGCCCATCATTCCATCGTCTTCATGATGAAGTAAATGACAATGGTACATATACGGAACATCTTTATCCGCAAAGTCTTCAAATCGAGTAATGAACCTTAGGGTATCATGGGGTCGTACAAGAACGACATCTTTGTATCCTTTTAATTCGGGTGGAGGGGGTTGTTTATTTATATCTAAAACAAAAAATTGCACATCATGAATATGGAATGAATGCGCCACATAGGTTTCATTGATAAGCGACCATATTTCAGTATTACCTAAATAGGTTGTAATGTTAATAGAATCCATGTGAAACATTTTGTTGTTGATGAAAA
This sequence comes from uncultured Bacteroidia bacterium, assembly GCA_964498865.1. GTDB lineage: Bacteria > Bacteroidota > Bacteroidia > Palsa-948 > Palsa-948 > Palsa-948. The sequence goes on from CAZCJN010000010.1 coordinate 26,878, forward strand.
AAGGACCATCAACGAAGCCTTGCTGGCCGCTGGTTACCAGATCAGGAGTAAAAATTAATTTTCGGGTAACATTTGCTGTAGTAGGCGATATATAATCAATGGGGGCAAATGAAGTGGGAATGGTAGTTACCGGGTTAGTTGTGGGAGTTGTTACATCAAAGCGAACAATATTAAAATCATTTCCGTTCAGTTTGTTCTGATAATATCCATCCTGTATATTAATGCCCTTTTCACCTACTGAATCTGCACCGATAATCCCTCTGGGGAGTTCAGATGCGTAACTTTTTAAATAAATTTTTTGACCAATGGTATCGTTGCCAAAATCTATAAGTATTTCTGCTCTTTCTCCGTTTGAAAGCTTCAATCGCTTGGTGGAATATGGCTCTGCAAGTAATCCACCATCTGAGGCAATTACATAGAAGTTAGAGCTATCGGACAAACCAAAATTATAGGTCCGGTCTGCAGATCCGTTTAACAGACGAAAACGAACAACTTGTTTTGGAACCGGAAGATAAGCATTGGCAGTTCCATTTACCATTAGAACGCTATCATCATGAGTTGCAGTTCCAATTTGAAAGAAGTCGTCAAAAATACGTGATTGGACTATTAGCGGAAAGTCATCTATTTTATAACGCCTAGGTAAATTATAAGACGCTTCAGCACTGTCCCGTATAATGATCATTCCTGCCAACCCTTTTAAAACCTGAATCTCTGTTTTACCATGTGGGTGTGCGTGGTACCAGTAAGTTGCTGCATTGTTTCTTATTTTAAATGACGGACTCCATGTGGTAGATGGGGCAATCATCTGATAGGGGCTTCCATCGTGTTTTGCGGGAATGTGAAAGCCATGCCAATGAACAGTTGTTGGCGCTGTGGGCAGATTATTTTTAACGTTAAGCGTAACGCTGTCACCTTTATTCATAAACAGGGTAGGGCCAAGGAATGGTCCGTTGTACCCCATTGTGTTGGTATTATACCCGGTATAAAATACTTTGGTTCCATTCTGAATAGTAATATTAAATGTTGTTCCTGATAAGGTATCAGGAATAAATAGAGGGTTTTGAGAAAATGATTTTTCCGAACTCCAACCTATGAGTATGGACAAGGCCAAAAGCTGAAAACTTATTTTTTTCATGAAGATTTTATTTATTTTGTTGAATGGTTATTTTTCTCGTAAAACTTTCCTCATCCATTTCTCCTCTCAGAAAATATAGCCCACTTTCAAGCTCAGGGAGAGACAGTGTTTTATTCCAACTGCCTGCTGTTATATTTTCATTTGAAAGTTCAACTATTTTCTTTCCTTCAATGCTCATTAAGCTAAGATGAAGGATCCCTGTTTTTCGTATATTAAGTGAAATAGAAAGTTGATCGGATAGAGGATTAGGATACGTTGAAATATTTGAAATAAGAGAAGGTTTATTGGGGATATCGGTTAATATACTATCCAGGAAATGACTTATCACATTGCTTATAACTGCAGTGTCGTTTGGGGTGAAAGCTATATTTTGATCTGTTAACCAAAGAACTTTATGATCACTTCCTGCAACAACTGCTATAGTTGGCATCCCCATTCCTCCGTAATAAGCAACCTGCACTCCTCCGGAATCAAAAGGAACGGAAGTATAACCGTTTGTGTTCACCCAGTTTGTGATTTGCGGACATGTATAGCTATTCGTAAACCCAAAATGATAGAACCTTACTTTGTTGCCATAACTATTTTTCAAATGTGGAAGCATTGCTTCTAGCGCATCTCCTGCTGTTATACAGGGAGTACAACTAAGCATAAAAAATTCCATTATAATAACATTCTGTGAATCTAATTCATTAAATAAGTGATGCATTTTTCCATTACAATCATTCATTATGAAATCCATTGCAGTAGTCTGTGCTTTTATAGTAGCACCTGTAAGGATTAAAGCCAGGAATAAGGTGTATATTTTTTTCATAGGTGTAAGTTTTACTATTGTTACTATTTGATCATTGTTTGCTTGTGTCGTTTACATGATTTAATTTTTTATTAAACGAATAAGGTTAAAGCAAAAGCCCCTCCATTTTACTTAATCAATAAGCAAAATATAAGAGCCAGAATGAAAAAATCAAATAAGAAGCCTTCTGTACTTCACAGAGAGGGAAGTAGAAGTATTCGGAGGTGCGTGGTCGAACGTAAGGATGTGTTTTAGAACAACCATATCAAACATAGATACAGATGGAAGAGAAGGTAAAGTGAATTGGAAAGATTTAATTAAAGGAATGCTTGCAGAAACAGAGGAAGAATAATCATCTTCAATTTTTTTTATAACAATTTTTGTTTCTGTGCAACATAGGTCATGTTGTGATTGACTGCAACAGCATTTTTTTCCTTCTACCAGGGAGTAGGAAGGGAGTTTGCTCATACCACATCTTTCCATAAACACAACACCCCCGGAGGAGCTTATTAAAATGAGAGGGATAAATAATATAGAGAAGATTTTATTTAACATGGTAATCAATTATCCACATCAAAGATAAACGTATTCTTTATTTTTTCAAATTTTATATACGTATATAGTTATATATAACGATAATAATTTTATATAGGCAAGTTCAATAAAATAAAGCCACTATACATTATATATAATTCTTCTAACTCTAAATTAGACGATATAAGCTGCAAAAAAATAACGTTCTTAATAGACTCTAGTAGTTAACCAAAGGGTTACCATTTAAATAACTATTAGTCTAAAAAAATAGATGGTTGTTTTTTCATCATGCTCTCCCCGAAATAATATATAATTTTGACGTATGCAGAAACAAAATGGACAACCCCTTATTCTTCAACTACTCAAGGAAAAGTCGTCTCTTAAACAAAATGTTTATCATAATAACATAAAAGTATTTGAGCAACTTAAAGATGTGGTAAAGGAATTGACACATGGTTTAAAACATGAAGCAGAGAAAATAGATAAAAGATTAACTATTGACTATAAAGATAAAGGACCTTATGAAATTGAACTGAGAGTGGCGGGGGATGTACTTTTATTTCATATGCATACCAATGTTTTCGAATTTGATAAGAGTCATCATATTTGGAAAACAGCGTATGTTAGAGAAGATGAGACCAGGTCCTACTGCGGCATGATATGCGTATATAATTTCCTTGCTGATTCATTTAAGTATAACCGCGTAAGTGACGTTGGGTATA
>CAZCJN010000011.1:0-14789 GCA_964498865.1 uncultured Bacteroidia bacterium
CAAATGCTTCTTCAAACGCTTTTACAGCTGGTCCTTGAGTAAGAAAATCAGATTGAAGTACACGCACTACTGCATCAATATCTTTTTGTGATATATATTGCTTTCCGTAGGGTATTGAATTCATGATCGATTAATCAAATTGAAAATTCAGGGTCTACATGATCTTTAATTAATTTTCTCAAAGCAGAAGCGTCCACCCATTCTTCATTATTACCAGAATTATATTCAAAGCCTATTGGCACTGATTTGGCATTAAAATGCTTGATATAATCTGCTATATTAAAACATGGCACTTGTGGAAGTATTGAATAGTATTTACCAAGGTCATAAGTTGAAAATGAATCGGATGCTGTTATCATTTCCTCATGAATCTTTTCGCCAGGCCTTATACCGACAACCTCTATTTTACAATCAGGCCCTATAGCTTTTACTACTTCTGTAATTTTATACGATGGAATTTTAGGAACAAATATTTCACCTCCCCATGCTGTTTCTAAAGCATGTAGAACCAAATCTACGCCTTCATTTAAAGAAATGTTAAAACGGGTCATATTTACATCGGTAATTGGCAAAACTCCGTCTTTTCTCTTTTTAATAAAAAAAGGTATTACAGATCCATTTGACCCCATCACATTCCCATAACGTACTACTGAAAATTTAATACCTCTATGCCCTTTGATGTTATTGGCGGCAACAAAAAGTTTATCTGAACACAACTTCGTGGCACCATATAAACTAATAGGAGCAGCTGCTTTATCAGTTGATAGAGCCACCACATTTTCTACGCGAGTAGCAAAACATGCATTAATAACATTTTCTGCACCAATAATATTTGTTTTAACACATTCCATAGGGTTGTATTCTGCAATGGGGACAATTTTCATCGCTGCAGTATGTATAATGATATCAACCCCTTCAAAAGCACTCAATAAACGTTCGTAATCACGAATATCTCCAATAAAATAACGTATAGCCGGATATTTAGATTCCGGGAACTCCAATGACATTTGGAATTGCTTTTGCTCATCTCGTGAGAACACAACCAAACGTTTAACCTTGCTCCACCGTTGTAAAATAGTCTTTGTAAGCTGTTTTCCAAGTGATCCAGTGCCACCAGTAATTAAAATGCTCTTACCATTTAAATCTAACATATTATTGAAATAAAAATTAATAAATCTTGCAAATATATTAATAACAAGATTTAAAAATTGAAAATTAGTGTACTTTCGTGCAAAAGTACAACTGATGAATGAAGATTCAAATCATAAAGATGAATTAGATCTACGTGTAATACTAAACACAATCAAGCATTTCTTTATTAGTATTGGTACACTAATCAACAACTTATTTATTCTTTGCAAAAAGCGCAAAATGCTTATTGGATCATTTTGCACTTTAGGTATTGCTTTAGGATTAATCCTATATTTCCAATCAAATCCGGTTTACGTTGCTTCCACTACTCTTTCTTCTGCAACATTAAGAAATGATTTTTGTGCTGATCTAGTTCAGGACTTACAGTCTATTGTAAAAGACAATACACCAGAACTATTGGCAGAAAAGCTAAAAATAGATGCTTCTTCTGCTCGTCAAATAAAGAAAATAGAGTTTAGCAATTATGATGAAAAGCTACAAGAAAGGTTTAAAGATAAAGACACGATAGTACTTGGCCTCCCATTCAAGATAAATGTTTCTGCTTATAGCAATACCGTCTTTGATACGATTCAAACGGCAATAGTACAATACTTAGAAAATAACGAGTATGCATTAAAACGAAAAGAAATAAGAAAGGCTGAAATTCAAATGATGAGAAATAAACTTAGCAGCGAAATACATGATTTGGATAGCATAAAAAACATAGTAACGAATAATATGTTACCTAGAGGGGTTAATGCAGGGTTTGTTTTCGGACAGCCTATTGACCCTGTTAATATATACAGAGAAGGTATTAAGCTTTTTAGAGACGATCTAGACCTAAGTAAAGAATTAATCCTCATTGATAATATAGAAGTGATAAGTAGATTTTCACCTAGAGACAAACCCGATTTTCCTGTACGATGGAAAACCACTTTTGCCGGAGCTGTGATTGGTTTGTTATTTGGGATTTTTATTGCAATTATTTTAGAAAGAAAAAAAGCAATATAAACTAAATACCGGCCCACTTTTTATATAGTAGTAACATCCACAAAAGATTACCATAATCTTCTTTTCCCGAATTATTGCTAACAACAATCTCTTTTAAAATTTTTTCATTCAATCCAAAATTTGAAGACGAAAGGTTATTTAATTTTTGCTCAAAAACCTTATCCTTAAACCATTCTCTAAGGGGTATGCTAAAACCTTTTTTGGGAGCATGTAATAGCGATGCCGGCAATCGTTTTCCTATCGTATTTCTCAAAATACTTTTTCGCTGATAGCCTTCCATCTTTACATCTCTATGCACTTTTGCCATAAATTCCACTAAACGATAGTCAAGAAATGGCACACGAGTTTCAAGCGAAGCCGCCATGCTCATGCGATCTACTTTAGTTAAAAAATCATCAGGCAACAATATTTTAAATTGAAATACCATCAGCTTATAAAATGAATCCTTTACGCGGTATTTGGAAAAAAAATCAAGTAAAAAATCAGAAAGTTTAATTTGTTTTTCAGAATTGGGGATTAATTTAGATATCATTTGAGGATTACACCAGGACTTAGCCATCAATCGATTAATAAATGATTCATTAGAAAAAGCCAGCGCTTTTGATACTTGTTTGATTTTATACTTACTATCTCCACCAATTATATCACCTAAATAAGAGGCTACCTTAGGCAGTTTATTTCTAAAGACTGATGGCATTCGCTGGTATTGTTCAGAAAACTTTTCTAGTCGATTTGAATTGTAACCTGATAGAACCTCGTCACCACCATCACCTGTTAAAACCATTTTTACATTTTGAGCAGCTATTTTAGAAACTTCTCCGGTAGGTAATGCAGATGAGTCGCCAAATGGCTCATCAAAATGATACATTACTTTATTAAGGGCATCTTCAAAAAAACCGTAATCAATCATATATTCTTTATGATCTGTACTAAATTTTTGGGCTACCTCTTTAGCTAATTTTCGTTCATCAAACGCTCTTTCTTTAAAGCCAATAGTAAATGTTTTTACTTTTTCTTTACTTATTTCACTCATGAGAGCGACCACACTGGCTGAATCCAGTCCGCCACTTAAAAAGGCTCCATAAGGAACATCGCTACGCATCCTTATTCTTACGGAGTCTTTAAACAAATCTTCAAATGTGGTACATACTTGTTTTTTATCCATCAACATATTGCCTTCATCTATATCTGGCAAGTCCCAATATTTTTTTTCTTGCACTGAGTTTTCTGAAACCAATAAATAATGTCCAGCTTGTAACTTAGATATGTTCTTATAAAAAGAATAAGGAGCGGGAATGTAACCAAGGCTCAAATAAAGTTCTGTTAATTCAAAATTAGGGGTTGCAACAATTCCATAAGCCAGAATACTTTTTATTTCCGAACCAAAAATAAATGTGCTATCATGGGTTGAATAACAGAGGGGTTTCTCGCCTATTCTATCTCTTGAAATAAAAAGATATTTTTTCTTTTCGTCCCAAATAGCAAATGCCCACATTCCATTAAATTTATTTTGGCAGTTAACTCCCCATTCTTCGTAGGCTTTAAGTATAACTTCTGTATCGGAGTTCGTATTAAATTTATACCCAAGCCGCTTTAATTCGTCACGCAGCTCCATGTAATTATATATCTCCCCATTAAATACAACAGCTAAACTCTTATCCGAATTAAACATGGGCTGATCACCGGTTGAAAGATCAATGATGGAAAGTCTTCTATGACCAAGTGCTATATTATCCTTACAATAAAACCCCGATCCATCAGGACCTCGATGAGCTAAAACATTAGTAATCTTTTCAAGCAGCTTTTTATCTACTGGTCTATCTCTATCAAAATGAAAAAAACCTGCTATTCCACACATATTTATAAAATAGAAAGATTGTTAAGTGGTTGCTTGTTCTTTTGCAAATTTATTTTTTGAAAACCAATTATAGGTTAACTGAACTCCTTCTTGGAGAGATATAGTTGGAGAGTACAATAAATTCTTTCTTGCCTTAGAGATATCTGCTAAACTATGAGGAATGTCACCATGTCTTTCTGGGCCAAATACAGGTTTTATCTTTTTTCCGGAAACATGTTGGATTAATTCATATAGTTCTAATAGATTTGAGCGGCTGCCAAAAGCAATATTGTAAATGTTATTCCACGCATTAATATCATTAGAAAAAATGGCTTTAAGATTTGCATCGACAACATTTCCCACATACGTAAAATCTCTACTCTGAGAACCATCACCATTAATAACAGATGGAATATTATTTAAGAAATTAATAATAAAAAGTGGGACTACTGCTGCATAAGGTCCATTGGGGTCCTGATTAGGGCCAAAAACGTTAAAGTATCTTAATCCAATAAAATTAAGATCATATGTTTTATGAAAAACTTTTGCATATAACTCACCTACTTGCTTTGTTACGCCATAAGGAGATAATGGAATCCCAATTTTATCTTCTTGTTTTGGTAAATCAGTATTATTTCCATAAACAGAAGAAGAAGACGCAAACACTATTTTTTTTATTCCGGACTCTTTAGCTGCGTAAAACACATTAAGGGTTCCATTAATATTTACATCATTAGTAGTTATTGGATCCTTGATAGAACGAGGAACGGAACCAAGGGCAGCTTGATGACATATTACATTCAAATCTTTTGCAGCTTCAAGGCAAATTTCAAACTTTCTAATATCGCCATTATAAAAACTGACTTTAGGGTGTTTAATCAGATTTTTTTCATAACCGGTGGAAAGATTATCTAAAACAACTACTTTATCAACTGTTGGGCTATCAACCAAACTAGCAAGTATGTTCGACCCTATAAACCCTGCACCTCCTGTTAGTAATACTCTATATTTATCCATTATTTACATTTAAGTCAAAAATAAATATTATATATATAGCCTGATGATTATAAATACATTGAATAAAAGTTTCATAAAACTATAAAATGAAATTAACAATCATATGCTAACAACGTTTGTTATAACTACTTTTATAATATGCTACACAATATTATTTTTGAAACAACACCCATAACTCCATTTTGAATGAAAAAAATTGCTACCACATGTTTTTTTTCATCCTCTTCATTTTATCAATTCAGGATATTAATGCTAATCCTATTTGGAATTAGCTTATCATTTTCACTAAAAGCGCAAGTAAATGCAGATTTCTCCGCGTCTCAAACTAAAGGTTGTGCTCCTCTTGTCGTAACCTTTACAAACTTATCTACAGGATCAACAACATGGAATTGGAATTTTGGAAATTCAAGCACATCAACCAATCAAACCCCCAGTACGATCTATACTATACCCGGGGTTTACTCTGTCACACTTACTGCTACTAATGGATCAACTTCTGATGTAGAAATAAAAACCGGATACATTATCGTTTACAATAAAGCAATTGCCGGATTTACACTTAATACAGATACAGCGTGCGTAGGGCAGCCTATAACATTTACAGACGCTACTATAATTGCTCCGGGAGGAGCTGCTATTGCATCTTGGGAATGGGATTTTGGTGATGGCAATGTTTCCACTACTACTACCCCATCAATAAACCATCCTTATTTATCTCCAGGGAATTTTCCTGTAAGTGTAATTACTACTGATCTTAACGGATGTACAAGTAACTATATTCAAAAGGTTGTAATAATCCAAAAGCCTAACATTTCTTTCTCTGCATCACCAACTTCATCCTGCACTCCTCCACTCAATGTAACGTTTAACAATACTTCTACTGTTATAGGAACCACCACATATTTATGGAACTTTGGAGATGGAGATACATCTACCGCCATTAGTCCCACACACACCTACAATTCATATGGCGCATATGATGTAACCCTAACTACTTATCAAAACGGATGTATTGATTCACTTGTAAAAACAAAATTCATATCAATTCAAAATATCACGGCCAGTTTCTCTGTAACCCCAACCTCCGTATGTACTGGTGACTCTATTACATTCACTAATATTTCCACACCGGCAACAACATCGTCAATTTGGGATTTTGGAGATGGTAATACATCAACCACTTTTAATCCCTCTCATATTTATACAACTGCAGGCACTCATACTTTTACGCTGATTGCAAGTGATGCAAATGGATGTAGCGATACCATTTCAAGTACAATAACAGCCCATCAAACACCCACAGCAGATTATACAGCAGACACAACAAAAGCATGTGCATTTCCTTTTACTGTCAACTTTACAAATACTTCTAACGGAACTAACAATTATGTTTGGAATTTTGGAGACGGAAGCACCTCTATACTACAAAACCCAAGTCATACGTATACCACTTCCGGCACTTATGATGTTTCTCTTATAGCTACAAGTACAACCGGAGGATGTTCTGACACAATAACTAAAAATAGTTTTATTATTATTTCTCCTCCTATCGCCTATTTTGTTAGTGGACCAGACAGCGGATGCGTTCCACTTAATATGCTTTTTTTAGACACAACAAAAAATTCTATCTCACCAATTACAAATCACACATGGAATTTTGGAGATGGTAGCTCAGCCTCAGTTTCAAACCCATTAACAGCGCATACATATACAGCAACAGGTGTTTATAGTTTTACACTTACCTCAACAACCGCCAATGGATGTTACGATACAGCAGTCTGCAATAATTGTATAAAAGTGGGAATTAAACCTACTGCAAAATTTGGGATTATAAAAGACACTACTTGCTATGGACTACCAATGTCCTTTATTGATTCATCGAGTAATGCCACAGGTTGGAAGTGGGTTTATGATGATGGAGGATTTGACTTCATCCAGAATCCATTGCATGTATTTGCCGATACAGGATCATTCCAACCAATGCTGATTGCATATAATAACGGATGTGCAGATACTTCCACAACTAAATTAGCGACTGTTCTACCCCCCAAATCAAATTTCACTTATACACTCAGCTGTAGTAATTATTATACGGTAAAATTTACAAGTACTTCTGTAGGAGCCGATTCCCTTGTCTGGAATTTTGGGGATGGAACTATTTTGTCTGATGTTCCCAATCCTACTCATACATATACAACCACAGGTACTTATGCAGTCTCACTTACCGCCTATAATTTTAATGCCGGTTGTTCAAATACAAATACTAAGAATTTTGCAATTTCCACTCCCATCGCCAACTACTTAACAACTGCTGCAAGTTGGTGTTATCCGGCAAGTGTTGATTTTTCAAGCACTTCACAGAGTGCAATAAAATATTATTGGGATTTAGGCGACCCAATTAGTTCTATAGATACAAGCACAGCAGATACAGCATTTTATGTCTATAACTCTCCCGGATATTATCCGATTAAATTAATAATAACTGATCTCAATAATTGTACGGACACATTGATCGATACATTACATATTCTTGGGCCTTTACCTGATTTTAATGGAACCCCCTTAACAGGCTGTAGACCTATGCTCGCAACTTTTAAAGACTCATCTATATTAGATTCACCACTCACCCAGTGGATATGGAATTATGGTGATGGATCAAAACCCGATACTATCACTAATAATGCTGTTTCACATATTTACTCTATTCCCGGAGTTTATTCCGTTACAATGACAGTAACCGATAGTAATAGTTGTGTTAAAACAATTACAAAAAATAATTATATAAAACCAACCTTCCCTTTTCCTGCACTTGAAATAGACACTTTTGCATGTAAATCCGATGTAATCGTATTTGACGCATCTGCCACATCAGTTGTTGGGGGAACTTATATATGGAATTTTGGAGATGGAAATAAAGACACAACTATTAGCGCCATTACTACGCACTCATATATAAATGATGGAATATATACAGTTTCTCTCACCGTTCTTGATACGAACAACTGTGACAGTACCATTATAAAAAACATTCGCATACTTAAACCTGTTGCCAATTTTAACGATTCAACATTAAATGCGGGGTGCGGTACCATGCAAATTGCTTTTAAAGACTCATCTACGGGTTATATTACCTCTTGGAATTGGAACTTCGGAAATGGAGCAGGTTCAACACTACAAAACCCTACTTATACCTATACAAAACCCGGAGTATATGATGTAACACTCATTGTTACAAACGCAGGCGGATGTAAAGACACTCTTACTCTTGATAGCATTGTTGTTGTTCCGGGTCCGGTTGGATCATTTTCTTTTAGCCCGGTTTCGGGATGCATACCTCACAAAACTTGTTTTGATGCTTCCTCCATTAATTCAGAAAGTTATATATGGGATTTTGGAGATGGTTCTGTTCTGCAAAGTTTGGGGGATACTTGCTATACTTATAAAACACAAGGGAATTTCAAACCCATTTTGGTAATGAAAAATACTTTATCAAATGGTACACCCTGTATTCTTGAAGCAACCAATCTTACCGGAATGGTAAATACAATAAGTGTAGTGAATGCTTCTGTTATAGGGACTCATACTTTTATTATTCCAAATGACAGTGCAATAAATATAACTACAGTCAATACAGGTGGCACCCCTCCTTATACCTATAGCTGGATACCGAACATTAACATTAGTTGTGATACCTGTAATACCGTTGTTATTGGAACACCTAAAGATACCATGACCTACACATTCTATGTATACGATGCCTTAGGATGTGAAGGAATAGATTCCATTTTAGTGATGCCTGAACCCTGCTTGGCTGAAAAAAAGATCCCGAATGTATTTACTCCCAATAACGATGGTATTAATGATGAGTTCCTTATTCCGAAAATATGCCCGGAGGAAAAATATTCATTACAGATCTACGATCGATGGGGTGTATTAATTTTTGCAACTCAACTTTACAAAAACGGATGGGATGGGAGAACTGCCGGCGGGCTTGAATCAAAAGAAGGAGTCTACTATTACATAGTGCAAGTAAATGACAAAGTGTATAAAGGCTTTTTGCAGCTAAATAGATAAACAAACCCCATCATGCGTCGTAATCTACTTTTACAACCGGAGTAATAGGATGGCTTTGGCAAGTTAAAATATATCCTTCAGCAACTTCTGAATCGGTAAGAGCAAAGTTTTTTTCCATCTGTACTTTGCCTTCCAAAACTTTACCACGGCAAGTAGCACAAACAGCACCTTTACATGCAAAAGGTGCATCAACCCCGGCTTCTATGGCTGCATCCAGTATAGAATGTCCGCCGGATGCCAGATCGAACGTGGTCTCTATTCCATATTGAATGACAGTAACCTTAGAATTTATTTTTTCAGTAACTGGAGTTATCGGCATCGCAGGTACATCTTCAGGAGAAGTTCCGAAATATTCTATATGAATCTTCTTTTTATCTACACCTAACTTTTGAAGAACAGTTTTAACATTACTCATCATAGGGCCGGGTCCGCAAATGAAAAATTCATTATCTGAATTAAGAGGGATAAATTTTGAAACTAAGGCTTCTGCTTTATCAGTAGTGAGCATCCCTTTAAAAAGATTATCAATTGGTGCTTTTGGCTTATCCAGTACATAATATATCTTAACCCGTGTTGAGTTGTTTTTTTCTATATCATTTAACTGATTACGGAAAATAGTAGCCTCCTCATCCAGGTTACCGTAAAATAATTTTACATTAGAATTAATCTCGTCTTTCAAAACTGTTTTTATAATAGAAAGCATAGGGGTTATACCGCTGCCTCCCGCAAATAATACATAGTTCTTTTTATTATCCGGATGCAGAGGAGTATGAAAGCCTCCCTTCGGAATCATCACTTCAACTTCGGACCCGGTTTTTAAATGATCAACGATAAAATTAGACCCCTTTCCGCCTTTCACTCTTTTTACAGCTATGCGCAATTCATTTTCATATATACCGCTGCAAATGGAATACGACCTGCGAATTTCTTCGCCATTGATATTAAGTTTAAGAGTAAGGTATTGACCTTGAATAAATTTATACTCTTCTTTTAGAGATGCAGGTATATTAAATGCAACAGAAACACAGTCTACTGTCTCTTTGCGTACATCTGCAATTGCAAGTTTGTGAAATTGTGTCATAATGAGACCGCAAAAATAAAATTTTAAATGTGTAGTCCGCAATATCATATGGTATTGCCTTATTTCTTCTTACATTTATGCCCGTAAAATTGAATCAATTAAAAATTAGAAAAATGGATATTAATCAATTAGAAACCCATTTTGAAGCCAAGCTGTCTAAAAATGAGAACATTGAGCCTAAAGACTGGATGCCGGATAATTACCGAAAGCATCTTGTCCGACAAGTATCGCAACATGCTCATTCAGAAATTGTAGGTATGCTTCCCGAAGGAAACTGGATTACCCGCGCTCCCAGTCTTAGAGCAAAAATGGTACTCACTGCAAAGGTTCAGGATGAAGGCGGACATGGACTATATCTCTATACGGCTGCTGAATCCTTAAATATTTCAAGAGAAGAGTTGCTTGATCAATTGCATACAGGCAAAGCCAAATATTCATCCATCTTCAACTACCCCACTCTGTCATGGGCAGATATTGGTGCTGTTGGATGGCTGGTAGATGGGGCTGCCATTATGAATCAGGTAATGTTGCAAAGAACCTCGTATGGTCCTTATGCCCGTGCCATGGTTCGCATTTGTAAAGAAGAAAGTTTTCATCAAAGACAAGGATATGAGATCATCTGTAAAATGGCACAGGGCACAAAAGAACAAAAAGCGATGGCGCAGGATGCTCTTAACCGTTGGTGGTGGCCAACACTCATGATGTTCGGTCCGCCCGATGCTAAATCGCCAAATTCGGCAAATGCCATTAAATGGAAAATAAAACGCGAAAGCAATGATCAGCTCCGTCAGCGTTTCGTAAATCAAACTGTACCTCAAGGGGAGATGCTTGGACTAACCTTCCCTGATAATAATTTAAAATGGAATGAAAGCAAGCAAGGCTATGATTTTTCTGAACCTGATTGGGAAGAATTTATAAACGTTATTCAAGGCAATGGCCCCTGCAATAAAGAAAGAATATCTGCCCGTATCAAAGCACATGAAGAAGGCAGATGGGTACGTGAAGCAGCCATAGCATATGCAGAAAAGAAAAAACAACAAGTAGCAGCATAAAATTGTAATTCGATACATTATGAAAAAAGATAATCAAGGCCCACTTTGGGAGGTATTTGTTCAAAAAAAACCTGGACAGCCGTTTGTTCATTGCGGAAACTTGCATGCCTTTGATAAGGAAATGGCTTTACAAAATGCAAGAGATTTATATACCCGTCGCAATGAAGGTACTGCATTATGGGTGGTTCCTTCAGAGGCTATTGTTGCAAGCTCCCCGGAAGATATAGGTCCATTCTTTGAACCGGCAAATGACAAAGTTTTCAGGCATCCTACTTTTTATAAATTGCCGGATGGTATTAAACATATGTAATTACATAAGGCACTTCACTTACTGAACTATCTAATAACAATGAACTCAAAAGAAGCTCTCTTTCATTACTGTCTCCGCCTTGGCGATACCAGTTTAATACTTGCACAACGTAATGCAGAATGGTGTGGACATGGCCCTTTTTTAGAAGAAGACCTTGCACTAACCAATATTGCATTGGATTTATTAGGACAAGCCAATTCTATTTTGAAATATGCAGCACAAATTGAAGGTAAAGGAAGAACAGAAGATGACCTGGCATTTTTCAGAGGCGAACGGGAATATTATAATCATCTTATTACCGAAGTACCAAATGGCGATTATGGCAAAACCATTTTACGACAGTTCTTATGCGATGCATTTGATTTCTGCTTTTACTCCGAACTTGTAAAAAGCAAAGACATAACGCTCGCTGCCATAGCTGCGAAATCCATTAAGGAAATTACCTATCACCTCCGTCATACCTCTTCATGGATAGAACGATTGGGCAATGGAACAGAAGAAAGTCATACAAGAATGCAAAATGCCTTAGATGAACTGTGGAGATTTACAGGGGAAATGTTTGAAATGAACGAGGTAGATAAAATACTTATTAAAGAAGGAATTGCCGTTGATTTAAATTCTATTAAACTAAAATGGGAAAGTAAAGTGAAAGAAATATTAGAACATTCAACACTTAAGATTCCTGATGATGTATTTATGCAAAGAGGTAGTCGAGACGCAAAGCATACGGAATATTTAGGATATATACTTGCTGAAATGCAATCGTTACCAAGGGCATTGCCAGATGCCAAATGGTAGCTTATTCATTTGCAGAGGAGAAGAGGAATAAATGAAAAATAAAGAAGAAATTATTAGGCTCCTTGCAGAAATTCCTGACCCGGAAATTCCTGTTATCACCATCCAAGAATTAGGAGTACTGAGAGATGTGGCAGTGAATGAAAATACAGTTGAGATCACTATCACGCCCACTTATAGCGGCTGTCCTGCTATGAAACAAATTGAAAACGATATTGTTTCAAAGTTGAAAAATAATGGGATTGAAAATGTAAAAATAAAAATGGTCTATCATCCGGCATGGACAACCGATTGGATACCTCAAGAAGCAAAAGAAAAATTAAAGCGATATGGTATTGCTCCTCCCGAAAAAACATCAATAGATAAAGGAATATTATCAGGAAAGAAGAAAATCTGCCCGCATTGTGGATCAAACAATACAGAAATGGTTTCTCAATTTGGATCTACTGCATGTAAAGCCTTATACAAATGCCTTGATTGCAAGGAGCCATTTGATTACTTCAAGTGCCATTGAGTTTTCAATTCAAAAAGAAAGGAGAAATTTCAACAGAGAGTTTTTGTATGTCTACCTGTTCAATGGGATGAGGGATATTATTTAGCAACAAAAATGAGGCATTAGGAATTCTTAATGCAATACTCATTGTTTCATCTGCAGAAACCATTTTATCATTATCGCCTACAGCTAATATTACCGGTTTGTTTATTTTAAAAAAATCATCCTTAACAAGTGGAGGATGTTTACCCATTGCTAACATCATATCGGCTGTTTTTCTTAGAACAGTTTTCCAGTCCTGAGGGTTGTGGTATTTTCTCAATTGTTCTGCAAAAGCAGGCACCTTCTCCTCTATCTTTTCCGGAATGATCATCTTGGCTTCTTTTTCAGACGAAGCTTGGTTCCAATCGAACTTTGTAGCAAGGGTAAATATCTTACCTACTACCGAAGGAAAATAACGGGCAAGGTACAATGCAACATACCCTCCCATACTATACCCAAAAATATTAATAGAAGAAATATTATTTGCTATTAAATACTCTAAGACATCATTGGCAAAAAGTTTAATAGAAAAATCGGTATCAGGAAGCTCCCTGCCGCCATGTCCTGAAAAATTAAACGTGATAACCTCAAAATGATTTTGAAGTTGTTTATTTAACAACGCAAATTGTTCTTGAGAGCCAATTGCGCCATGAAGTAAAAGTAGTTGGGGTTTTATCGATTGACTCATTAGTGAATTTATTATTTAAATATAAATGTTAAAACCTTTTCACAAAATGATAACCTCTGGGAGTGAAGCCTTCCCGTTGGTAAAATTTATGCCCTGCTACATTTTCAAGATACGCATCCAACATCATGGTTTTGCAGTGATGGCGTTTTGCTTCAGTTGTAAGCCAGTCCAGCAAAAGTTTACCTACCCCCTTTGAGCGGTAATCTTTATCAATAACGACATTATCCGGTTCCAGGTATTTATCAGAATATAATTTCGTGCAGATCCAAAAGCCTGAAACACCAATACATCTATCTCCATCAAATATACCTACCATTCTATAGGCCTGCTTAATCATATCATCCAACATACGTTCATACTCATTCTGTTCTATGTTGGGGTTTAACTGATGAATGAGGGGAAGCTGTAGCAACATTTCCGCTTTAGAAAGTTCTTTTATAGTAAAAACAGATGTCATTTAATAATTCAATAATTCTTTCATCATTAAAGCAACCTTATCTGCGTTAGGCAACATAGCTGCTTCTAATGTAGAGTTAAGAGGGATAGCAGGTAAATTCTCAGAACCTATGATCCGTACCGGCGCATCCAGGTACTCAAAACATTTTTCAGATATCATTCCAGTTAAGGCTTGTGCAAAAGAGCTCTGTGGAATTTCTTCGGTTACTACCAAGCAACGAGAATGTTTTTTTACAGAATCAAGTATGGCCTGCTCATCCAACGGACTCAACGTACGAAGATCGAGTATCTCTACTTGATTTGGGAATTGCTTAGATGCATTTTTTGCCCAGTATACCCCCATTCCATAGGTAATTACCGTTAAACTATTTTTTTGTGCCGGAACTTCCTGAACCATTCTTGCTTTTCCAAACGGTATTACATAATCTTCATCCGGCTCAACAGTCCTTGCATCTTCGGTTCCCTTTATCTTACTCCAGTAAAGTCCCTTATGTTCTAATATCACAACAGGATTGGGATCATAGTAAGCTGATTTGATTAAACCTTTCAGATCGGCTCCTGTGGAAGGATAAGCTACTTTTATTCCCCTAATATTGGTAACTATACTTTCTACACTGGAAGAATGATAGGGCCCTCCGCTGCCATATGCACCAATAGGAACACGTAATATCATACTTACCGGATACTTCCCGTTGGTGAGATAACACGAACGAGCTACTTCAGTAAAAAGCTGGTTCAAACCAGGCCATATATAATCGGCAAACTGAACTTCCACAATGGGCTTTAATCCCACAGCACTCAT
>CAZCJN010000011.1:14889-26712 GCA_964498865.1 uncultured Bacteroidia bacterium
GGATCGCGTTTAGCTTGCTCTTCCAGATCTTCACGATACCATTCTTTGCGAACTCCTGACGTATGATGATTCAGCAATGGTACTTTTGCATGTACTAGAAATGGCCGGCGCTCTTTACGAATCGTATCTATTACTTCTTTTATCGTTTCATAACTTTCAAAAAAATCGGTTCCATCAATGGTTCTGGTCTCGAGTCCGTTAAATCCTTTTGCAAAAAATGTAGCGTCTTGTGCACGTATCTCATCTGCACTTGCAGAGATATCCCAACCGTTATCCTGGATTACATATAATATAGGTAGCTTCTTTAATACTGCCATTTGAAAGGCCTCTGCAACCTCGCCTTCTGTAATCGAGCCGTCCCCTAAGGAACAAACAACCACACCTTTTTCGGTGGTTTCATCTGATGAAAGTACATTCTCTTTATATTGTAACCCCATAGCAATTCCTGTAGTAGGAATAGCTTGCATACCGGTTGCAGAAGATTGATGCGGTATCTTGGGCATATCGTCTCGTTTCAAACTAGGGTGAGAATAATAGGTCCTTCCTGCTGAAAAAGGGTCATCTCGTTTTGCTAATAACTGAAGCATCAGTTCATAAGGGGTGATACCAATTCCAAGCAAAATCGAATCATCCCGATAATATGCCGAAAGCCAGTCTTGTGGTTTTAATTGCATACCTACGGCTAACTGAATGGCTTCATGTCCTCGCGAGGTAGCATGTACATACTTTGATGTGAACTGAGCGTGCTTTTCAAATAATTCAGTCATTGCTTTGGCTGTACACATGAGCTCAAAAGCATGAAGAACAATTTTATCGGAAAGGTCGTTCACTTGCTTTTCTTTTTTATTCAATTTTGTTTCTTGCATAATTTATAGAAAGTAAAAATAATCTATCCTTCTGAATTAGAAGTCAAAAAAATTATCATCCATTGATTCGGATCAATATCACTTTCCATCCTTAATAGCCTGCAATATTTAACAAAATTTAAGAAAGCATTCTATTATTATATTTCTACATTTACGTCCTTCTAATACCCAAAAAATATGAAAATCATTACACCTTTTGTACTCTTAATGGGGGCAACTTTTCTTTTTTCATGTAGCAACCAAAGCGGCGAAAAAAAAGAAGCTGCTGCCGACTCAACAGCGATTGTTAACGGACCTGATACATTTAATTATGCAACCGATAAGTTTGCAGACATTCGCGTTCTTCGTTATCAGATTCCCGGTTTTGAAGAATTAACCTCAAAACAAAAAGAATTACTTTATTATCTATACGAAGCCGCTTTATGCGGAAGAGATATTTACTGGGATCAGAACTATAAATACAATCTTACCGTAAGAAAAACATTAGAAACCATTGTTTCTTCTTATAAAGGAGATAAAAGTACTGATGACTGGAATAAATTCATGGTATATGCCAAACGTGTTTGGTTTTCGAGCGGGATACATCATCACTACTCCAGCGATAAAATTTTCCCTGACTGCTCTAAAGAATACTTTACGGAACTGATAAAAAATTCAAACATCTCGGCTTTACCAATCAACCAAGGTGAAAATACAGATGCATTCATCCAACGCATCACTCCTATTATATTCGATAAGACTGTTGCACCGAAAAAAGTGAGCTTAGACTCTAAACACGATTTATTGCAAGCTTCTGCTAACAATTTTTATGAAGGTGTAAGTGAGAAAGAAGCAAGTGCATTTTACAAAGCAATGGAAACTCCAGGCAATAATACACCAGTAATGTATGGTCTTAATTCTAAGCTTATAAAAGAAAATGGGAAACTAGTTGAAAAAGTCTGGAAGGTAGGCGGCATGTATTCATCAGCTATTGAAAAAATTGTTTATTGGCTGGAAAAAGCCAGCACTGTTGCTGAAAACGACAATCAGAAGAAAGCACTTGACCTGCTTATAGAATATTTTAAAACAGGCGATTTAAAGAAGTTTGATGAATATTGCATTGCATGGGTAGCAGATACTGCTTCAGTGGTAGATGTAGTGAATGGGTATATAGAAGTATATGGTGATCCTTTAGGCAAAAAAGGAAATTATGAATCAGTTGTATCCATAAAAGATTTTGAAGCTAGTAAACGTATTGCTGCGATAGGCGCACAAGCACAATGGTTTGAGGATAATTCTCCATTAATGCCCGAACATAAAAAGAAAAATGTAAAAGGCATTTCTGCAAAAGTAATAACCGTGGTGCAAGAATCAGGCGATGCTGCTCCATCTACGCCAATAGGAATCAACCTGCCTAACTCAAACTGGATCCGTCAGCAACATGGTAGTAAATCAGTTAACCTGGGTAATATTGTGTATGCCTATGAAAAAGCAAAATCAGCATCCTTAATCGACGAGTTTTACATCAACCCTGATATGAATAAGCGCGTAAAAGAGTTTGGTGCTATTGCCGGTGCTTTACATACCGATATGCATGAAGTAATAGGACATGCTTCCGGGCAAATAAACGAAGGTGTTGGCAATCCGAGTGAAACATTAAAAAATTACGCTAATGCGCTGGAAGAAGCAAGAGCCGATCTAGTTGCACTCTTCTATGTTACCAATCAGAAGTTGGTGGATATTGGTGTAATGCCATCTGTAGATTGCGGAAAAGCAGAATACGATGGTTATATCACCAATGGCTTAATGATTCAATTAGCAAGGCTAAAACTGGGTGATAACCTTGAAGAAGCACATATGCGTAACAGACAATTAGTTGCTAAATGGTGCTACGAAAAAGGGAAAAAAGATAACGTAATTGAAATGAAAAAATCGCCTGAAGGGAAAACGTATGTCATGATCAATGATTACGAAAAACTGCATACGTTGTTTGGGGAATTATTACGTGAAATTCAACGAATAAAATCAGAAGGTGATTATAATGCAGGCAAAAACCTGATAGAAACTTATGGCGTTAAAGTAGATCATGAACTGCACAAAGAGGTATTGGAGCGTTATAGCAAATTGGATTTAGCTCCTTACCAAGGATTTATCCAACCCAAATTAGTTCCTATAATGGAAGGGGATAAAATAACAGATGTAAAAGTCGAATATCCTTATGACTTCGTTCAACAAATGCTGGGATACGGTAAAAACTACACGTTGCTTCCGACAATAAACTAACAGAGAAACAAAAATCAAAAAGGGCAGTTAGTGATTATAAGCTAACTGCCCTTTTTGATTGAATTAATAATAAAGAACTTCTGAATTTTATTTTTATCCTTTAAAAAGGCGGTTGATTTTTATTAATCAACCGCCTTTTTATTCATATGGCCTACATGGGAAAAATACCTTTTTAAAAACGGGAGAAAAACTGCAAACAATTCGAATATTTATAATACCATTGTGATATAAAAAGGTAAAAAGATGAAAGATCAATCGCCAAACAAATCATCATCTCAATTCCTCAAAACAGATGGAGGAAAAACCAAATCAAATGCCATTGAGATACCCTCTATTTCATTGCCAAAAGGTGGGGGTGCAATAAAAAATATTGACGAAAAATTCTCTGTAAACGCTATAAATGGAACAGCTTCTTTCTCCATCCCCCTCCCTTTTTCTTCTGCAAGAGGTGCTTCACCATCCTTATCTCTGTCGTATAATTCAGGAGCAGGTAACGGGATTTTCGGATTAGGTTGGGATTTAAATTTAGCTTCCATTAAACGCAAAACAGATAAAGAGCTCCCTCAATATATTGACGCCATAGAATCCGACACCTTTCTTTTTTCCGATGCAGAAGATCTTGTACCGGAATTCAAGAAAGAAAATGACGGAAGTTTTTCCACTGACCTGAATGGCGAATATATTATAAATGAAAAAGATTCGCCGGATGGTTTACACAAAATAAAATCTTATAAACCCCGCATTGAGGGGGTATTTGCCCGTATTGAACAATGGACTGAAAAAGCAACAGGAATTATTAAATGGCGAGTTATTACAAGGAAAAATGTAACTACCCTATTTGGATGGAGCAGTAATTCCGTAATTGCTGACCCCAATGACAATAAAAAGATATTTGAATGGTTACCTGAATTCATCTTTGATGACAAAGGAAATTGCTCGCAATACATATATAAAAAGGAGGACAATAAAGGATTCAACCTATCTCTAACACATAACAACAATCGTTTCATTGGCGGAAAAATCACTTACACTAATCTATATTTAGAAAAAATAGTATATGGAAACAAAACTCCTTATAAAAATTTTGGAAACCCATTTCCTTCCGATACAGATTATATTTTTCAAACAGCCTTTGATTACGGAGAGTATGATTCAAATGCTCCCTATTCAAAAATAAATGACTGGAACTTTCGAGCAGATGCTTTTTCAAATTATAAAGCAGGATTTGAAATCAGGACAACACGTTTATGCAAACGCATTTTGCTCTTTCATCATTTCAATGAATTACCCGGTGGCTCTGCCCTTGTAAGATCTCTCAACTTTGAATACGATACCACTTCAGAGAAAGATTTTACATTTTTGAAATCAGTTACAAGTCATGGCTATATCAAGCAACAAAACGGAACTTACACCAATAAAAAACTCCCTTCAACAGAGTTTGAATATCAAAAACACGATTGGAATAAAGATGTAAAAACTATTTCTTCAGAAGATTTGGTTAATGCACCATCCGGACTTGATGAACAAACATATCAGTTTACCGATCTGTTTAACGAGGGTTTATCCGGCATTCTTACTGAACAGGCAAATGGTTGGTATTACAAACACAACTTGAGTAATGGCAAATTTGAACAAGCAAAGTTAGTTACTCCAAAACCATCTTTTGTTGGCTTAGGCAGCCAACTTTTATTAACAGACCTGGATGCCGATGGAGGAAAACAATTAGTAAGCTATGGTACAATGCCTAAAGGATATTTTGAACTTGATGATGAGAACGAATGGAAGCCTTTCAAAAATTTTGAAAATTTACCAAACATAGATTTTAATGATGGTAACACCCGAATGCTGGATTTAAATGGCGATGGAAAATCTGAAGTCGTGGTTACAGAAGACAATATTCTTACATGGTACCCATCCGAAGGAAGAAATGGTTATTCTCAGGCACATAGAATAATAAAATCGTTCGACGAAGAAGCCGGTCCTTCTGTAGTTTTTGCCGACTCGAAACAAACCATTTTTCTTGCAGATATGTCTGGCGATGGGATGACAGATATTGTTCGGATCAGAAACGGAGAAATATGTTATTGGCCCAACCTGGGATATGGAAAGTTTGGCGGAAAAGTTACGATGGACAATGCTCCAATATTTGATCACCCCGATTCTTTTAATCCTTCATTTTTAAAATTGGCTGATATAGATGGCTCCGGAACCACAGATATTATTTATCTGGGTAAAAATAAATTCAGTTGCTGGTTGAATTTAAATGGCAATACATTCAGCACCACTCCTTTTGAAATAGATTCTTTTCCGGAAATAAATAACCAGGCAAAAATTACCGTAACTGATCTGCTAGGGAATGGATTATCTTGTATTGTTTGGTCAAGCAGTTTATCTAAAGACTCGCATGCACCACTCCGCTATATTGATCTGATGAACAGTAAAAAACCACACATCATGGTTTTTTACAAAAATAATTTAGGTAAGGAAGTTTCGATAGAGTATACTCCATCCACAAAATTTTACATAGAGGATAAATTAGCAGGAAAACCATGGATAACAAAACTGCAATTCCCCGTTCATTGCATTTCTAAAACTGAAATACGTGATAAGATTTCCGGCTCTCGCTTTGTCAGCTCTTATAAATACCATCATGGTTATTATGATCATCCCGAAAGAGAATTCAGGGGATTTGGTATGGTTGAACAAACCGATTCTGAACATTTTGAGAATTGGGCAAAAGGAAATGCCTCAAATATTGTTGAAAAAGAATTACATCAGGAGCCGGTTATCTCAAAGAGCTGGTTCCATACCGGTGCATTTTTAAATAAAGAAAAAATCATTACTCAATTTGAGAATGACTATTGGTACCAAGAAATAAACAGGCAAGGGTTAGCTGTTGTCAACCCTGAAGTTGCTTTGTCCGATGCAAGAATCATTCCTGCACCTGGAATTCCAAATACAATTATTGACAACATGACCGCTCAGGAATGGCGTGAAGCGTTTAGAGCATGCAAAAGCATGATACTTCGGTCAGAGATTTTTGCACACGATGCACCAACGATTGGAGCTACTCCTGCCCAAATTAAAAAACAGCTTACTCCTTACTCTGTTGCAACACACAATTGCATCATCGAATTATTACAACCAAAAGGAAAAAACAAGCATGCTATTTTCGTAGTCAAAGAAAGTGAAGCCATTACTTACAATTACGAGAGAGATACGGAAGATCCGCGCATTTCACACAATCTTAATATTAAACTGGATGAGTATGGAAATATATTAGAATCAGCATCCGTGGTATACTCAAGAATTGCAACCGATGCTTCTATTCCTACTGAAACCCAACAAGCGCAAAGCAAAATTGCTATTCTCTATTCTGAAAATAAATTTACTAACGATGTTTTGACAAATGATGCCTATCGGCTGCGCTTGCCTTCAGAAGTAAAAAACTTCGAATTAAAAGGCGTTGCCAAGACAGGTTCTTTCTATTCTGTTTCTGACTTTACAGATATTTTAACGGATGCAAAATCATCTACGGCTGAATATTTTGAATTAGACAAACCTCTTGTGGTCGGAAAAGCTCAAAGAAGACTAATCGAGCATGTTCGCACTAACTATTACCAAAACAATCTGGCCGCTGCTCTCCCCTTGCATCAATTGCAATCTTTAGCAATACCTTTTGAAAGTTATCAATTGGCTTATACTCCCACATTGATCTCAGATATCTTCGGAGCAAAAGTTAATGACACACATTTAACTGAAGGTAAATTTACTCACAGCGAAGGCGATTCTAATTGGTGGATACGTTCCGGCACAACACAGTATATAACAGGGGCAGAAATTGCATCCGATGCACAAAACAGATTTTATGTTCCAATTTCATACACCGATCCCTTTGGAGCAAAAACCAAAGTAAAATATTTCAGCAACTATTTTCTTTTCATTCAAGAAACGGAAGATGCATTAGGCAATAAATCTAAAGTTGATACATTCAACTTCCGAACACTTGCGCCTCAGCGCTTGAGAGACGTTAACAACAATTTATCTGAAACTATATCGGATGAACTTGGTTTTGTAAAAGCAACAGCGGTGATGGGAAAAGGAAATGAGGCTGATGATTTAACCGGAATTACAGAACACACAACAGTAGCAGAGCAAAATGCAATCAACATATATTTTGCCGCGACTCTATCCACAGACTTAACCAACCATGCGAAAAACTTATTACAACATGCCACAACACGTTTTGTTTATGATTTCGATGTTTATAAAAACACCGGAAAGCCGGCAGTAGCAGCTTCCATCGTTCGTGAAGAACATTTCCAAAAAAACAATAACTCTCCTGTCCAATTAAGTTTTGAATATTCTAATGGGTTAGGAAGTGTAGTGATGAAAAAAATACAGGCAGAGCCCGGCCTTGCAAAAAAAACAGTGGTCAATCCTGATAACACATATACAATTACAAACGAAGACACCGCTGCATCGAACCCAAAACAATTACGCTGGATCGGAAATGGCCGAACTATACTCAACAACAAAGGCAATGCAGTAAAACAATATGAGCCATATTTCTCGACAACACATAAATACGAAGACCTGAAAGAACTCGTTGAAACAGGTGTTACGTCTGTCATGTATTATGATCCCCTAAAGAGGCTGATCAAAACAGAGATGCCTGATGCTACCTTTTCAAAAGTTGAATTTAATTCATGGAAACAAAAAATATACGATGCCAACGATACTATCCTTGATTCATCCTGGTATAAAAACCGAGCAAACCGTTTGATAGATTCAGAATTGATTGCTGCCGGTAAAGACCCCGCAAGAGAAAAAATAGCTGCCGATAATGCTGCAAAACATGCTAATACCCCAAACATACTGCACCTCGACACCTTAGGAAGGCCGGTTTTATCCATTGAACACAATAAAAATATTTCAACAAACGTCGATGAATTTTATCGTACAAAAATAAAATTGGATATAGAAGGCAACCTGCGTACAGTAACAGATGCACGTGAACTACCTGAAAATGGAAATAAGGGTAATGAGGTAGTACAATATAAATACGATATGCTCGGCAATACAGTATACCGTAAAAGTATGGATGCCGGGCAAAGGTGGTTGCTTATTAATATTTTAGGCAACCCGCTCCGTACCTGGGATGAACGCAACCACGAGTTCCAATACTTTTATGATGCATTGCATCGTCCGCTTAGCAGCAAAATCATAAATGGAGATGGGGCTATTCCTCTAAATAATATTTTTGATAGGGTCATTTATGGCGAAGAGCTTTTACTGCCTAACAGAAGCAATGAAGCTATGCTACAGGATATCAACATTCTTGGCAAACCCATTAAACATTTCGATACGGGTGGTGTAATACTTACGCCGGAGTACAATTTTAAAGGGCAACCTAAATTCAGAACACGAAAACTTTTTAAGGATTATAAGTCTGTTGCTAATTGGACGGATCCCAACTTAACAAGTGATTTGGAAGCCGATGAATTTACTTTTACAGATGAAACCGATGCCCTGGGAAGAATATTTAAACAAACGGCTGCCGATGGCAGCATCATCACTCCTACCTACAACGAAGCAGGTTTGCTCAACGGAGGATCTGTAACACATATCAATCCTGCTATTACAATCTCTTACATAAAAGATATTGATTACAATGAAAAAGGGCAACGCAATAAAATCATTTATGGCAACGATGTAATTTCAAAATTTGATTACGACAAAGAAACCTTCCGTCTTAAACATGTGGAAACCAAACGGCAAAATAATGATCCATTGCAAGATTGGTATTATACGTTTGACCCCATAGGTAACATCACACATATTGAAGACAAAAACATCCCTGTTGTTTTCTTCAATAATCAAAAAACAACTGGCCTTTCGGAATATACCTACGATGCTTTGTACCGTTTGGCAGAAGCTACTGGCAGAGAAAATAATGCAGCATTAACTTTTAACAGTAAAGATAACTGGGACGATGCTTCTTTTATACATCAGCTAAACCAAGGAGACCCTTTATCTGTTCGCAATTACACACAACGCTATCAATATGATGAAGCAGGCAATATCAAGCGGATGGAACATGTATCAGCAGGTAATAACTGGATCAGAAATTATAATTATGAAAAACTCAATAATCGTTTAAAAGACACAAAAATTGGCACTGAAACATACAACTACAGTTACCATCCTCAACATGGCTTTATAAATGTAATGCCACATTTAGATGATATGGGATGGAACTTTAAAGAAGAATTAGTAAAAAGCATCAAACAAAAAGTAAACCCCGGCAATGGTACTGCTGAAACCACCTATTACCAATATGATGGTGGAGGGCAACGTATTCGTAAAATAACAGAGAACAGCGCCGGTGCAGGAATTACTCCAACAAAAAAAGATGAACGTATTTATATTTCTGGTTATGAAACTTTCAGAACATACAAAGCAAACATTATCAATTTTGAACGTGAATCGTTAAGCCTGCTGGATGAAGGACATCGTTTTGTTTTAGTAGAAACTGTAAAACAAAATACTAACCCGGCTCCGCCTGCAGAGGAGAAAGCAGGTGCAAGATTAGTGCGGTATCAATTACATAATCACCTTGGTTCTGCTGCTTTAGAACTGGACATAACTGCACAAGTAATAAGCTACGAAGAGTATCATCCTTTCGGTACTACTGCTTACCAGGCTAAAAGTGCAACAATAAAGGCTGCTGCCAAACGCTATCGTTTTACAGGTATGGAGCGCGATGAAGAAACAGGTTTGGAATACCATAATGCACGGTATTATTTACCATGGCTGGGTAGATGGATGAACACAGATCCGATTGGAATAAAAGACGGAATAAATCTTTATAGGTATTGCAAAAACAACCCTGTCATAAAACTGGATAAGAAAGGTACGGATGATGAACCGTATAAAACAACAACGGGACCGAACGGTCAACCGGTCTATCAATCTACCGGCGACCAAGCAACTAAAGATTTAGGAACAGTAGGCAAAGCGTTAGGAGGTGTTTTTCTGGAAACAGATGATTTTAAACAATTAAAAAAACTTACACTTGATCCAAGACTTGCCGAATTAAAATTATCGCTAGGCAAAGACTGGGAAAACAATAAAGCGTCCCTCATAGTTGGCGGAGTAGTAATTCTTGTTCCCACAGCTGCCCTTTTAACATCACTGGCCGTTACAAATCCGAAACTAGATGTTCCTATTGTAGGAGAATTTTATCCAAGGCAAGGTGTCTTTGCGCTCGCTTCTTTAGGCGTGGGTGCCCTTACCGAACACCTTACAGACGACAGGCTGAAAATTGGTTTTGGCTATGAAAAAAAGGATGGCATAGATTTATATAGTTTTGAATTCACATTAAAAGGTCCGAAACAACCGGAGGCAGATAAACCAAAACCTTCAGACGATAAAAAGACGCCTGAAAAAAATGATCCAAACTCAACAACAAGCCAACAAGCACAACAAAAAGAAGAAGACAAAATACGAGCAGAAATTAATGCACCAAGCGCCATAGGCGTGACAGGAAAAGTAGGCAGCAATCAAGCTGAAATAGGTTTTAAATTTGAAAAACCAACAGAGATTGGCCGCTTTTCTCTTACACCTACTTTAACAGTTCCTCCCGGAGGAAACACTTATTTCAAAACAGACCTTTCCGTTGTATCATTAGTAGGAGGAACACGCTTACAGTTTGGCGGGTCATTATTCCTTAACACGCCCAAACCTACAGGATCACCATTTGATGTAAAATACGATGCAGGTAAAAACACAGCAACAGTTACAACAGCACCTCCTCTTTATGGAAGTGGTTTCTTATTAGGAGTTCAGGGGAATTTTTAAATATTCATTATATATAAATCATTTTATAAAATAATCGTCATGGAAACTAAAACTGAAAATCAAAAACCAAATCTCGTTCTTGGACGGGTAACAGACAAACAAAACCGACCACTACCAAACCTTTCCGTACATATTTATGACAGGGATATGCGTAGTGAGCAATTGTTGAAAGAAACAGTAACTGATAAGGAAGGGAAATACGAGGTCGCCTGGTTACATAGTCAGTTAAGCGGAAGAGGCGTAAAAGAAGCTGATATTTCTGTAAAGGTATTTACCAGGGAAAATAAAACGCTGCTGTATGCATCCGATATTGATTCCATACGTTTTAATGCATCATCGAGAGAGGAAATTAATATCATCATTCCGGATACGATCAGGCCGGAAATTGTTGAATATGATTCCATCCTAAAGAACACAACTTACCTTGCCAATAAAATTGCCATTACTGATTTGCAGGAGAGTAAGGAACATCAGGATATTTCCTTCATCTCCAAAGAACTGAAAATTGGTTCAGAAAAAGTTGTATACCTGGTACTGGCTCATCGCTTGCAAGCTATTTCAAAAATTGACGCAGCTTTCTTTTATGCTCTCCTTCGAAAAGACACTCTGCTTAAAAATGATTTTACCAACTCATTGAATGCACGCCTTTCAATTGGTATTAATACGGATACCCAATCATTACTTTATGATGCTGCTTTAGCAGATCCAAAAAAAATTCTTAAAGATGTGCAAGTAGCTGCAAAAGAGATGATCATAAGCTCAAAAGTTGTTAAAGAATCTAAACGAAATGTTGAGCTCCTGCAACAATACAAACAAAGAGCAGAAGAATATT
>CAZCJN010000012.1:0-23677 GCA_964498865.1 uncultured Bacteroidia bacterium
CCCCATGCCGATGCAGTGAGGATAGCGGGGCCACTCATTCCCCAATGAGTGATCAATAGAGGGCCGTGAGTTTCTAATTTCGTATCTGCAATACGTACTCTTACATGAGGAACAGAAACTCCCATTAGTTTAGTGATGGGGTTATCCGGCATATTAAATGTAAAAAGCGATGGAACCGGTTTGATAATGGTATGCCCTAAGTTTTTGAGCCATGCATAGGATTCTTCTTTGGCATGTCCGCCCGTTGCTACTACAAGTTTATCGCATATAAATACACCGCCTCCGTTCGCTTGTAATACAAATTGTTTTTTATCATCAATGTGTATTTGCTTAATATCAACTCCTGTTTTTATTTTAATGCCCAACCTCTCTGCTTGGGATAGAAAACAATTAATGATGGTTTCGGAGTTATCGGTAGTTGGAAACATCCTGCCATCCGGCTCTATTTTTAATTCAACCCCTTTTTTCTTAAACCATTCAATAGTATCACTCGGATTAAATCTGCTAAAAAGATTACGCAATTCTTTTTCTCCTCTCGGATATTTTTTTATCAATAAGCTATTATCGAAACAAGCATGCGTGACATTGCATCTGCCACCACCCGATACTTTTACTTTTGAAAGCAGCTTTGTTGTTTTTTCTAAAATAAGAACAGAGTAGTCGGGATGCGATTCTGCAAAATTAATAGCTGTAAAAAAACCGGCAGCACCTCCTCCAACAACAATTAATCTTTTAGTTTCTTCTTTGTTCATATTTATAGGAGCCTATGAACTTATTTGGCTATTTCCGCTTCAATGCGTTGTTTTAGTTTTTCGGTGCTGAGGGCGTGCTCTATCCATCCTTCTTTGGCAAGTGAGATTTCTCCCGTTTGTTCAGAAACAATGATAGCAAGTGCATCTGAATTTTCTGTAATTCCGGCTGCTGCTCTATGACGCATTCCTAGGTAAGAAGGGAAATCATCTCTTTCAGTAATAGGCAGTACGCATCGCGCTGCTTTTATAATTCCGTTTGAAATAATTACGGCCCCATCGTGTAAGGGTGAATTTTTGAAAAAAATACTTTCTAATGTTTTAACAGAGATTTTTGCGTCTAATTGCTCACCTGTTCGTATGTAAAACCCCAAATCGGAATTGATAGCCAGAACAATAAGGGCGCCTGTTTTTGCTTCACTCATGTTTCGGCAGGCCTTAAGAATGGGTTGCAGATCAGCACTGTTTAATTTTTTCTTTCCTTTTATATAAAAGAATTTTTTCCAAAAAGCAAATTTGTCAAGTAG
Source organism: uncultured Bacteroidia bacterium (assembly GCA_964498865.1). Taxonomy (GTDB): domain Bacteria; phylum Bacteroidota; class Bacteroidia; order Palsa-948; family Palsa-948; genus Palsa-948. The sequence continues at coordinate 1,277 of CAZCJN010000012.1, forward strand.
TTCAGGGGTGCCGATAAAAAGTAAAAACCGACGCAACTCCGGTTGAAAAACAATCAGTAAGGCAATGATTCCCACGTTAATAAATTGTCCGAGCACTTCGCTCAGCATATCCATTTTTAATGCTTGTACAATTTTCCACAGAAAATAAATAGATAATATACCTATGAAAATATTCATAGCTACCGTACCCTGTACCAATTTATAAAGCTGGTACAATAAAATAGCCACCAATAAAATATCAAGCAGGTCTATGAAACTAAAATTCAAAAAATCCATTCTTACTTCAAATTTTTTATAAAGTTAACTATTTTAACTGCCTCCTTGGCTTCTTTCACGTCATGCACCCGCAAAATGTCAGCTCCATTCATAAGGGCAATAGTGTTGACTATTGTTGTTCCATTTAATGCGGTTGCAGGAGTATTTTCTGTGATTTTATAGATCATAGATTTCCTAGAAACTCCTGCAAGAATAGGTATGTTGAAATCTTTTAATTCAAATAGCTCTTTTAAGATAGTGTAATTGTGTTCAAGATTTTTTCCAAAACCAAATCCGGGGTCAATAATAATTTGTTTTATACCTGCTTGTTTTGCCTTTTTTATTTTTTCAGAAAAAAATATTTTTAATTCAACCATGATGTTTTCATAATGCGGATTTTGTTGCATGGTTTCCGGTGTTCCTTGTATGTGCATTAGTATGTAGGGGACATTCAGCGAAGCAATGGTTTGAAAAAAACTGTCCTTTTCACTTGATGAAAATCCACCTCCAGAAATATCATTGATCAGATCAGCACCAGTACTTACAGCCTCTGTTGCTACTTTTGGTCTGAATGTGTCTACAGAGATAATTGCCTTTGGAAAATGTTTCCTGATTGTCTGAATGGCAGGTATTGATCTTTTTAATTCTTCTTCTTCCGAAACAGAAACTGCCTGGGAGCGGGTAGAGTAGCCACCTATGTCAAGTATGTCAGCACCCTCTTGTATCATCTTATTGCATTGCTGTAACAATGCTTCTTCAGTAGCATATTTCCCTCCATCATAAAAAGAATCAGGAGTGACGTTTACTATGCCCATGATTGCAGGTGCAGATAAATCCAGTTCTTTATTTGTGAATTTAATTTTCACTTTAATAATTGTTATAAAAGATTAAATTTGTTTTAAAGATTTCATATGAGTAAAACTTCGCAGCAATTTGATTCTGTTATTAAGCAATGTAAAGATATATTTGTTAAGAAGATGCTTGATTATGGCAGTGCATGGAGAGTAATGCGTACCCCCAGTATTGTTGACCAGATATTCATCAAAACACAACGTATTCGTACTATTGACGATAAAGGGACACAAAAAATAAAAGAAGACATCGGTTCGGATTACATAGGTATTGTTAACTATTCGATCATTGGATTAATTCAGCTTGAACTGCAAAACGATACCCGTTTGGATATTTCTGTAGAAGAAGCAGGCAAGCTATTTGATAAGATAGCTGCTCAGGCAAAAGGATTGATGGAGAATAAAAATCATGATTACGGTGAGGCATGGAGAGATATGCGAATAGGTTCGTTTGCTGATTTGATTTTAATGAAGCTTCTCCGCGTTAGGCAGATAGAAGACCATAAAGGAAAAACCCTTATATCCGAAGGCATAGATGCTAATTATTTAGATACGATTAACTATGCTGTTTTCGCCTTAATTAAACTTTCAGAAAAAGAAAATCAAACAGTAGCATAATTATGAAAATACTTACACAGGTCTGTAGAATATTAGTCGGTGCATTATTTATTTTCTCCGGTTGGATAAAAGCAAATGATCCCTTAGGTTTTTCATACAAGCTCGATGAATATTTTGAAGTGTTCGGAACGGAATTCATGATCCCATTTTCTTTATTTCTTTCAATTGTGATTTGTATTTATGAAATGGTGGTAGGTTTTATGTTGTTGATTGGTGCTAAAACCAAATTGACCATCTGGGCACTTTTATTGATGATGGTGTATTTTACCTTCCTTACATTTTATTCTGCTTATTTTGATAAAGTAAAAGAATGTGGTTGCTTTGGTGATTTTTTACATTTAACAGCCTGGCAGTCTTTTTACAAAGACGTTGTCTTAATGGTGCTTATCATTATTTTATTCATAGGTCAAAAACACATTCGTCCATTATTTGGAAAAGGGTTTGAAAAAATTTTATTGATAATAGCTGTAATTCTTTCTACAGCATTCCCGTTATATACTTATAATTATTTACCAGTTAAAGATTTTCGGCCCTATGCTATTGGCAAAAATATTCAGGAAGGGATGATCTTGCCTCCCGGAGCAAAAAAAGATAGCATTACGATGGTTTTTATTTATGAAAAAGACGGTAAGCAAATGGAAATGTCTTATGAAGATGTAATGAAAGGAAAAGCAGATGCAAGCTATAAATATATAGATAGAAAGGACAAGGTGATTGTAGAAGGAGATAAACCCGCTATTCATGATTTTAGTATTACAACATTAGATGGAGCCAACTATACCGAGCAGATTTTGAATCATGAGGGCTACTATTTCTTTATTGTATGTTATGATTTGAATAAATCTAACAAAGATGTATTCGGCAAGCTTAATGACTTTGCCAGACTTTGTAAGGCAGATAATATCCCAATTATTTGTTTGACATCCTCGGGAGATAAAATAGAATCTTTTAAAAAAGAAACGAATGCAGAGTTTAACTTTTATCTAACGGATGGAATTACGTTAAAGACCATGATACGCTCTAACCCCGGACTTATGCTGCTGAAGAAGGGTACCGTTGTGGATATGTGGCACTATCATGCGTTGCCTTCTTATTCAGAATTAAAGGGGAAATATTTTAGTAAATAACAATCGCTATGAGAAAAAAAATTGTTGCCGGTAATTGGAAGATGAATAAAACCCATCAGGAAGGAATGGACCTGCTTTTTGAAATTTTTAAATTAATAAAGTCTCAGGAAATAATTTTAGAAGATACAGGCAAAAGACTGCCAGAAGTAATTGTGTCGCCTTCTTATATAATGCTTTCTGATGTTTGTAGTTTTGTTCAGGCATGGGGGGCAAAAGTAGCCGCTCAAAACTGTGCTTCAGAAAGTAATGGCGCATTTACTGGGGAGATATCAGCTCCTATGCTTAAATCTGTTGGGGTAGATGCTGTAATCATTGGTCATTCGGAACGAAGAACTTTGTTTGGTGAATCCAATCAGACAGTTGCTAAAAAAATAGATAGAGGACTGGAAAATAATTTAGAGATTATTTGCTGTATAGGTGAAACACTCCCGCAAAGAGAGTCCGGAAAAGAGTTTCAGGTAGTGACTCACCAATTGGAAGAATGTTTATTCCATTTGACAAATACACAGATAAAAAATGTAATTATTGCCTATGAACCGGTATGGGCTATAGGAACCGGTAAAAATGCTACTGCCGAACAGGCTCAAGAAATGCATAATTATATACGTTCCGTTATATCGGGCAAGTTTGGTAAATCTGTGGCAGATACTATGCCTATTCTCTACGGCGGAAGTTGTAATCCTAAGAATGCTAAAACTATTTTTGCTTGTCCTGATGTAGATGGTGGCTTAATAGGTGGTGCTTCACTTGTTGCCAAAGACTTTGTAGAGGTGGTGAAAGCGGCTATTTATTAGATGCAAAATTTTATTCGGTTGCCTGCCTGTATTTACTTCATTTTACTCTCATATTTTCTATTTATTGGGTCATCTAATTCCCGAAACTAAATTTCAAGCTCTCCGTATGACCTCACGTATTTGGTTGTACACAGTGTTAAAAAATGTTAAGAGACTGACAAAAAGGCAATTTTGGCAACATCTTTGCGTTGTAAGTAACATAAATAAACACTAACCAAAACAAAAGAGTATGAAAAGATTAAGCACCGTTTTTTTTGCTGCAATAATTGGCGGCTCGGCTGCCCTTATTGCTAATAATTTATTGACGAGGAAGGCAGAATCTATACAAACTACTTATCCTCAAAACTATCCTGTCAAATTTACCGGTTATAATGGTAATGGAATGATGCCGGAAGCTTCTGCTGATTTTGTTAAGGCATCTGAAATATCTCTACCTACTGTTGTGCATGTAACCACAGAATCGGCCCCTGCAGCTAGTCAGTTTTATTTTTATGATCCTTTCCGAGGCTTTGGTTGGAATGCTCCTCAGCAGCAGGCGCCGCAAATGGGTTCTGGTTCAGGGGTGATTATTTCAGCTGATGGATATATTGTTACCAACAATCACGTAATAGATAATGCAGATAAAATTCAGGTGACTTTACATGACAGAAGAACCTATACCGCCAAAGTAATTGGAAAAGATCCCTCTACAGATATAGCTTTATTAAAGATTGAAGAACAAAATCTTCCCTATCTGATATATGGCAATTCCGATGGTGTAAAGGTGGGTGAGTGGGTGCTTGCAGTTGGTAATCCTTTTAATTTAACTTCTACCGTTACTGCAGGTATTGTAAGTGCTAAGGCAAGAAATGTTGGTATCCTTTCCGGGAACTCTGCCCAAAATAACTTTCCGGTAGAATCATTTATACAAACGGATGCTGCTGTAAATCCGGGTAATAGCGGAGGAGCGTTAGTTAATACACAAGGCCAACTAATAGGAATTAATTCTGCTATTGCATCCAATACAGGCTCTTTTACCGGTTATTCCTTTGCAATTCCCATTAATCTTGCTAAGAAAGTGGTCAATGATCTCATTGAGTTTGGTAAAGTGCAAAGAGCCTTTTTAGGAGTAGGCATTCGCGATCTGGATTCCAAACTTATTCAAGAAAAAAGAATAAGAGATACCCGAGGTGTATATATATCCGGAGTATCGGATATGGGCGCTGCCAGCGAAGCCGGAATAAAAGAGGGGGATGTTGTTTTAAAAATAGGTGATATAGAAGTGAACAATGCATCAGAACTTCAGGAGCAAATCTCACATTACCGTCCGGGAGATAAAGTGAATGTTAAAATAAGAAGAGGTGATGAAGAGCAATTGCTTGCTGTTACCCTGAAAAATAGAAATGGGGATACAATGCTTTCAAAAGTAAAACAAAATGAAGTATTGTCCTTGTTAGGTGCTACGTTTGAATCATTATCCGAGACCGATGGGAATAAATTAGGAATTAACGAAGGGGTGAAAATAACCTCTTTGGATGCCGGTAAACTTAGAGCAGCGGGTATAAAACCCGGTTTTATCATTACGAGTATAGATAAGAAGAAGGTTAGTTCCTTAGAGGATGTTAAATCTACGTTAGCAAATAAGGAAGGGGGGGTGCTTATAGAAGGAGTGTATCCTAATGGAATGAAAGCATATTATGCATTTGGTTTATAACATGTTCTAATTCTTTGAAAATATCATACAAAAATGTATAAGAAAAAAATTATCTTCGCGCTCCTTTTCAAAAATCGTTCATACTAATTTTAATATATAATAATGAGACAGCTTAAGATAACCAAATCAATTACCAATCGTGAAAGTGCTTCTCTTGACAAATACTTACAGGAGATAGGGAGGGAAGGGCTTATTACGGCCGAAGATGAAGTAGCTTTGGCAAAACGTATAAAGGATGGAGACCAGCGTGCCCTTGAAACTCTTGTACGTGCCAACCTACGTTTCGTAGTATCTGTTGCGAAACAGTATCAAAACCAAGGACTTACTTTGCCGGATTTAATTAATGAAGGTAATTTAGGGTTGATAAAGGCAGCAAAACGCTTTGATGAAACACGCGGATTTAAATTTATTTCTTATGCCGTATGGTGGATCCGTCAATCAATATTACAGGCAATAGCAGAACAATCTCGTATTGTTCGTTTACCCTTGAATCAGGTAGGAGCATTAAATAAAATGAATAAAACGTTCTCCAGGCTTGAACAAAACTATGAACGTGAACCTACTATTGAAGAAATTGCTAAAGAACTAGGGGTTCCTGAAGATAAACTAAGTGATGTGCAAAAGGTATCGGGCAGACATGTTTCTATGGATGCACCTCTTCCCAATGCTGAAGAAAATTCACTGGCAGATCTACTTGTAAATAAAGACGCTCCTCTTGCCGATTTTTCTCTTATTTCAGAATCATTAAGAAGGGAAATTGAACGTTCACTTTCAACCTTAACCGATAGAGAACGCGATGTAGTTCGTTTGTTTTTTGGTTTAGGAGAACATCCGCACGGATTAACACTTGAAGAAATAGGTGCTAAATTTGACCTTACACGAGAAAGAGTAAGGCAAATAAAAGAAAAAGCTATACGTCGTTTAAGACATAATTCAAGAAGTAAGTTATTAAAAACTTACCTAGGCTAACTCAGCAGATATATGCCCGCGTGATTATTAATTTAAACTAAACAAACTATGTCAGCAGAAACTATAAAGCACTCAACTACAGTTATGAAGAATGTCTATGAAACAGAACTAAATGAATGGATAAAACAAGAAAAGGCAGCCATTGAATTAATTGGGATTATCGGTAATCTATGGTTTGAAAAGTCAATCGAACTTATTTTATTCCATAATGAACTTACCGACAGAAGCAGCAGTGAGATTTTAAACCTTCACATGTATGCAAAAAATGTTGTCAAACAATCTATATCACCTATAGACACGTTAGCAGTAGCAAGAGAAATTCAAAATTTGGAATTATCACCTTCCAGAATTGATATAGGCAAACTTGGTTCTGAATGGATACAGGAAAGAGTTAAATATTCGAATGATGTTAAGAAATTTGTAACCGACAAATTAAAAGGCTTTATAGGGAAAGATAAATTGGTTCTTAAACCAAAAGATGTGGTCTTGTATGGTTTTGGACGTATTGGCCGTGTTGCTGCCAGAGAAATAATATCACAGGCCGGAAAAGGCGAGCAATTACGTTTACGTGCTATAGTTACCAGAACTTATTCCGACGCTGATCTGATCAAACGTGCTGATCTATTAAGAACAGATTCTGTTCATGGCCCTTTTCCAGGAACCGTAGTAGAAGATTTTGCTAATAAAGCCCTTCTTATTAACGGGCATACTGTTAAAATGATCGCTGCTAATACATTTGATGAAGTAGACTATACCGCACATGGAATTAATGATGCACTTCTAATCGATAATACCGGGACTGTACGTGATAGAGCAGGTTTGAGCAAGCATTTGTCAGCCAAAGGAATTTCTAAAGTTCTTTTAACAGCCCCCGGGAAAGGCGACATCCCTAACATTGTGTTTGGTGTTAACCATGACAAGTTTGATATGTCAACTGAAAAGGTGTATTCTGCGGCCTCTTGTACTACAAATGCCATTATCCCCGTCCTTAAAGTGGTAGATGAAAAATTAGGTATTAAGAGCGGACATATAGAAACAGTACACTCTTATACCAATGACCAGAATTTGTTGGATAACTACCATAAAAAATATAGAAGAGGACGCTCAGCAGCCCTTAATATGGTTATTACTGAAACCGGTGCTTCCAGTGCCGTTGCTAAGGTACTCCCCGGATTAAAGGGGAAACTTACTGCTAATTCTGTACGAGTTCCTACACCCAATGCATCTTTGGCTATCTTGCATTTAGAGCTTGGGAAAAAAATAACGAAAGACGAGATCAATGAAGTAATGCGCAATGCAGCATTATATAGCGATCTGGTTGAGCAAATTCAGTATTATCAATCAAATGAATTGGTTTCAACCGATATCGTTGGTAACCCTTGCCCTTCCGTTTTCGACAGCCAGGCTACCATTGTTTCGGAAGATGGGAACCGAGCAGTATTATATGTTTGGTATGATAATGAATACGGGTATACTAAACAGGTTTTCCGCCTTGCCAAACACCTGGCAGAGGTGATTCGTTTGAAATATTACTAGCTTGTTGATTCTTGAAATTGTATTATATTCGCAGCCCATTTAGATGGTGAAATAAATTATATAATAATAAACTATTAACGATGTCACAGATTTGTCAGATAACCGGAAAGCGTACGATGGTAGGAAACAATGTTTCACATGCCAACAATAAACGTAAGCGTGTTTTTTTACCAAACTTAAAAATCAAACGTTTTTTCCTTACCGAAGAAAATAAATGGGTTACTTTAAAAGTATCTCCTCAAGGAATGAAAAATATCAGTAAAAATGGATTGTATGCGTGCATAAAAAAATCAAGAGAAAAAGGTTTAATAGCACATAAGTAATGAAGGACTTTTCTTACACTATAGCCTCGAATTTATTCGGGGCTTTTTTGTTTTTTATTGCGCCATTTTTAAGTGCGCAGGAATTCCCTGAAAAAATTACTCTTCCTGCACCTGAACAATTGTATGATACTGACTTGCTTTCAAAAGAATTTCATGCCGGAAGAAGGGAGGCGTTAAGAAATTTGATGGAGGACAGTACAGTGGCTGTATTTTTTGCATCCTCCGTAAAAAACAGGTCAAATGATGTGGATTATGAATACCATCAAAGCCCTAATTTTTACTATTTAACCGGATTGAAGGAATCCGATGCTATGATTCTTGTTTTTAAAAACAACATTCAATTTGATGGATTTACTACTAATGAAGTGTTGTTTTTAAAAGATAAAAATATAAAGAAAGAGGCATGGACCGGTAAATTACTAGGACCCCAAGGAGCAAAAGAAATATTAGGAATTAATTCAGCATTTTCAAATGACTCATTTCCTAATCTTAACATTGATTTTTCAAAATTCAAAAAGGTATATTTTTCTGATAAGGAAGAAGGACTAAGCAATACAGCCCAAAAACAGTTTATCGGCACCACTCTCAAAAATAAAGAAGAGCATGAACTGAATGAAATAATGGGTAAGCTTCGCGAGATTAAAACTACTGAAGAGTTAGTTCTCATGCGAAAATCCATTGGCATTACCTGCGATGCTATAGCTGAAGCAATGAAAGCCGCAGAACCATCCATGAAAGAATTTAATATTGAGGCCATAGTTGAATATGTATTTCGATCGAAGGGTGCAGAACACGAAGGATATCCGTCTATTGTTGGAAGTGGCGGGAACTCATGTATCCTGCATTATGAAACCAACCGAAAAAAAATTACTTCAAAGGATCTGCTTGTATGCGATGTTGGGGCAGAATACCATGGCTATACAGCTGATGTAACCCGAACCTTTCCTGTAAAAGGGACTTTCTCTCCTGAGCAAAAAGCTATTTATAATATAGTATTAGAAGCACAAATGGCAGGTATTGAAAAATGTAAACCAGGTGAAGATTTCAGAGCTCCTCATAGGGCTGCTACTGAAATTATTCAAAAACGGTTAATGGAATTGGGTATTATTAAAGCAGCAAATGAGTCGGGGAAGTACTTTTTCCATGGCACTTCTCATTATCTTGGTTTAGATGTGCATGATATGGGTACCTATGGAAAATTAAAGCCTAATTCTGTTATTACCGTAGAACCGGGTATTTATATAGCTAAAGGAAGCGATTGCAATCCTAAATGGTGGGATATAGGTGTTCGCATTGAAGATGATATACTTATTACAGAGACTGCTCCTGAAGTCCTTTCTGATTGTGTACCTAAAACAGTAGAAGAAATAGAATCGTTAATGAAAAAAGACAGTATTTTTAATTTAATGAAAAAGTGATTTGTGTGTATCATAAACTTAATTATCTTCGCATCCTTTAAAAAACGAATAGTATGGCTAAGAAAAGAGGTAACAGAATACAAGTGATTCTAGAATGTACGGAGCATGCTGCATCGGGTCTTGCAGGCACATCCCGTTACATTACCGTTAAAAACAGGAAAAATGATCCGGAAAGAATGGAGTTGAAAAAATACAACCCTATTCTTAAAAAAATGACAGTTCATAAAGAAATCAAATAACATTTGCCATTCTTACGAGTGGTTTAAAATAATAAACACATGGCTAAAAAGGTAGTTGCAACATTAAAAAGCGGTAAAGGAAAAGATTTTACCCGTGTAATTAAAATGGTTAAATCTCCAAAAACAGGTGCCTATACATTTAAAGAGCAAGTAGTTCACTCATCACACGTACAAGACTTTTTCAAAGAAAAATAATAATATAAGATTTGCCTTAAAGGCATCAGCCCCAATCTTAAGTGAATTATTAGGATTGGGGCATTGTTTTTAAATCATATTCAATAGAAAAATAAAATGGGAATATTTAGTCTTTTTTCAAAAAAGAAGCTCGATAGCGGATTGCTTAGAACAAGGGAAAGTTTTTTAACTAAACTGGGAAAAATTATTACCGGAAAAACAATTATTGATAACGAGGTTCTAGATAGTTTGGAAGAAACACTTGTTGCATCTGACATAGGAGCTGAAACATCACTTAAAATTATTTCGAATATTCAGAAAAAGGTAGAGCGTGAAAAGAACATAGGTGTAGATCGTTTAAATGAATTGGTTAAGGACGAAGTTTCAACCTTGCTGATTGATAACACCTTTACAGATTATTCTTTATCACACATTTTTTCCCGACCCTATGTTGTATTGGTGGTGGGGGTTAATGGAGTAGGTAAGACGACAACTATAGGTAAGCTTGCCAATAATTTTAAGAAAGCCGGAAAAAATGTATTGCTTGGAGCTGCTGATACATTTAGAGCCGCTGCTGCTGACCAGCTTGCTATTTGGGCACAACGTTCGGGAGTGCAAATCGTTTCGCAAGGAATGAATGCAGATCCGGCAGCCGTTGCTTATGATGCGGTTAGTTCGGCCGTATCTAAAAAGGCAGATGTTGTAATCATTGATACAGCGGGCCGACTTCATAACAAAGCAAATTTGATGAATGAGCTCGGTAAGATTAAACGCGTTATTCAAAAAGTAATTGCCGATGCTCCTCATGAAGTTTTACTTGTCTTAGATGCATCAACCGGTCAAAATGCATTGGAGCAATGCAAACAATTTACTGAAGTTACAAACGTAACAGGTATTGCGCTAACGAAATTAGATGGAACAGCGAAAGGCGGTGTGGTGGTTGGAATATCCGATCGATTTAAAATACCGGTTAAATTTATTGGTGTAGGGGAGGGTATAGATGATTTGCAACTATTTAATAAGTCGGAGTTTGCAAGCTCATTTTTCCTTAAAGCAGAAACAGTTTAATTAATTATCGAGAGGGTCTATGGTTCTTGTATTTATTGCGAATAACTTTATTGATTTCATAAAAGTCCCGATCAAGTATGAAACCCATTAGTTTTTCAACTTCATCTCTTTTAAGTGTATCATCTTGGGGTTTTTTTTTAGGAAGTAAGAATTTACTTTCTTTGCAGTTTTCTTGCAGGAAATTAAAAAATGAACCGGTGTTTTTGTGTAGATGCATCATAAAAATTTGACCAAAAAATAGAGAGAGTTGATTTATGCTACTTAGACGAGTTTTCTATGAAAAATGTTTCATTTTTTTGCACTTATTTTTTCATAAAAAACTATTGAATGTTGATTTTATATAAAGTTTGTATAATGTTGATTTACAGTAAATTGATTTCTTTAAAAGTATTTAATAGAATAACTGAAAAATTACTTAACGATAACTAAACATAATTTTAAAATGAAAAAGGCATTATTGCTTCTTAATATCTTGAGTTTTGGATACATATTATATGCACAGAAAATCACCATTACTCAATCAGACATTGCACCGATTGGAAAGTATATTTTTATTGCCAGCGATACATTGAAAACGTTGCAGCCCGGCTCCATTAACCCGGGCCCTTCCGGAGAAAATCAAGTATGGAATTATACAACATTGGAAAGCCATTCAATTGATACAGTGAATTTTGTAACTCCCTCATCAACTCCTTATGCCAGCTACTTTCCGTCTTCGAATACCGCTATTCAATATTCTAAATCAGGCATGATCGCCTATATTCAAAATATTTCTTCTTCTTTAGTAATAGACGGCAGTTATGTTGATTTTGGCTTGGGAGGAACTGTTGTAGATATGATTCCTGATGAAAAATTGATTTCTTATCCGGATAGTTTTAAAGCCTCTTTTCAAAATACATCTCTTATAGATGTTGTAGTTCCCTTTGCCGGGGGCATTGTTGATTCTATCAGATATAAATCTATAACAACCAAAAATTCAAAGACAGATGGATGGGGTAAAATTGTTACACCTAAAGGAAGCTTTAAGTGCTTAAGACATAAAGATCAGATAGCCAAATTAGATTCTATTTGGATGCATTTGGCTTCTTCCCCTCCTGTTTGGATGCCTTTAGGAGCTCCAACAAAAGATACTACATGGCATTTCTCCTGGTGGGCTAATGGGACGGGGTTTCCTATTTTGGAATTTGACAGCACTCATGCCGATACTATTAAAAATATTAACTGGTTAAAATCATTGCCCGTTATTATTGGTATAGATGAACCTGCTTTGGCAGATAATGCAATAACTATTTATCCTGTCCCATCCTCCGGCCTTATAACACTTGAAAGTAAAAAGCAGCTTATTAATGATGTAGAGGTCTTTAATGTGCAAGGGCAAAGTGTTTACGTGGAAAAATCACTCAATGCTGACAAAAGAAAAGAAATAGATCTATCTTCTTTAACAAATGGCATTTACTTTCTACGGATTAATTCAAAAGATAATTCATTTGTAAAACCCATAGCCATCAGCAAATAATAATTAAAGGAGTTACAGCACTTGTGTTATGCTTTTTGTAAAAGAGCACCATTTGCAATCTTCTTCTCCACAGCCTTGTGTAAACTCCTGGTTCATGATCCTAGCATAGCTGCTTTTGATTTGTTGTTTTACTATAGCTACATCTTCATTGCTAATGGGTAATTGCTTCTTTAAAAAATCTTTTGAGTATTTATCTTTTTGTATAAAATCTATTTCTCCTGTATTGGCTTTCCAGTTTTCACGCTTGTAGCTATCCAATAATATTTTGTAAAATACCAACTGGCGCCAATAATCTCCGCCGTTAGGTTCTTTTTCACCGGGAGGAGTTAGTTTTTTTATTCCTTTCTGCGGATCACCGGTCTTATAATCGATCACATTTACATCACTGTCATTGAATTCTATTTTATCGAGATTACCATTAATAGGAACTCCTTCTACTTCTACATCTTTAATGGTGAACTCAGTCACTACATTTTTATTCCAGTTGCCTACATATTTATTGTAATATTCAGGAAGTGTTATTTCTCCATACGCACTTTGATCCTTGAATTGCTGTTCAGTAAAGGCATCTTTATGAAACGAGAGTTGTTTTTTAAATTCAGCAACGAACAGATTGGCCGGAGGGAAGGCATTTTTATTTGCTTTAAGCTCGTTGAACAGCCACTTTAAGGCATTATGGGTGGCGGTTCCAAAGGCAGTATGTTGGCTTTTAGCTTGAGGGACACGCAATATATTTTCGTAGTAGAAGGTAATGGGGCATTTGAGGTAGTTATTCAAATGTGTGGAGCTCATGCTGAAATGCTCGAGCTTGTTCCTGATCTCCTCTTTTTCCAGCAGTGCAGACCGGCTGATCGTAACAGGTGTATTTTCTGCCAGAGCCAAAGCAGTATATTCAGCAAGTTGCTCAGACGGAAGATGTTTTTTCTCTATAGGGATAGCAATGTGTTTAATGATCTCGCTTATAAACTGGTTATGTTCTAAAGCTTTGCCCTTGTTGTCATTTTCTGAAAAGGAAATCTGCAAATGTTTTTTTGCACGTGTTATTCCAACATAAAACAGCCTGCGTACACTTTCAATAGAATCCGAATCCTCTTCTCTGGTGAGGGTATCAGGGAGTATATAATTGTAATTGTTGTTTCTCTTTCCTTCCCATGCATCTTTATTGCAACCTATCATGTAAACATATTCATATTCACGCCCTTTTACAGAGTGGGCAGTGATGAGCGTTACTCCATTTTCCTGGTATACTGTTTTGTTGATGTCTAAGGATATGCTTTCCTCTGCCATTTGCTGCAAGGTGCTCAGCAGATCAGAAAGGGTAAGTTGTGGATTCTTAGTGCTTTCTTCTTTTATGAAATCAAAAAAGGTAGTTACCACTTGCAGTTGCAATATCTTCTCGTTAGAAGAAAGTATTTTTTTCAGCAGACCGCTCCAATTCAGTATTCTTTCAAAAAGTGTTTGCAGGGTAGAGTTGGATACCTCCGAGATCCATCTTGTTAAGTTTTCTTCAAAGAAAATAATGGCGCCGTAATTAGCAAGGTTTAGTTTTTTTAATTCTTCATACTGAGCAAGGAATTCTCTCCATTTTAGTTTATGGGAGGAGCAATGAAAGGCAATCTTGGCAATGTCGCGTGGGTTAAGATTAAAATAATTGTAATGCATTAATTCAAACAAGGCATATTCCCCGCTATTAGCCTTCGTATGTTCGTGATGTAAATAGGTGAGTATGGTGATTAGCTGCTGTATAACAGGCAACGTAAGTATGTTTATTTTCTTTTTTACATAATAAGGAATATCTTTTTTCTCTAATAGTTGAATGATGTTTTCTGCCTGTGCATGCTTGGCATAGATGATCGCCACTTCATTCAGGTTTATCCCCTTTTCTTTTAATTGATAGATAGCTTCTACTATCGATGCATCTTCGTGTTTAGGATTGTAATAGCTGATGATAGCAGGAGAAATGTTTTCAAAAGAAGTTTGGGAAATAAGAGTTTTGCTTAATCCTTTTATCTTTCCGCTGATAGCAGGTTCGTTTATTAATCGCTGATGGTTATGATCAATGACAGCCTTTGCAGCATCTAATATAGATTGCGATGAGCGGTAATTTTCTTTCAAGACTACCACCTCTATGTCCTTTTCATGTTTCTCAAAGAAGTGAGTCATGTTCTTTACTCTGGCTCCCTGAAATTCATAAATGCATTGATCGTCGTCGCCCACGACAAAGGCATTCGGTTTTTCCCAATAATCAATTAATAGTTGTAAGAGCTCGTTTTGTGCCCCGCTTGTGTCCTGGTACTCATCCACTAAAAAGTATTGATACCATTCCTGGTAATTCCTCAGCAGGCTTTCGTTCGTTTTAAAAGCATTCAGCACCCATAAGATCATATCACTGTAATCATACCGTCCCTGCTCCTTCATCATTTTTGTATACTGCGGAAATAAATGAGCAGCTGCTCTCAGGTTTTCCATCCTCACTTTTTGCTCTTCTATTTTTTTCTTGTTCAGATCGCCTTTTTTATAACCGTACTTAGAGTTGCTGGTTTTATATATGTATTCATCTCTCAAGGGCAGCTCATCCAGATAAGCATCTATTTGTGATGAAATAAAATCAGGAGACCAATTCTCTTCTTTCATGGTGCGGAAGAGGTTCTTTAGTTTTCCGCTCTCGTAATAGGTATCGCCTTTTAAACGCTTAAGCAGATGGGTAGGCGGGAGGCTGTCGATCAGGTCTTTGAATAATTGGTTATTCTCCAATTCAGATATGGGCATCATTTCTCTTTTTTCGAAATGCTCCATGTTGTTTTGAATAACGGTATTGCAGAATGAGTGGAAGGTATAAATGTTCACTCTGAATGCAGTAGGGCCAATGAATTGCTGCAGGCGGTTTCGCATGGCCACAGTCCCCTGGTCGGTATAGGTAAGGCAAAGAATATTATGAGGGGCTACTTGTGCATCGGAACGAAGTATGTTGCCGATCCTTGCCGCAATGATCTGTGTTTTTCCCGTTCCGGGGCCTGCAATGACCATTACCGGACCATCAATATGTTCTACAGCTCTTCTCTGTTCCGGATTAAGCCGGGCAAGTTCTTCTTCGTATTTTTTATCGTATTGTGTTTTGCTTTTTGTTGAGATCATGGCAGGTAGATTAGACCGATAACAGCAGGGTTACTTCTTAAATTTTTTTTCATATACCGCAATCCATTGTTTTACGGATACTTTTTTGACCAATTCCCCTATGAGTTTATACGGAATGGCATCGGGATTTTTAAAACGTAAGCAGCTTTTTCCCATGTCTGCTTTTTTATCGCTATACTTTGCATAATTCTCCTTGAACCATTTGAAGAGGTCTTTATCAGCATAAATGCCCATGTGATAAAAGGCAATAAATTTTTTTTGAGAAGCAATGCCCATGAACGGAAGGGGTAAGGAAGGGGTACAATGGTATCCGCCGGGGTAGATGGAATGGGGGACTACATATCCTATCATGCCGTAACTCATCTCTTCTTTAAAACCCTTTGGCAAATTATCAAGAATGGTTTTTCGTAAAAGAGTAATGGCTTTTTTTCTTTCTTCGGGTAAGCCTTTTATATACTCGCTCACCGTTTTTGCATTTGATCTCATGGTACGAAAGTAAGAAAGAAAGAGCTTTTAAATAGACTACACACTTGTGGGTGGATGCCTATATTGTTAGGTGTCTACCTTACACCCAGATACTCGATACTTTTTTTATTGCTTTGATTGACTTTTAATGGCTTCGGTAAGCTTTTGACGGGCGTCTTCTTCATTCTGTATGTACAAATAAAAACCCTTACCCTGGTTGGCGAGGCGGTTAATATGTGCTTTCCCATAACGATTTTGTCCGAAGGCCAATACGGAAAGCAGGATGCCGTCTTCAGCTTTGTTGCCTACCAGCTTCATAAGTTCTGCTTCGTCTTCCGAAATGCCGTTAAATCCTCCGTCGGTTGCAATGATGATCTGGTTCACTCCGCCTTTAATAAAATTTTGTTCTGCATTTTTGTAGGCTGTATGTATGGCTTTTCCTCCTTCTGTTCTTCCTCCGCATTGCAGTTGGTTAATAACGTCGTTTATCTTTTCGTGTTCGTTACCATTGGTTCCCGGTAAAACTACTTTAGCATCATTGGCATAGGTGATAATGGTTATTCGGTCTTCTCCTCTTGTCATGCCGGCTAATTCTTTCATTGTCGTTTGCAAAAGAGGCATGCAATCGGGCTTATTCATGCTCGATGATTTATCTATCAGGAAAATGATGTTATTTTTTTTGTATTCCTCCGGCGGGAAATTTTTATGGGTAGAGGTTGAAACAGGTTTCGATATTACCGGAGGAGCGGGTATGGCAGGTTTAGCCGTCTCCACTTCTTTTTTTGCAACAGGGATAATTTCTTTTATGGGTGGTTCTGTTTTGTCTTTTAAAGGTGGTAAAGCAATCACCAACCTATAGTGTTTTGGATTAACAAAGCCGGAAATGTTCCGACCTTTGTATCCTTCTTTTTCGGCATATATACTGTAATAATAGATGCCTGTTTTTTGTATATAACGCCCGTCCTCATCAGTTTTGCGCTGTGTATAAAATTCCCCTTTATATATTTCTAAAAGAGAGTTAGGTATAGGCTTTTTGGTAATAGAATCCATAACCAACACTTCCATGGAAAAATTCAGCGGATTCTTGTTAGTATTAGTAAAGGAAGGGCAGGCTACATCATCATACGGATCAAAACTTACTACTTCTCCCTTGTAGGTGATGCTGATGGGAGTGGCGGAAGCGCTTTGATAAATCTCAAATGACTGTTTGAATTTTCCGGAACCGGTGGGTTTATAAACCACTTCCAGTATTTGTGTTTCACCAGGCTCTATGGCCTTTGCCGGAAATCTTACCTGGAATTCCCTGGGGTATTTTTGTTTTAGCAGGAATATTTTTTTGGAAGAAATATTTTTGACCTCAATACTGTCTATCGTGCTTATCCAATTTTCTGTTTTAGGAAAGCTGAATTCCGTTTTACTGAATTCCAATCCATCATGGGTGGTTTGAGCAATGCCTTGAATGGATAAAGTGAATGAAAGTACAAGCAGAATGATCTTCTGCACACAAAGGGTTGGTGCTGTCATTTACTTTTTAGCAGGAGCCGCCGTTTTAGTAGTAGCAGGTTTGGCAGCTGGTTTTTTAGCAGGAGCCGCTTTTTTCTTCACCGGTTTTTTCTTTGTAGCTACTACTTTGGTGGGAGGGTGGCACTCCGAGCAGGGGCGTTTGTTATATTGTTGCGCCTGGTAAAGCGTTACCTTTTCAGCGGTAGGACCTACATTTTTACAAGCTTTTGTATGATACTTAATTCCGTTTTGTGTAATGTAAACAGTTTGGGAAAATACTTTTCCGAACGAGAATACAACCAAAAGCAGCGACAGGATCATGAGTCTTTTCATAGTATGATGAGTTAAGAATGTAAAAATATTAATTACGCTCAATTTTTGCAAGAACCATACCACAACGTAGAAAGCGCTGAATTATTATTCAATTTTAATAGTTACGATGTTATTAATGCCCGCACCATACATTTCAGCAATCTTTCCCTGGTTCATCGACATCTCCAAATAACCTGCGCTGTTAAAAATAGCAGCTATTTCTCCTTTAGGCACATCGCTGTAGGTTTTGGAGATAGCGGTTATTTCTTCCCCGGGAGGGAACTCTATGGAAAAATTTCTGCCCCTTACGGTTTCAGTAAAAAACTTTCGGGTGATGTTTAATACTACGTTTCCGTACGAATCAATATAGATGATAACCGCCTGTATGGTATTTTGATTTACAGCCGGCTTGAATAAGTCTACTTTAGTAAAATCCTCCTGTACAGCGCCTAATACCTCCAACTGACCCCCACGGGCAATGTGGCAAGCTGCCTTTACAAAAATATCCCGAACCGGAAAGGTGAGCAGGTCTGTATCCTGCCTGATGTTGCTCAGGTCAACGATCTTATCCGATTTTTTTTCGAAGAGTAAGGAGAACGTACCGTTATCGGCACCAATGAAATAATGCCCGTCGTTATAAATGGCCAGGTGTTTTTGCTGGGCAGATGATTCTGCATTCACCCCAATTATATGAATAGTTCCCGCAGGAAAATTAGAATAGGCATTCTTTAAAATATAAGCAGCATGGTGTATGTTAAAAGGTGGGGCCAGGTGAGTAATGTCTACAATAGCTGCTTCGGGATATTGTGATAGAATCGTTCCTTTGAGTGCACCCGCATAGTGGTCATGTATTCCTAGATCTGTAGTGAGGGTGATGATGGGCATTGTTAATATGTCGATAACTTAAAAGAAAATAAAAAGAGAATTAGTTAATTTAGCTTAGCAAAAATAAAAACAATAAACGAAACAAATTTTCTTGAACGAATTATTAATTAAAATAGAGTCAAATAATCCTGTAGAGTTCTACGGGATAAACGACAGACATCTTTATCTTATAAAGAAACATTTCCCAAAACTAAAAATAGTTGCCCGTGGCGACACCTTAAAAGTATTAGGGGAGCAGGAAGAGCTCGACACCTTTGAAAGAAGGATGCACATGCTCCAGCATTATTTCTCCAATAACGGCCGTTTAACGGAAGATATCATTGATGAAGTGATGAACGGCAACGGAGAAAAATTAGCCGCTTCTTCCCCGGATCAGAATGATGTGATTGTGTTTGGTAATAACGGCATTGTGGTAAAAGCCCGTACTGCCAACCAACGCAAAATGGTGGAGAGTGCTAAAACGAACGATGTTGTTTTTGCCGTAGGCCCTGCCGGAACAGGAAAAACATATACAGCCGTGGCCATGGCCGTGCGTGCTTTAAAAAATAAAGAAGTAAAAAAGATAGTATTGTGCCGCCCTGCTGTGGAGGCAGGAGAGAGCCTTGGTTTTTTACCCGGAGATCTTAAAGAAAAATTAGATCCTTATTTGCAGCCGCTTTACGATGCGCTTTATGATATGATCCCTCCTGAAAAAATGGTTTCATTCATTGAGAATCGTATCGTGGAGATTGCACCGCTTGCCTTCATGCGCGGCCGTACGCTCGATCATGCCTATGTGATTCTGGACGAAGCACAGAATGCAACGGAAGGGCAGCTGAAAATGTTTTTGACCAGGCTGGGTGCATCGGCAAAATTTATCATCACCGGTGATATTACCCAAATAGATCTGCCCAGAAACCACCCTTCGGGACTGCCTAATGCAGAAAATATTTTGAGAGGCATTAAAGGAATTGATTTTATTCATTTAGATGGAAGCGATGTAGTACGTCACCGATTGGTGAAAAGTGTAATAGATGCCTACGAAAAAATTAAGTAGTAGCATGAGTATTCGTCAGGTTGTAAATCGTAAGTCAAAAATCTTACATCGAACATCTTAAAATCTTCATATTTTAAATTCACAATTATGAATGCAATAACCGCCACCAACTTTAAATTTCCTAATCAAAAAAGTTTTTATAAAGGAAAGGTTCGTGATGTGTACAACATCAACGACGAACTTTTGGTAATGATCGTATCTGACCGTATTTCTGCTTTTGATGTAGTACTTCCTAAAGGAATTCCGTACAAAGGACAAGTGCTCAACCAAATAGCAGCAAAGTTTTTGAAAGCAACTGAAGATATTGTTCCCAATTGGGTGATAAATGTTCCGGACCCTATGGTAACAGTAGGCAGAGTATGCGAACCATTTAAAGTGGAGATGGTGATACGCGGTTATCTGTCCGGCCACGCCTGGCGCACCTATAAAAGCGGGGTGCGTGAGCTTTGCGGAGTAAAACTACCCGAAGGAATGAAAGAGAACGATAAGTTCCCCGAACCCATCATTACCCCTACCACTAAAGCCAGTGTAGGGCACGATGAAGATATTTCGAGAGAAGACATCCTGAAAAATGGAATAGTAGCCGAAGCCGATTACCTGCAACTTGAAAAATATACCAAAGCCTTATTCAAGCGCGGAAGCGAAATGGCCGATAAAATGGGCTTGATCCTGGTAGATACCAAATACGAATTTGGAAAAGCAAACGGAAAAATATTTTTGATCGACGAGATCCATACTCCCGATTCATCCCGCTATTTCTATAAGCAGGGCTATGCCGAAAGACAGGCAAAGGGAGAAGCGCAAAAACAACTTTCTAAAGAGTTTGTGCGCGAATGGTTAATGGCCAATGGCTTCCAGGGCAAAGACGGACAAAAAGTTCCTGAGATGACCGATGAGATCATTAAGCAGATATCCGACCGATACATTGAACTTTACGAGAACATAGCCGGAGAAAAATTCCACAAAGCCGATTCTTCAAATGTATTAAGCAGGGTAGAAGGGAACATAAATTCCTTTCTTTCCAAGAAGCCGCAGTTGGCGTAATACTTAATGATCAATTTGATAATTAGCTGATTTGAAAATAGGGAGCTAATTGGATAAAGAGTTAGGAGCTGAATTGTGCTATGAGAAGCAGGTGGACATTCCGGAAACCATTATCAATTGCTACAAGCGGCTTAACTCTATTAACCGGTAATTTGTAACCTGCAAACGCGCCCTAATCTCTTCTGCCCAAAATGGTTGTGCTGGTTTCAATCATATCCGAGTAGAGCCTTTCTTTTAGTCCCTTAATACTTATTAAATAAGCTGTATAGGGCATTCGGTTGTCTTGAGCTAATTGTTCCTTACAATGTTTTTCTAAAAGATCAAGAGCTGCCTGAAGAACAATAAATTCCCCATCGTCAAAAGTAATGGTAAATGCGTAAGTGGTCATTGGTGGTAGGAGTGTTAATTTGTATATTCGTCATTAAATCAAATATACCATGAAACAAAATAATTTATTTAAAGATTTTACAAAAAAGTACCAACTCTCTAAAACTTTACGCTTTTTGGTGGCCCAGAAAGGTTCATTAAAGAAAAAGGGCTTATAAAAAAGGCTTTCAAATCGGTATATTTAAAAGGAGATTTGTAATTACACGTTAATGTAGAGATTCAATAAAATGAATTTGTTCATTTAAATGAAATACTTATCTTTGACGTTAGTAATATAGCACGTTAGTAAATATGATTGTTTCATTCGGAGATAAAATCACTAAAAAGATATGGGACGGAGAAAGAGTTAAAGGCTATTCATTGGAACTCCAAGAAATTGGCAGAAGAAAACTTAGAATGTTAAATAACTCACAAAATATTGCAGACCTTTTAATTCCTCCTTCAAACAGACTTGAGAAATTAAAAGGCAATTTAAAAGATTACCACTCTATTCGTATCAGCAACCAATGGAGGATAATATTTAAATGGATTAACGGGAATGCTTTAGAAGTAGAAATTATTGATTATCACTAAAAACACACATTATGTCAAAATTAAAAAACATTCACCCCGGCGAAATTTTGCAGGAAGAATTCTTAATTCCTCTTGGAATTAGTGCCTATCGCTTAGCTAAAGATGTAGGTATTCCTCAGACCAGAATATCTGCAATTATAAAATCAAATAGAAAGATTACTGCCGATACCGCTTTGCGCTTTTCAAAATATTTTGGTAACTCTGCTAAATTTTGGCTTGGTTTACAAGATGATTTTGATATTGAGAATGAAGGATATGAAAAGCGAAAGGATTTGAAAATGATTAAACAATTTAATAAACACGCTGCTTAATGAAAATCTTATCCAAATAGTTTGCTTTAACTCCCGTTGTGATTTGCTTTACTCATGTTGTTGTTATTATTTTTATTAATGAATTCGTGAACCTACGCTTTGCTTCGGTTTCAAAAAGCTTTCAAATCGGTTCTACCGATTCACGAATACCTAAATAAGAAAATAAAAA
>CAZCJN010000012.1:23777-26560 GCA_964498865.1 uncultured Bacteroidia bacterium
GCTTTCAAATCGGTTCTACCGATTCACGAATACCTAAATAAGAAAATAAAAAAGAATGAGTAAAAAGTACCCGCCCCGGCGGGCAGGTCTTTGATTTATTGATTACAACTATCAGCCTTTGTAAAAGTTACATCTGAGTGTTGTGATTTGCTTTCAAAAAGTATCTTTGATTTATTGATTACAACAATGCAGAAATAACCGTTTGTCTCCTTATTGTTGTGATTTGCTTTCAAAAAGTATCTTTGATTTATTGATTACAACCTAAAGCTGGAAAAACAGGCGGAATGTACGTTGTGATTTGCTTTCAAAAAGTATCTTTGATTTATTGATTACAACAAAAATGTTTTTGATTATTGAGCAAATGGCGTTGTGATTTGCTTTCAAAAAGTATCTTTGATTTATTGATTACAACAATTAATTGAAAATTTAATTTTCAAACTTAGTTGTGATTTGCTTTCAAAAAGTATCTTTGATTTATTGATTACAACTAATTTTTAAATATTAATATGCTACTTGCAGTTGTGATTTGCTTTCAAAAAGTATCTTTGATTTATTGATTACAACAAAGATGAATGACGTAACAATTCACACTGGGTTGTGATTTGCTTTCAAAAAGTATCTTTGATTTATTGATTACAACAACTCACCCTTTGCTAATGAATGAAGAAATGTTGTGATTTGCTTTCAAAAAGTATCTTTGATTTATTGATTACAACATAACATAAACACATGGCAAGAACTATAGCGTTGTGATTTGCTTTCAAAAAGTATCTTTGATTTATTGATTACAACTTGCAGATTCAAAACAACCAAACGGAGAAGTTGTGATTTGCTTTCAAAAAGTATCTTTGATTTATTGATTACAACTGCTTGTGAGAATTTTAAAAACAGGCTGGTGTTGTGATTTGCTTTCAAAAAGTATCTTTGATTTATTGATTACAACCTATAATGAATTTCTACAGTGTAAATTACTGTTGTGATTTGCTTTCAAAAAGTATCTTTGATTTATTGATTACAACAAACTAAGATCATTTAAGAATGGCGTGCAGGTTGTGATTTGCTTTCAAAAAGTATCTTTGATTTATTGATTACAACTTTGCTTTTAGCTGACAATCATCATGGAGGTTGTGATTTGCTTTCAAAAAGTATCTTTGATTTATTGATTACAACCTGAGTCCTTAACGAGTGTTACCAGCTTGTGTTGTGATTTGCTTTCAAAAAGTATCTTTGATTTATTGATTACAACCGGAGCGAGTGATAATATTGTTCGTTACTGTTGTGATTTGCTTTCAAAAAGTATCTTTGATTTATTGATTACAACTTCATTCTACATAAAAGACAGGGAAACGGGTTGTGATTTGCTTTCAAAAAGTATCTTTGATTTATTGATTACAACAATATGGCTGTAGAGCAAGTGAAGAATAATGTTGTGATTTGCTTTCAAAAAGTATCTTTGATTTATTGATTACAACCTTCGTATTCTTTTATAGTTCCAATAGCTGTTGTGATTTGCTTTCAAAAAGTATCTTTGATTTATTGATTACAACTTTCTAAACTTTCAGAAAAACTCCCCAATCCGTTGTGATTTGCTTTCAAAAAGTATCTTTGATTTATTGATTACAACGGCGGGAACGTGCTAAGAAATCTATTATCCGTTGTGATTTGCTTTCAAAAAGTATCTTTGATTTATTGATTACAACATGGTGATAATAGTTGCTGTACTGTATTTAGTTGTGATTTGCTTTCAAAAAGTATCTTTGATTTATTGATTACAACTAGTATGTACATTTGTGCATATTTAGTACAGTTGTGATTTGCTTTCAAAAAGTATCTTTGATTTATTGATTACAACTAGTTCTGTTATCTATGATAAATCACATAGGTTGTGATTTGCTTTCAAAAAGTATCTTTGATTTATTGATTACAACATTTGTGTCATCAGCCGTTACGGGTCTGTGTTGTGATTTGCTTTCAAAAAGTATCTTTGATTTATTGATTACAACGCCTTAGTGTTTTTATGTGACTGCTTATTTGTTGTGATTTGCTTTCAAAAAGTATCTTTGATTTATTGATTACAACCATTAACTACTGATATTGTAGCTGTATCTAGTTGTGATTTGCTTTCAAAAAGTATCTTTGATTTATTGATTACAACACTGAAGTGTGCAAGTGTGAGAGTCGTTGGTTGTGATTTGCTTTCAAAAAGTATCTTTGATTTATTGATTACAACCGTTAGTAAAAAATTTGAGCGATAGTTTTGTTGTGATTTGCTTTCAAAAAGTATCTTTGATTTATTGATTACAACAATTCATAGTAAAACGAGCATTAAAAGCTGGTTGTGATTTGCTTTCAAAAAGTATCTTTGATTTATTGATTACAACTAAACTTTGCAAATCCTTCACCAATTACACGTTGTGATTTGCTTTCAAAAAGTATCTTTGATTTATTGATTACAACGGACTCGGATTTTTTAATGCCACATAACTAGTTGTGATTTGCTTTCAAAAAGTATCTTTGATTTATTGATTACAACTGCATGGGTAAACCAATGGAGTATTATGGTGTTGTGATTTGCTTTCAAAAAGTATCTTTGATTTATTGATTACAACAGTCCTGAACTTCCCTCAAAGATATTTCCAGTTGTGATTTGCTTTCAAAAAGTATCTTTGATTTATTGATTACAACTTGACCGAATGCTTGATATGCTTTCAGAAAGTTGTGATTTGCTTTCAAAAAGTATCTTTGATTTATTGATTACAACACAAGGAAATATTTTTAAACCA
>CAZCJN010000013.1:0-15367 GCA_964498865.1 uncultured Bacteroidia bacterium
CCTCCCCATTGTACTGTTCCTTCAGCAGATGGTGCTACGGTATAAATACCTATACCTTTTGAAACTTTTACTGATGTTGAATCAATTGGCCCTACAATTTTATTTGTTACGCTATCCACTTTCCCTAACCAAATAGCAGGGTTAGAGGTTGTACTAAATGCAGCCATAAAAACTTCCGCTCTATATTCATCGCCCAAAAGAACATAGTTAGAATTGGCAACAACACGTGAAGACAATGTGTCAAACTTAAATGAAGCAACGTCAATCCTTTTATATAAAGAGTTGATAATATCTGCCTCAGCATTTTTAACGTCGCTTTGTAATTTGGTAAGAAGTGCAATCACCGCTACAGAAGGATTATGGTAAAATGTATTGCTTTCCCAAGTAATTTCTCTCCCTTCATGTGATGAATAAATATTAGAAATATCCAATCCTAAACGAATGTCGGCTCTGTCTTTAGGGTCAATATAGGTCATTAAATCTTCTTTATACTTTTTGATTTTTTCTTTAAACTCAAAAGCTTTTGAACCGGGTTTAGCTTCTAAGTCAGCTTCTCCCATAAAATATAAAGTGGGTTCATTATAGTTATCCTTGCCTTCCATATACAATATGTTGGAGGCTATATTAACCGTACTATCTTCTCCGTTACGGCCTTCAATAACTGTTTCTTTTTTCTTCTCAACCTTTTCAATAACATCGATCTTTAATGTTTCAATGTAGTCATACATCTCTTTCGATCTTTTCTTAACCGCTATTGCTTTGTCATAATAGGGCCTTACTTTAACGGGATCATTCAACAACGCCATGTCAAATGCATTGTATGTGACTTCGTTTTTCGCAGCAAAGCTTTCGTTGGTTTTAGCTAAACCATTATTAAGGATTGCAAAAGAGTTTAATATTTCTTTTGAAACGTTCATTGCAAGTAATGCTGTTAACACGAGATACATCATGTTAATCATCTTCTGCCGAGGAGTTAATTTACCACCTGCCATAAATATTTATGCCTTTATATTTCGTTAAAATTATTTTAGTTCAATTATTTTTTCATGGCACTTAACATGTTGCCATAAATAGTATTTAAAGAAGCAAGATTTTCTGTTAATGTAGCTATCTGTTCTTTAAACCTTTTAGCATCTTCAACAGAAGCAGTTATTGAATCTAACGCTTGTGAAGTTCTGCCCGAAGCTTTTTCAAGATCAGTTATAGAACCACTTATAGAGCTAGAAGCTTTATCATAAGCATCTGCAAGACTACCAATTTTTTTAGACGCATTTTTCATGTTGTCTGTAAACTCATTTGTAGCAACACTTGCATCAGAAAGTGTATTCATTTTAGCAGTGTTATCGCTTAAATTTTTCAATCCGGTTCCTAAGCTTTGGATAAGATCAGGACCTATTTTAGCTTCTTCCAGCATATTGTCAAGCTGCTCAGTAATTGATTTTTTATCTTCTTTTTTAGAATGGCTTTCTTCACCATGCATACCTGCAAGTTCAGGGTATACAAGGGTCCAGTCTAAATCCATATGAACTGGTTCAAATGCGGAAACGAAGAATATCAATACCTCAGTACCCATACCTGCGATAAGCATGGCATTTGCACCAGGCCAGTGCATAATTTTAAAAAGTGCTCCCAAAATTACAACCGCAGCACCTATACCGTATAGCTTAGCCATAAAGTTTTTAAATTTTTTGGATACCAAGAATTCTTCGAAATTGCTCATAAAAAATTGTTTTTGTTAGTTAGGGTTATTTATTTTTCAGGATGATATCTTAGTTTATTATCTAACACCAAGGCGCGCACCTTCTTGGGCAGCAGGATCGTCTCCCCTTGCACGTCCTAAGTAGGTCATTACACATCTAAAACCGATATAACATTTAGCAGTATCTTGATATTCGTATGTCCTTGAGCTGGTTTGTAGATAGAACCCCACGTCTTTCCAAGAGCCGCCACGAATAACTTTCCTTTGGCGGACAGATTGATATTTTTCATCTTCAGTTGGTTCGTAGGTATAATCAGAGTTGAGATCATGTTCAAAATCATAAGCCGCTTCTTCAAATGCATTACTTGTCCACTCCGCAGCATTTCCTGCCATATTATAGAATCCCCATTCATTCGGAGAATAAGACCAAATATCTACGGTATGAAATCCACCATCAGGTATATAATTTCCTCTCATTGGTTTAAAGTTTCCTAAGAAGCAACCACGTGCATTACGGATATAAGGACCTCCCCAAGGATAAGGACTTAAATCTAATCCACCCCTTGCTCCATATTCCCATTCAGATTCTGTAGGCAGTCTAAAGTCATTCACAATAGTGCGCCCTATACTGGTAAAGTAACCATTAAGATACTGGGTGCGCCATACACAAAAAGCACGACATTGTTTCCAAGTTACACCAACAACAGGGTAATTATCATACGCAGGATGCCAAAAATAATTATTCGTCATGGGTTCATTAAAAGAATAAGTAAAATCATGTACCCATGCTAGTGTATCGGGATATACATTGATCACATCTTTTATTATAAATACACTACGATCTTGTTTAGCTCCTTTATTGTCAATTAAATAATACCCTAAACCTTCTTTTGTTGTATCTACCTCTCCAACAGAATGCCCTACACCATTAACAAAACTTCTTGTAGCATCATTAGGATCCGGCGAACTGTTTTGTCTAAAACGATTTACTTTTCTAGCTGCCTTTTTCAAATCAATTCGGTAATAGAGATAGTTTAATTTACGAGTATCAAATTGTTTCTTAGTATAATAACGTTCTTTCACGGGCAAATACATTTCATTTAATGTATTGCGCACTTCTTCATCTCTGTTAGCATAATCCAAACGTTCTTCCCAAATTAAATTATAACCTCTATCTTCGTAAGCGGCTTCTCTTTCAACCTCAAATTCGTCTAATTTATTTTTCCACTTTTCTTCATCTAATGCGCCTAAAAGTTCACGAGCGGTTGAATCGCGTACCCAGTATACAAATTGTCTGTATTCATTATTAGAAATTTCTGTTTGATCCATATAAAATGCTTGCACAGAAACAGTTCTTGCTTTTTGTGTAAAATTATATGGCATGTCTTGGTCACTTTGACCCATGTTGTAACTTCCCATAGGACAATATAATGTCCCATACGGATCGTAATCGTACCAGGGATCTCTACCTTGTACGCCTACAAGCTCGCCATGATCGCCGCCATTACATGCGCCGAGCATTAACGCTATTAATCCTAAGAAAAGTAACTTTTTCATAATGTTTGTTTTTTTGCACCGTTTTCCTTATTGAGAACAAACGGATAAGATGCAATATTATTTTAACTTATATACACATGGTTTAAAATAGTGACACCCGTTCCTTAAGACCTTAATCTTATTAAGTGTTTTTACATACTTTTTAGAAAAAGGTTACTTTAAAAACCTAGGATTTATATGACTTTGACTTTTTACTTTAGGAACAAATTTTATACAGTAATTTACTAAAATTTCATGGGTATTTTTATGATAAGACTTCATATCAGATATACCTAAATCATAAGAATATCCTATTTTTAATGTAGATTTTGCATTTGTTTGCCATGCAAATCCAATATGAGGCACTAAAGCATCTGCTAAACGATAAGAAACTCCCCCCCAAACTGTATTATTCCATAAAAGGTTAATATTTCCATCAAATGTAGTTACAGCCGCATCACTTTTTACATGTACTGAGGGGCGTAAAGTAAGTGCACTCGATAAAATAACATCATAACCAGCTAGTACATAATAATGTCTTGCCGCTTGGTAGTTAAAATCAGTTCCTGTTAATTTTTGCGCTTTACCTGGAAGATGAGATGCGGAAAGTCCTACATATAATTGTTGTGTTCTATAATATGCACCAAATCCTACATCATAAGTTGCTTTTCTTATAGCATCGTTAGGTATTGCAGGATCAGCCGCACCATCAGTACCATCAGGGGCAAGCCATTTATCTTGTACCGATGCTTGTAATAAACCAGCTTCTAGTCCAATTCCAATCAAACCAGTCTCTCCAACCGGTATATGATATGAATAAGATGCACGAGCTAATATAAAATTGAAATTACCAAGTTTGTCATTAACTACTGTAAGGCCACCGCCACCATGTAAAGACGGTATAGGTGCGTCCATGGAAAAAAGTATAGTTTTAGGATGTCCCGGAAATTCTACCCATTGATTGCGATAAACAGCAGTAGCACATATTGCTCCACTCGTTCCCGCATACCCGGGATTAACAGGTAATCTTAAAAACATATTCTGACTGAATTGCGGATCTTGTTGCGCAAATAAACTAGTTACAATAAATGATAATCCAACTACCTGTAGAATTTTTCTCATAGCGTTAGTTATGTTAATTACTATTGGATTTTGTTGATAAGTTTTTTAGAAAAAATGATTTTTTATAAATTTTCAGAAAGCTAAGATATGTCTTTTACTAATTCCGTGCAAATTTTTATTTTTAATCGATATGCTTACATTGGTTCGTATTTTTTATGCATGAAAATACTAATTATTATAAAACTAATTTTAAAACGCCCCAACATGAAAAAACTTTTTATGCTTTTTTTAGTAATGATGTCAATAACATCATTCGCATCATTTTCATTTACCATTCATAATACCTCTCCGACCTCTGGAATATTTGCTTGTACTTATACTGTTACAAATTGGACCGCCTGTACAACTAGTGGTGTATGTTGCGGCCCATGCATACTTAAGGGGGGGGGGGATATTGTCAAACTGTAATAACTCCTGGGAATTCTGCTACCTTTTCTTGCAATGTAGCAGGTTCTCCTAACTGGAATTCATTAAGTGTTACTGTAAAAACGGGCTCGTGTAATACCATGACTTTTGGAAATACCAATTCAAATGCTCAAGGAAATTGCGCAAGTTGTACAACATCAAATTATTATACGGTATGGAACAGAAATAGTAATGGCGACTATAATCTCCGGGCTGATTTGATTGTGAATCGTTTCTCTGCTGTTCAAAAATCTGAAAATAAATCTCAAGAACCTACCCTTAACAATAGCATTAATGAACGACTTTTAAATATACCGCAGGAAGAACATTTAATAGAAAAAAACGGTACTGTTTCCTATTTACAGGCAAGCCCAAACCCTGCAATAAATTCATTATATATTAGTTATGAATTATCACAACAATCTAATATTGCTATATCAATTTTTGATATCTCAGGAAAGGAAGTATATACCCACAAAGAAGGTGTACAAATGGAAGGAAAGCACTCTTTGACATTAGATGTTTCCACCATACCAAATGGCATATATTCGTATTCTTTCAAAGCCGGAGAAAATATTTTTTCACAAAAAATTTGTATAATGAAACAATAGGTGTGCAAAAATATAATTTGCTAATATTTGGTTAATCCCAACAAAAAGACCTGACATGCATCAGGTCTTTTTTAATGCTAAATCATTTAACTACTAAAAAGGTACTAGCGATAGTACTATTAATAGTCTGAATTTTATAAAAATAACGCCCCGTTGCAAGTGAAGATGTATTTATTTTTTCTTTGAATGTGCCTGAATGTACATTATCTCTTTTTATGCTTAGGACTTTTTCTCCATTTAAATCAAAAACATCAATTAAAATTTGTCCGCCACTATCATTAGATAAAGAATAAATAATGCTAACCTCATTCGTAGTCGGATTAGGATATGTACTGTAAAGTTTTAAATTATTTTTAGTAACATAGTTTTCTACTCCAAAAGGGATGTCTACGACTGTACAAAGGCAGTAATTTGTTTTAAATTTAAAATTCTCAGTAAGTTCAAAATACCATTTACCATCGTTCCACATAGCACAATTTTGGTCGGGATTAGTTGTAGAACGATCATCATATTTAGTTGTAATAACACCAATGGTATCTGGACCAGTTAATGTATATGTGCCTAACTCAAAAGACATAAAAAATGAATTAGTAACCGGGATAGGGGAAGGAAAAGCAAAATATGTATCGGTTCCGTCAAGTTTCATTGAAGAGAACGGAATAGTGGTAGCTCCCAATTCCAATCCGGGTTTACCACCTATGCCGGCTGTATCATATACTTTAGCTGTAGCAATGCCATTAGAGGTTGCATTACCTGATTTTTCATATAATAGGTATATTCCACCCATAACGTTAGCGCTTCCAGAAACTACAAACTTCTCTGCCCATCCCATATCATGATATGCATTATGCCCAATTGCCCATCCTGAATCTATAGGGTTAATAACATCTATTCCATAAACTCTAAGAGAATCATCAGGTTCGATGTTGCATATAGAACTTGTATCCCTAATTAAATTTGAATTTATACAAGACTTACATGTAAATGAATGGGAATTATGTAAATTAATTTTTTTATTGTTTTGCGATTTCGAGGTCGTTAAGAAAAGTAATGAGATAATGACTAATAAGTAGATTTTTTTCATGTAATATGTTTTATGGTAATTATAAATATACCAACAAATATATAATTCTTGTGTAATAAATCACTTATACCGCTTCCGTAATATAACTTTCAATTGGAGGGCATGCACAAATTAAATTTCTATCGCCATGTGCATTATCAACCCTGCCTACAGAAGGCCAAAATTTATTTTGCTTAACCCAGTTTAAGGGGTATGCAGCCTTTTCCCTTGAATACGAATGCTTCCAATCATCAGCAATTAAAACTTTAGCGGTATGTGGCGAGTTCTTCAAAACATTATCTGAAGCATTGGCACTACCGATAGAAATTTCTTCTATTTCTTTTTTTATGGAAATCATAGCTTCACAAAATTTATTTAGCTCTTCTAAAGATTCGCTTTCTGTAGGTTCTACCATGAGTGTATCTGCAACAGGAAAAGAAACGGTAGGAGCATGGAAACCATAATCCATAAGACGTTTTGCAATATCTGCTACTTCAACGCCTGACGTACGTTTTAATTCTTTACAATCTAAAATCATTTCATGAGCCACTCTTCCACTTTTACCTACATATAATATCTTATAATGTGTTTTAAGTACGTCTTTCATATAGTTTGCATTTAGGATTGCAAAACGGGTTGAATCTGTAACTCCTTGCTTACCTAACATCTTTATGTAGCCATAAGATATCAATAAGATAAGAGCACTTCCAAATGGAGCTGCAGAAACTGCCGAAACTGTTTTTATATTTGAAACTTCAGATTTATAGTTGATTATGGTATGAGAGGGTAAAAATGGAGCAAGATGTTTTGCTACGCCTATTGGTCCCATTCCCGGCCCACCACCACCATGCGGAATGGCAAAGGTTTTATGTAGGTTCAGGTGACAAACATCGGCACCAATGACCGCCGGAGCAGTAAGACCAACCTGTGCATTCATATTAGCCCCATCCATATATACTTGGCCGCCATTATCATGAATGATTTTTGTGATCTCGACAATTTGTTCTTCAAAAACTCCATGAGTAGAAGGATAAGTAACCATTAAGCAGGAAAGATTTGCTTTATGTTTTTCTGCTTTGTCTTTCAAGTCATTTACATCCACATTTCCTTTTTCATCGCATTTTACAATTACAATTTCCATACCTGCCATAGCTGCACTTGCAGGATTTGTTCCGTGGGCTGATGAAGGAATAAGCACTACATTTCTATGCGAGTCTCCTTTATTTTGATGATATGCCTGAATCACCAATAAGCCTGCATACTCACCTTGTGCTCCACTATTGGGCTGAAATGATACTGCTGCAAAACCTGTTATTTCACAAAGAAATTTTTCAAGCTCATTAATTACAATTTTATACCCTTCAGCTTGTTCAACAGGCACAAAAGGATGAATATTTGCAAACTCTGGCCATGTGATAGGATATAGCTCTGCTGCTGCATTCAATTTCATTGTACACGATCCTAAGGATATCATGGAATGTGTTAATGACAAATCTTTATTTTCAAGACGTTTAATATAACGCATCATTTCTGTTTCAGAATGATAAGTATTGAAAATGGGGTGTGCTAAATATTCTGATTGACGGTTGAATAGCGAGCCTTTGATCACACTTTTTGACGTTTCCCCATTAAGTGACGGAATCGAAATATTTTTGCCCAATGCTTCTGCAAATATTTCTACCACTTCTTTCGCATCTTTTCCTGTAGTAGTTTCATCTATACTTATAGAAACTAATCCCTCAGAATATCTGAAATTAACTTGTTTGTTTTCGGCAACGGTTTTTATTTTTTGGATCAGCGTGCCATCATTTATGCGAATAGCAATTGTGTCGAAAAAAGTTTTATTCTCATTTTTTAATCCGAGCTTTTCCAATTGCTCAGCTATCTGACATGTCAAATGGTGTATTTTCTCTGCAATAGATTTTAATCCTTTTGAACCATGATATACTCCATACATGCTGGCCATGATAGCAAGCAATGCTTGTGCTGTACAAATATTAGAAGTAGCTTTTTCTCTTCGGATATGCTGCTCTCTTGTCTGCAGAGCCATTCTTAAAGCAGAATTACCTGAAGAGTCTACTGATACTCCAATAATTCTACCGGGTAGAGATCTTTTAAAATCAGGCTTAGTGGCAAAAAAGGCAGCATGCGGACCACCATATCCCATGGGTACCCCAAAACGTTGTGAATTACCAAGCACTACATCAGCACCCCATTCTCCAGGAGGCGTAAGTAAAGTTAAGCTCAATAAATCTGTTGCTACTGCTACGAAAGAATGAGAAGCATGCGCCTTATCTACAAAAATTTTATAGTCCGCGACGTTTCCATTTACATCAGGATATTGAAGTAATGTTCCAAAAATTGTATCAAAAGAAGATACTTTTTCTATTTCGCCTACATGAATTTCTATGCCCAATGGTAAGGCTCGTGTTTTTACTACATCAATGGTTTGAGGAAAACATTTTGAAGAAATGAAAAATACATTCGCATGTGTTTTTTCTTTTGATCTGGAATTATAGAATAGAATCATGGCTTCTGCTGCGGCAGTTGCTTCGTCTAAAAGTGAAGCATTCGCAATTGGAAGACCGGTTAAATCAATAACCATTGTTTGAAAATTCAAAAGTGCTTCTAATCTGCCTTGTGCTATCTCTGCCTGATAGGGAGTATAAGCAGTATACCATCCGGGGTTTTCAAGCACATTACGCTGAATAACAGGTGGAATAATACAATTATTATAACCAAGTCCTATGTAAGATCTAAAAACTTTATTTCTTGATGCAGTGATTTTAAGTTCTTTTAAATATTCAAATTCACTCATTCCATCTGGTAGGTTTAATGCCTTCTTAAGACGGATGTTAGAAGGAATGGTTTGATCGATAAGCTCATCAAGTGAAGCGGCTCCTATTTTTTGAAGCATGGTTTGTACATCGTTGTCCCGGGGGCCAATGTGACGGGAAGCAAATGTTGTGGAGGACATAATTGGATTTTATTGGATTAGGTTGAAAATGATAGCAAATTTAAAACAAAAGTACGGAGAAAACCGGGCAAACATGAAAAAACTTATAGTAGATTTGCCAAAAAATTGTGAGTAGCAAAACGCGGGATTTTCTTCTTCTTCATTTTATAGTTTTTGCCTGGGGATGGACCGCTGTACTGGGAAAAATCATTACCCTACCTGCTCTGCAAATGATTTGGATACGCGTAATTATGGCTTTAGTGGGGATAGTGGGGTATGCCTTTTTTAAAAAAAAATCATTTTTTATTTCCAAAGAAAACATCTTAAAACTCTTACTTATTGGATTGCTGGTAGGTCTTCATTGGATTTGTTTTTACTGCGCTGTAAAAGTCAGTAATGTATCCGTTACCCTCGCTTGTTTTTCAACAGGCACCCTTTTTACCGCTTTTATAGAGCCTCTTTTCTACAAGCGGCGAATTTTGTTTTATGAAATACTATTTGGAGCGATTGTAATAGGGGCTTTATTACTTATTTTCAATTTAGAAACAAAATATTTTTGGGGAATCGTTTTAGGAGTTGGCGCTGCATTTACATCCTCTCTGATGGCTGTAGTAAATAGCATTATGAGCCGAAAAAACATTGATGCAGAAATAATTTCATCATATGAAATGGTCGGAGCACTTGCTTCTATTTCCTTTTTTGTACTGTTATTGGAGCCACAAACAGCTACTCTTTTCAATGTAAGTCTTCATGACTGGATATATCTGTTATTGTTCATTGTATTTTGTACAATCATTCCTTTTATCATCGGCATAGTTATATTAAAAAATGTTAGTCCATACACCCTGTCTCTTACATTAAACCTCGAAACCATTTACGGAATTTTATTTGCTTATTTTATTTTTGGAAACAGTGAAGAAATGTCTCTAACATTTTACATAGGCGCTGCCGTAATCCTTGCAGTTGTCTGTGCCGATGCCTATATGAAAAGCAGAAAACAATCCTATTGAGAGTATCACCTAGAAATCATTATCTTATTATAATATACATGGTCGGCAGTAACAATTGAAAGGTAGTAATAGCCCCTCGGAAAATTTGAAGTATTAATATTACTTATTTTGTCTTTAATCATTTCTGCAAATACCTTCCTTCCCATAATATCTGTAATTATAATTTCGCCTTGTATTGGCTGATTCGATGAAATTGACAAAATTTCATTTGCTGGGTTAGGAGAAACAGAGATTACAAGTATAAAATTTTCTTCCTCAATATTTGTTGTTGGATTTGTAACTACTAAGTATTTAATTATCCCCAATGAGCCCATCTTATAGGTAGAATCGCAAGTAGTACTACTGCAACCATTAGCATCTGTTACTGTTAAACAAATAGCGTAATGACCGGCAACAGCATATGTGTAGGATGGAGTGGGCTGAGGAGAGGTGTTTCCATCTCCAAAATCCCATAAATAAGAAAACGGACCCGTACCAGTTGTTGTAGTGTGCATGTACCATAGCAAAGGATTAATACTGTCTTTTTTCATAGCTACTCCGATATTTGGACCCGTTATTAATAATGGTTTAATAACGGTATTTTGGCAGCCACTATCAGAGATTACTGTAAGAACTACATTAAATGTATCCCTAGAGGAGAATTTATGAGTGGGGTTCTGAAGATTTGAAGTGTTTGACATACCGCCTGTAGTCGGATCTCCGAAGTTCCAACTCCACTGGACTATATTTCCTGTTAATAGGGTTGAATTATCTGCAAGTTGGGTTGTATCATCATAACAAAGATGATCGCTCGTAAAATCTGCTACAGGTAAAGGAAAAACATATACCAATTGCTCAAGGGTATCTATACATCCAATATTATTAGTTACGGTAAGCGAGGCAGTATAAGTGCCGGAAGCTGTATAAGTATGGGTTGGGTTTTGTATTCCATGAACATATGCTCCATCTCCAAAACCCCAATACCAACTATCAAATGGTAACACCGAAGTAGATAAATTGATAAACTGCGTTGCATTCTGCCAAAGACATACGTTATTGGACTTGAAATTAGCTAAGGGCGGGTCCACTACATCAACAGTAGAGGTTAGAACCGTAGAACATGCGCCATTTGAAACCGTAACAGAATATGTAGTAGTAACCGTAGGTGCAATTTGTATTTGGGTTGTTGTTTCGCCAGAACTCCATAAATACGAATTGCCTCCAGAAGCAATAATCGGCAATGCATACGATTGGGGGCATATTGTTTGACCAGCGGAAACATACACGTTAGTATCAAATGAAGTTATGGTTATTGAATTTGTAGCTGTGCACGAATTATTATCAGTTACAGTAATAGTATAATTGCCTCCATTTAAACCTGTTGCTGTCCTGGTAGTTTGTCCATCACTCCATTGATAGGTATAGGAAGGAGTGCCTCCGTAAATTTTTACCTCTGCACTCCCTGTGTTGGGAGTACAATATCCAACCTGTGTTATTGTTGAACCCAATGCATATGGTTCATATATCCATGTTTGTGCTGCTGCTGTGGCGCCAAGTGCATCCGTGACTGTTACAGAATAGTTACCAGCAGATAACGCTGAAATAGCAGAGGTGGTTTGACCGGATGGCGTCCATAAGTAAGAATAAGGGGGCGTTCCATTCATTGCTATATAAGCTGTTGCAACACCGTTGTTCAATCCAAAACATGAAATGTGGTACGGCGTAATTGTAACTTCAAGCTGGGAATAGCTTTCCGTTGCAAAAAACAAACTAGTGATTATAATTAAGTTTTTAAATGCTGGTTTTATCATATACTATTTATTGGTAACTATAATTAAAAGATCGAATATATATACAAGTATAAAGGATTATTAAATGCAACTATGTACCTGTGTAAGATATAAAAATTACTTATTTACTGAATGGGAAAATTACTCTAAAGAAAACTACCAATTTTGATAAATCGTATCAGTATATATACTTTATCTTTACCAATTCCATATATAAACAACAATGTTATATTGCCCTTCTCTTACAAAATACATTCGTTTTAAAACACGTGAAGTAAAAGTTGGCAACCTGATTATTGGCGGAAATAATCCAATCCGGGTGCAATCCATGACAACCACAGATACCATGGATACCCAAAAAACAGTTGAACAAAGCATAAGAATGATTGATGCCGGATGTGAATTAGTCCGCATTACCGCACCTAGCATCAATGAAGCAAGGAATTTGGAAACTATAAAAAAAGAATTGTATAAACGTGGTTATACAACTCCTATCTGTGCCGATATTCATTTTACCCCCAATGCAGCTGAGCTTGCAGCTCGCATAGTAGAAAAAGTAAGGGTGAATCCGGGTAATTATGCCGATAAGAAAAAATTTGAGCATATTGATTACACCGATAAAAGCTATGAGGAAGAATTAGAGAGGATTCATGAGCGATTTGTGCCATTAATAAAAATTTGCAAAGAACATGGAACTGCCATGCGTATTGGAACAAATCATGGCTCACTTTCAGATAGAATCCTCAGCCGATATGGCGATACCCCGCTGGGAATGGTGGAAAGTGCACTTGAATTTTTAAGAATCTGTGAAGAGGAAAAATATTTCGATATAGTACTCTCTATGAAGGCCAGCAATACACAAGTAATGGTGCAAGCTTATCGTTTACTGGTGAATAAAATGTTGGAATCCGACAGAAATTACCCTTTACATTTAGGAGTTACAGAGGCAGGCGATGGAGAAGATGGCAGGATAAAATCAGCAGTTGGAATAGGTACTCTTTTAGAAGACGGATTAGGGGATACCATCCGTGTCTCACTTACAGAAGACCCTGAGTTTGAAATTCCAGTTGCTAAAAATCTTGTGGAAAGATATTCTACAAGAAAAAATTATAGAGAAATTCAAGCTATTGAAAATATAACGGCTCTTGATTATACGCCCTTTGAGTATAAAAGGCGAGAAACAAAATCTGTTTTAAACATTGGTGCACACAATGTACCACGAGTAGTTGCCGATTTTTCTAATTTAAATGAAAAAGCCAAAATTACACCTGCTCAATTATTTGCTGTAGGTTATAATTACTCTGTTCCTCTCGATAAATGGAACATAGCCGATCAAGCCTGTGATTATATTTATATTGGAGATAAAAGTATAGATTTTGAAATACCGGGGACGCTTGGTTTAATTTATAACTCTCAAGCTTTTGCATCTCTCAAAAATAAAACCCATGCTTATCCTCTCTTTTGTGGTAATGAATATTTTCATGCTGAGGTAAAATCATCTAAACTTAATTTTGTTGTTATAGATAGCTCAACTTTATTTCATCCGGAATTCAAAATACATGACCTTGACCCAACTGTTGTACTAATCTTCGATACTACCAATGAGCACGCTATGCCTGCACAGCGAAGAATGTTTTTTCAATTGCTATCATTGAATTCAAAAATACCGGTGATTATAAAAAGAAATTATAGAGATCTATCCATTGATACGTTTCAACTTTATTCATCAACTGATCTAGGAGGGCTACTTCTAGATGGGTTTGGGGACGGAGTTTGGATACATCAAAATAACTGTGTACCCCAACAAGTTGTAAACTCTACTGCCTTTGGAATCTTACAGGCAACCAGGACAAGAATTTCAAAAACAGAATACATTTCTTGTCCTTCTTGTGGCAGAACACTTTTTGATTTGCAAGAAACCACTGCTAAAATACGATCCCGTACATCTCATCTTAAAGGAGTTAAAATAGGAATAATGGGTTGCATTGTAAATGGACCCGGTGAAATGGCAGATGCCGATTATGGATATGTGGGAACAGGTATTGGAAAAATTACATTATATAAAGGAAAAGAAGTAGTAAAAAGAAACATTCCCAGCGACACTGCGGTAGATGAGCTCATCACGCTGATAAAAAATAACGGTGATTGGGTAGAAACTGCTTGATTTAGCATTAGAAATATGGGTTATTTTTTACATTTGTCTTGAATGAAATTGCTTAGCTCACATTTCTTTATAATAGATATAAAACGTATTGCCAAGCGCAATCCGGAATGAGTACGATTGAGTTATTGCAATTCAATCCTTAACACTCATCCAAAAATTTAACATCATGCCTATTTATCATAAACTCGGAAAATTTCCTCAAAAAAGACACGTTCAATTCGAAAAACCTAAAGGGGGGTTTTATTATGAGCAACTTTTCGGCACAGAAGGATTTAGTGGTCATTCTTCTTTATTGTATCATGTTCATAGACCTACCCAGGTAAAAGAAATTTTAAGATCAACTAATGTAGCGCCCAAAATTGCTATTGATAAAAACATTAAAGCACTTTTACTAAAAGGCTTTCAAATAAAACCGGAAAATGATTTTTTAGATAGCAGAAAGGCTGTGCTTGTAAATAACGATTGCGTTATAGGATTAGCTGCACCGCGCGAATCGATGAAAAAATATTTTTATAAAAATGCAGATGCAGATGAACTACTTTTTATTCATAAAGGGAAAGGTACTTTACGCACATTCATGGGCAACATTCCTTTTGAATATGGCGACTATCTAATAATTCCAAGAGGAATGATCTACCAGTTAGAATTTGAAAATGCAGACAATCGCATATTTTATGTAGAATCACATGCCCCTTATTATACTCCTAAACGTTACAAAACTTCCTCAGGTCAATTATTAGAACATTCTCCTTTTTGTGAGAGAGATTTTAAATTACCTGAACAAATTGAAACCTATGATGAAAAAGGAGATTTTATTGTAAAAATCAAAAAAGAAAATATGCTGCATGAAGTAGTATATGCTACGCACCCTTTTGACGTAATTGGTTGGGATGGCTACAATTTCCCTTTTGGATTCAGCATTCATAATTTTGAGCCTATAACAGGACGCGTTCATTTACCGCCGCCTATTCATCAAACCTTTGAAACAGCAACGTTTGTTGTATGTTCATTCTGCCCTCGCTTATACGATTA
>CAZCJN010000013.1:15467-21061 GCA_964498865.1 uncultured Bacteroidia bacterium
AAAGCCCTCTCCAAAAAGAGAGGGCTTAATAAATTTACAGATGAAAATAGCCATTGGGTCAGATCATGCAGGATTCTCTTTAAAAGAAAAATTAAAACTCTATCTGATTGAAAAAGGATATGAAGTAAAAGACTTCGGGGCCCATTCTGAACAAAGCGCGGATTATCCCGACTTTGCTCATCCGGTTGCATTTGCAGTAGAAAATAAAAATGTAGACTTTGGTCTGCTTATGTGCGGTAGCGGTAACGGCATCAACATGGCTGCCAATAAACACAGTGGTATACGAGCGGCTCTTTGTTGGAATTCAGAAATCGCTAAACTGGCTCGACAGCATAACAATGCTAATATCCTTACACTACCTGCTCGTTTCATTAATGAGAATGAGGCAAAAAAATGCATTGATATTTTTTTCACAACTTCATTTGAAGGAGGGAGACATGAAGCAAGAGTAAATAAAATTTCCTGTTAATTACAGACCTCGTTATTTAGCTTTTCTAAAAAATTAATTAAAATATTTAATTGGGTTATCGCATTCGTGTGGATTTAAATAAAAAACCCACTTGGGATAAGTTGTAAAATAAATAAAGTATTTTGAAACTAGATATGTATTATCTATCTTTGAACCTTTTACCGAACTGTATATAAAACTGCTATTATAATATATGAAGAGCTTTTTAAGAAGGGGGTTTTTAATTTTCACATTCAATCTTTTCTCTCTCTATTCCCTAAACGCCAATGTTATTACTATTCAAAACCCAGGTAATAATGTTGATATTCAACCTGCCATTACTGCTGTTCTTACCAACGCAGTCAATGGAGACATTATTGTATTACCGGCAGGAACATTTATAGTAAGCAAAAGCATCGTTGTTACTAAATTCATTTCTTTCAGAGGTGCAGGAATAGGTAAAACTATATTATATAGAGATAAATCGGTTTCTGATAATACTCTAACTAATGACGCTGCATGGGATGGTATTATAAAATTTAATATTAATAAAAATACCAGCAGTAAGATAAAAGTTACAGGAATTACTTTCAGAAGCAAATATCCAAGTGTAGTTGCAGGCGACGGTGGATCTTTAGCAATTGACGTAGGAATAAAATTTATTAATTGTATTGATTTTGTAGTTAGTCAATGTAGGTTTGAATATTTCGGTAATGGCGCTATAGAAATATTTCATAGAGATACTCTTGCGAGTGGATTAATATTTAAAAATGAATTTTACCATAATCACAAGGGTGCAGATGGTTCAGGATTTGGTTATGGAGTGGTAGTTTATGGAGAGAACAAGCAATGGGTAAAAAATCCAAAATTGGGAACTAAGAATTTTATTTTTATTGAAGACAATACTTTTACATTACACCGCCATGCGATTGCTTCGGGCGGGAGTGCTCTCTATGTTGCGAGATATAATAAATTCACTAATAATATACTCGAGCATACTATTGATACACATAATACTCTAGGGGGCACACAATTAGGAACAGAAAATTATTTCGGAACCCGTGCTGTTGAAGTTTATCATAATGAAATTATTAATACTTTAAATTCTGATGGATCTCCAGTAGTGAGCGGTCAGCCTGCCACTAAGCTAACCGAGAATGCCATAAAAATGAGAGCCGGTGATGCAATTGTTTATAATAATAAAATAGTGGGATTCAGGTTTGCGGTAGGTATTTCTACAGGCGGGTTGGACGAAAGTAAACTCGTTTACCCGTTAAGAAGTCAACCCGGTTACTTAAGTGCAGTGCAATTAGGAGTTAATCATAAAGGAATAGATTCAATTAGTGGAAACGGTGATTTGTTTTGTTATAATAATACTTTTACTCCGTGGCCCGGCACTATAAGTTCTAGCAATTTTTATAATTATCTTCCAAAGCTTTTTGTAGATGGAAGAGATTATCATTTAACATCCAAGCCTGGCTATAAACCCTACACTTATCCACACCCACTTGGCAATCTAATTACTACTGATGATCAGGGGTTTAATGAATATGACTCGGAAGAATTAGCTGTTTACCCTAATCCAGCTAACACCATAACTACTATTTCATTTCCTGTTAAGTTAAACAGAACAGTAAATTTTACTATTTACGATACCTCCGGAAGGGTCGCTTACAAGCATACTCCTATGCAAATGCCGCTAGGTAATCAATCCTTTACTTTTGATGTGAGTACATTAGAAAATGGGATTTATTTTATTTCTTTATCAATAGGGGAAATTACCTTGAACAAAAAACTGTTAGTTATCCGATAAGCATAGTTTTTACGTAGTTTAGCAGCATACTCTGCACCTATGAAAAATACACTTAGTTTTTTAATTTTTATTCTTTTATTATTAGGAATAAGTCATGCCCAAGATTCCGCACGCATTGTACTTGTCGAAACAAGTTTGGGAAATATCCAACTGAAATTATACAACGAAACCCCCAAACACCGCGACAACTTTATTAAGTTAGTAGAATCGCACTTTTACGACTCTTTACTTTTTCATAGGGTTATAAATACATTTATGATACAAGGAGGAGATCCCACTTCAAAAAATGCATTGCCTGATAAAATATTGGGTGAGGGGGATATAGGATACACAATACCTGCAGAATTCAATCAAAAACTTTTTCATAAACGAGGAGCATTAGCTGCAGCCCGTAATGGAGATGATGTGAATCCGGAACAAGCTTCATCCGGGTGTCAATTCTATATAGTTCAAGGTAAAATATTTACAGATAGCCTGCTTTCTCTGATGGAAAAGAGAATAATAGGAATGAAGGCATATAATAACATGGTCAAAAGACCTGAAAACAAAATATTGTTTGATAAATTCAACCAATTTCAGCAGATGGGAATCATGGACAGTGTAGTAGCAATAAAAAATAAAATAGACCAGCTTTCAGCAACCGAAGCATCTACCCTCACTCCCTATAAATTTTCAGATGAACAACGCAAAGCATACACAACTATAGGAGGTACTCCGCATTTAGACGGAAGCTATACTGTTTTTGGAGAGGTAATTGAGGGAATGGATGTAATTGATAAAATAGCTTCTACTCCCAAGAACCGTTTCGACAGGCCACTTACAAATGTTGTTATGAAAATCAGCATTTTGAAATAAACATTCTTTACAATTTGTACTTTCGCTTGTATTCATTTTTTTTATATGAAAGAGAAAATAGATCATCTGCTTGTAGAGATAGAAAAGGTTGAAATAAAAACCAAAGAACATCTCGAAGATTTTCGTTTAAAATACCTTGCTAAAAAAGGGGCGCTTACAGCGCTGTTTGATGATTTTAAAAATATTGCAAACGAAGAAAGAAAAGAGGTAGGAAAAAATTTGAATGAATTAAAGAACAAGATCCAGGATAAATTTAATCAGTACAAAGAAAAATTAGAAGATACGGGGGACAATACATACAGTGGTGTTGATTTAACAAAACCATCAGAACCCATTGTCTTTGGTTCCCGTCACCCAATATCTATTGTACGGGGGCAAATTGTAGAAATATTTTCAAAGATTGGATTTACAGTAAAAGAAGGCCGGGAAACGGAAGACGACTGGCATAACTTCTCCGCATTAAACATGCACGAAGATCATCCTGCCAGAGATATGCAAGATACTTTTTTCATTAAAGCAGAAGAAAGCAATCGCAGTTCACATGTATTGCGCACCCATGCTTCATCGGTACAAATACGAGTAATGGAGAATAGTA
Source organism: uncultured Bacteroidia bacterium (assembly GCA_964498865.1). GTDB lineage: Bacteria > Bacteroidota > Bacteroidia > Palsa-948 > Palsa-948 > Palsa-948. The sequence continues at coordinate 19,179 of CAZCJN010000013.1, forward strand.
AGCCTCCTATAAGAAGTATATTTCCAGGGAGAGTTTACAGAAAAGAAAATATATCAGCACGTGCACATTGTTTCTTTCACCAGGTAGAAGGACTTTATGTTGATGAGAATGTTTCATTTGCAGATTTAAAACAAACTCTCTTATACTTTGCTCAAGAGATGTTCGGTGCAAATACAAACATACGCATGCGACCATCTTATTTCCCTTTCACTGAACCAAGTATGGAAGTAGATGTCACCTGTTTCATTTGCAATAGTAAGGGATGTTCTATCTGCAAAGGAAGCGGCTGGGTAGAAATTTTGGGTTGCGGCATGGTAAACCCAAAAGTTTTGGAGAACTGTAAAATAGACAACAAAAAATATACGGGCTTTGCGTTTGGAATGGGCATAGAGAGAATAGCTATGCTCAAATATCAGATCAATGACATACGCTTGTTTTATGAAAATGATGTGCGGTTCTTAACACAATTTAAGAGTGCCTGATATTTATTTGTTCTCTTAACTTTCTCCTAATGGAACAGACTTAAGAAGAGGTTCCCCACCTATACATTTTTAAATCTAATCCGCATAGATCCAAAACACGGTCTATTACTGTAGCAGCAAGTTCATTAAAATCTTTCGGCTTGCTGTAAAAAGAGGGAGACGCAGGGCATATAATCCCGCCAGCTTCCGTAACGGTTTTCATATTGTTAATATGAATCAAACTTAAGGGAGTATCTCTCGGAATTAATATTAATCTTCTTCTTTCTTTCAACATTACATCAGCGGCCCGGGTGATTAGGTCATTTGAAACGCCTGTTGCTATTCTTGCCAAGGTTCCCATTGAACAAGGACAGATAATCATCGTCCTAAAATCTGAGGAGCCTGATGCAAAAGATGCGTTAAAGTCAGTTTTGGAATAGAATTGCATTTTAATACCGTTCATAGTCCCCCCTTTAGGGAAAGGAATAGAATTAAGTTCCTGCTCCCATACTTGCTTGGCATTGTCACTCATTACAACTCCTATTTCTTCGACTTGTGATTGCATTTGCTGTAGCTTATCCAATAAAACTTTAGCATAAACCGAACCACTGGCTCCTGTAATACCAATAACTATTTTTTGTTTATTCATGCTGTTTGCGTTTGTCTAACAATACGAATGCATTTTAAAGACAAATCCGTAAAGATTATTTTACCACTCCCGTTTCTTTCTATGTGTAGAATAGCTTCATTAAATTCATCAAATAGTTTTTTACAACTATTGCCATCTAAACGAGCCGAAAGTTTTTGTACAAATTCCAATTCATCTCCTCCTACTCTTATTAAACTTTTATCTCCATATAAATGCATGAGGCTCTCTCTTAAAATATTCATACCATACGATAAAAATTCCTTTTGTTTCTCTCTTCCTGTTTTTGAAGTCGCCATCTCTTCTACCCATGACATTACTGCAACAATATCTACCTTAAAACACATACGCATCCACTCTCTAAAATAATTCAAATAAAATTTTTCTTCCTGATTCTCGGATAAAAGTCTTAATGCAGCATTATAATTACCATCGGAAAGATAAGCAATACGTGCAGCATTCTCGGGTGCAAGATTTTTAAAATCAATCAATGCATTTTTTATTTCTTCATCTGAGATTCGATTAATTTTTATAAGCTGGGTCCTGGACACGATGGTTCTTAATAAAGCTTCTTCATTTTCAGAAACAAGAATGAAAATAGTTTTATCGGGAGGTTCTTCTAAAATCTTTAATAATTTATTTGCCGCCTGAATATTCATTTTCTCAGGAAGCCAAATGATCATTACTTTAAATTCTCCTTCATACGTTGTGAGTTGTAACTTACGAAGTATCTCTGCACTCTCCTCTACCCCAATGACAGGTTGTTTGTTTTCTGC
>CAZCJN010000013.1:21161-25014 GCA_964498865.1 uncultured Bacteroidia bacterium
AATCGTTCTTTAACTTTTTCTTGTCCTATAATATTCCTAAAAAGCATCTGTCAAAGATAAGGACTTGAGGAGTATCTACACCTTCATCTGTTAAATTAGAGCCTATAAAGGAATAGGGTTATTCGCGCGATTCTGTTATTTTTGTACAGTAGTTTCACTCAATCCACCAATAATTATTTTTTGATTTATTAACTATGAAAACAATAGATAATTTTAATTTCAAAAACAAACGTGCACTCATTCGTGTTGATTTTAACGTACCCTTAGATGAACATTTTAGTATAACGGATGACACTCGAATTAGAGCAGCCCTCCCCACCATCAATAAAATACTTAAAGATGGGGGCAGTGTAGTGCTTATGTCGCATTTAGGCAGACCAAAAGATAAGCCCGAAGAAAAATATTCCCTAAAACATATCGTAAATCACTTGGGCAAGCTGCTTAATAAAAACATAAAATTTGCGACGGATTGCATGGGAGCAGAGACAAAAAAAATAGCGGATAATTTACAACCGGGTGAGGTTTTATTACTCGAAAATCTTCGATTTTATAAACAAGAATCTGCCGGCACAGAATCATTCGCCAAAGAGCTTTCTTTATTGGGAGATGTATATGTGAACGACGCCTTTGGTACAGCCCATCGTGCACATGCTTCTACTACCATCATTGCTAAATTCTTCCCCGAAAATAAGATGTTTGGTTATGTAATGGCAGGTGAACTCGCCAGTATCAACAAAGTATTAAACAGTGCAGACAGGCCTTTAACTGCCATCATGGGCGGAGCAAAGGTTTCCGGAAAAATATTGATCATTGAAAACCTTCTCGATAAAATAAATAACCTGATCATTGGCGGAGGCATGGCCTACACGTTCGCTAAGGCTATGGGTGGAAAAGTAGGAAGTTCATTAGTGGAAGAAGATAAAATGGATATAGCGCTCAAAATAATGCGAGATGCAAAAGCAAAGGGTGTAAACATTTACATTCCTGTAGATACAGTTGTAGGAGATGCCTTTTCCAACGATGCCAAAAAACAAACGGTGGATATTAATAATATTCCTGATGGATGGATGGGTTTAGACATTGGTACCAAAACAGAAAAAATATATGCCGATGTAATTGCAAAATCTAAAACGATTTTATGGAATGGCCCCATGGGAGTATTCGAGATGAGCAGCTTTGAGCATGGTACTAAAAAAATAGCTGAATCAGTGGCTGCCGCAACAGGTGTAGGCGCTTATACACTTATAGGAGGGGGTGATTCCGTGGCTGCTATAAATAAATATCATCTTGCAGATAATGTAAGTTACGTTTCCACAGGCGGAGGTGCTCTTTTAGAGTACATAGAAAGAGGTACCCTTCCGGGAGTTGACGCTATAGAAAAATAATTTCTACTGGCCTATGGCTTCTTGAATAGACTGCTTGAGAGATGTTTTATTGAGCTTACTATCTTTTAATCCCGGAATAATAAGAGGTGCAATTTTACCTACAGGCTCATAGAGTACAGATTTATTTTTTACGTCAGGGGGAATAAAAGAGTAATTTTTTTCTATGGCGTTTAAAAGAAAGATTATAACACTAAGTATAAGTCCGAATTTAAGTATACCAAAAACTCCACCTGCCAGTTTATTTAAAAACCCTAGTGCAACCGCTTTTATAATCTTTTCCAAGAGCTTAGCAATAGCAAAAACCAATACTAAGACTCCAATAAATATTAAAGCAAAGGAAATAACAGGCATATACTTGGAAGTCCAGTTAAGGGATTCACGCATCCATACCGTTACAAAATCATGAAACTTAACAGCGCCCCAAATAGCGAGCCCGAGTGCAATAAGCGTAGCCGCTTCTAAAATTATTCCTTTCGTAAATCCTTTATACAATCCCCATAACAATGGAATGGCAATAATAATGTCAATATAATTCATAATTGTAAAAGTAGTTCTATAGCTGTTTTAGCTGCTATTGTTTCTACTATACTTTTAACAAGCGGTGTTTAAAAACTATATTTGCCGATGGATTCGGAAATAGAAATAGGGTTACAAAAAATCATTAAACAGCTCTCCGAACAGTTCGGTAATGAGCTGGATTTAAAAGGAATTTTATTTTTAATCGGCGTACAGGAGCTGGGCAAAATGAGGCAAAAGTATTCGAAAAATGAAAAATTAGAGTTGATGCACATTGCTGTATGTACATTATTGGAGGAATATGGTTACTATGAGTTTCAAGGTAAAGATGAAGATGGGTGGCCCCATTGGAAATCCACCGAAAAGCTTCCTTCATTAAAACCTATGGAGCAAGAACGATTAATAAAACAAGCTATTGTTCTCTACTTTGAGAAAAACAGAACGTTTGAAAATTAGTAAAAACAAAGTCATGTTTACCATAGACATACATACACATATTATCCCTGAAAATCTACCTGACTTTAAAAAGAAATTCGGCTATGGAGGATTTATTTCTCTTGATCATCATAAGTCTTGCTGCGCTAAAATGATGGTTGATGGGAAATTTTTTCGGGAGATAGAAGACAATTGCTGGAGTGCAGAAAAGAGAATAAAAGAATGTGACCATCATCACGTAGATGTTCAGGTACTTTCTACTATTCCGGTGATGTTCTCTTATTGGGCAAAGTCGGAAGACTGTTTGGAGGTTTCAAAATTTTTAAATGATCACCTAGCAGAAATTGTGCAACGTTATCCAAAACGTTTTATTGGTTTAGGAACTGTTCCTATGCAAGCACCACGGCTTGCCATAAAAGAACTGGGGCGTTGTAAAAAAATAGGCTTGGCAGGTATCCAAATAGGTTCGCATGTAAACGAATGGAATCTGAACGATGAAAATATTTTTCCTGTTTTTCAAGCATGTGAAGAGATGAATATGGCAGTATTTGTACATCCATGGGATATGATGGCGCAGGATAAGATGAAAAAATATTGGCTCCCGTGGTTAGTCGGCATGCCGGCAGAAAGTTCGTTGGCTATTTGTTCTATGATCTTTGGAGGAATATTTGAGCGCTTACCAAAATTACGCGTAGCCTTTGCACATGGTGGCGGGAGCTTTCCTGCAACAATAGGGAGAATTGAGCAAGGGTTTTTAGCACGCCCGGATTTAGTTGCCGTTGATAATAATGTGAACCCGAAAAATTACCTGGGAAAATTCTGGGTGGATTCTCTTACGCACGATGCCGATATGTTAAACCATTTGATAAAAATTTTTGGATCCAACCGAATAGCATTAGGTACTGACTATCCTTTCCCATTAGGCGAAACTACGCCGGCAGAGCTTATTCATAGCATGAATTTGAATAATGTCATTAAAGAAGATTTATTAAATAAGGCGGCTTTAGAATGGTTGGGAATGAAGAGAGAAACATTTTTTAGATAAAGCTACAACATATAAAAAGGGTGTTCCATTTAAAGAACACCCTTTAGAGGAGAAATAATTAAAAAATTTAACAGCTATTATAAGGACATCTTTAAACGAGACATGCATCTCATATTTTAATGTGTTTTTAATAGGAAGTATCCCGAAAAAATCACATTTTCTTCATCAGGGGCACAGTAGAACAGGCTTCTCCATACATAATGCTTTTAGCAAAGGGTACTAATATTCGAGTAAGCTCTACATAAGCCGATTCCGGCACCGGGAGGTTACTGCAACCGCGTATGATAATTTTTTTATCTCTAAATTCTTCAGGGTTCATTTTAGAAAGTGATTCCTGAAACAAAACTGTTTCTAACGTCTTTAAATCTCCAAAAACAAATTTCTTTGCATAGGATTGAAGCACAGTGGCTATCAGCATATATGCCCATGTTGGAATAACCGCATCGGCTGTACAGGTAATGGCAACTAATTT
>CAZCJN010000014.1:0-17618 GCA_964498865.1 uncultured Bacteroidia bacterium
ATCTTCAAATGAATTATAAAGCGGAACAGGCGCACAACGAATTACGTTTGGCTCTCTCCAATCAGATATAATCCCTGCCTTTGTTAATGCATTAAACAGTTCTTTCCCCCTTCCATGAGCTACAATACTTAGCTGGCAACCTCTGTACTCTTTCGGTGTAATAATTTCCAAGTATTGGGTTGATGTTGCTTTTTGCTTGTTTATTTCTTCGATTGTAAATTCCAGATAAGCAGTAAGCTTGTTGCTTTTTTGTATTAGTCTCGGCATTTTTGCCTGCGTAAAAATATCCAATGCTGCTTTGTGGGCTGCCATGGAAAGCACAGGAGCATTGCTTACTTGCCATGCTTCTGCTGTTGGAATAGGAACAAATCCCTTTTCCATTTTAAACCTGGTCTTTTTATCATAACCCCACCAGCCTGCAAATTGAGGTAAATTCTTATTATGATGTTTTTCATGGATGAATGCTCCCCCCACACCTCCTGCAAACGAATTCATGTATTTGTAGGAACACCACGCGGCAAAATCAACATCCCAATCATGTAAGTTCAATACAACATTTCCGGCTGCATGGGCTAAGTCAAAACCAACCATTGCGCCTGCTTTATGGGCAGCTTCAGAAATATTTTTCATATCGAAAACCTGGCCGCTGTAATAGTTAACACCGCCAAAAAATACTAGAGCAACTTCGTCTTTATGCTTATCAATAGCTTCTAAAATATCTTCATGACGAATGGTATGTTCGCCTTGTCTTGGAGTAACTTCTATAATAGCCTCGTCCGGCTCATAACCATGAAATTTTGCTTGCGATTCAATCACATATTGATCAGAAGGAAATGCTTTTGCTTCACAAATAATTTTAAATCGTTTAGAGGTTGGTCTGTAAAATGAAACGAATAAAAAATGAACGTTGCTGGTTAACTGATTCATCGCAACCACCTCAGTTGGTTTTGCACCCACAATTTTCGAGAGGGGTTCTGCTAAAATCTCATGATACGAGAACCATGGATTTTTTCCATGAAAGTGTCCTTCTACTCCCCATTTTTCCCAGTCGTTTAACTCTTGTTGAATATACGCTTTGGTAGTTTTAGGTTGGAGCCCTAAAGAATTCCCCGTGAAATAGACTACATTTTTCCCCTTATGTTTCGGAAATAGAAACTTAGAACGAAATCCTTTTAATGGATCTTTAGCGTCTTGCTCTTTTGCAAACCTAATTGTGTTTTTGAATTGCATCCGTTGTAAATTTTAAATGTTAAAAGTAGTAAACCAAAGCTATATATTTGCGCCTCATTAATTGTATATGAAAAAAGTAAAATCAGAAGCACTTTTTGAAAAAGCAAAAACATACTTCCCTGGCGGAGTAAATTCCCCTGTTCGTGCCTTCCGGTCTGTAGGAGGTACTCCCTTATTTATTGAAAAAGGAAAAGGCTCTCATATCTGGGATGCAGATGGAAATGAGTTCATTGATTTTTGCGGCTCATGGGGACCGCTCATTTTAGGGCATGCCCATCCAAAGGTAGTAGATGCTATAAAAAAAACTGTTGAAAAAGGAAGCTCGTTTGGTGCACCAACTGAATTAGAAAATAAACTGGCCGACTTAATACTCAGCAATAATAAGTATGTAGAAAAAATTCGTTTCGTTAGTTCAGGCACAGAAGCTGTAATGAGTGCTATTCGTTTAGCAAGAGGATATACTAAACGAAATAAAATAATCAAGTTTGAAGGTTGTTATCATGGTCATTCCGATTCTTTACTGGTAAAAGCAGGTTCAGGATTAGTAACATTTGGTAACTCTTCCTCTGCAGGTGTTCCGGAAGCATTTGTAAATGAAACTATTGTTTGCTCTCTTAATAACAAAGAAGCTGTTAAGGAAGCATTTGCAAAATTTAAGAACGATATAGCCTGCATTATTATTGAACCCATTCCAGCAAACAACGGACTATTGCTACAGGAGAGAGAATACCTGAAATTTTTAAGAGACGTTTGTACAGAGAATAAATCCCTACTGATTTTTGATGAGGTTATCTCCGGCTTTAGAGTTGGTTTTACTGGAGCGGCAGGTTATTACAACATACAACCTGATATTATCACTTATGGAAAAATAATTGGTGGAGGCATGCCTGTTGGCGCCTATGCATCAAGCAAAGAGATCATGAGTAATATTTCTCCCGAAGGAAATGTTTATCAGGCAGGAACACTCTCAGGCAACCCGGTTGCCATGGCAGCAGGGATAGCCCAGCTTAGTGAATGCTTGCAACCCAATTTTTATTCCGACCTGGAAAACAAAACAAAATCTTTTATAAAGGCAATTATAAATGGCGTATCTGCAAGCAAACAAAAAGAAACTGGATTAAAAATATTTTCTATAGGCAGCATATTCTGGATTGCATTTACAGAAAAGGAAACCATAAAGTCTGCAGAAGAAATTAATCCTGAGTCCATGAACTTTTTCAAAAACGCATATCACTCCCTTTTAGAACACGGGGTTTATTTAGGACCTTCGGGTTATGAAGTTGGTTTTGTAAGTGCTGCTCATACCAATGATGATTTAATAAAAGCGGCAGAAATTATTTCAGAAATATTAGAAAAACTGTAATATACATTCTCCTTTCTCAGCGAAATACTTAAAATAGAAGCCCTGCCGAAAGAAAAAAGCTTTAATGAGAAACTGCTTTCAGTCCTACAATAGAACCGACCAATGTTACTATGAAGAATATGCGCCAGAGGTCGGCAGGTTCTTTAAAAATAACTATTCCTAATAACACTGTTCCTGCGGCACCTATTCCCGTCCAGATAGCATAGGCTGTTCCAATCGGTAATGTTTGTGTTGCTTTAATTAACAGCAGCATACTGATGGCCAGGCAGACAATAAATCCGCCATACCATAAATTAGCTTCGCTTCCAGTAGTTTCTTTTGCTTTTCCCAAACAGGCTGCAAATGCAGCTTCGAATAATCCGGCGATGATCAATAGTATCCAGTTCATACGTTATATTTTATAATAAAGATATCAGGTATTTTATTAAACACGGCTATGTGGATACAGAACCATTATTCAATTTGGGACAGTGATCAAACAATTCCTGTTCAAGAGGGACTTTCTTCTTTATGTAAATGGGACGGAACTGTTACTAATGCCGGAGGAGATATGAACGGACGTAGTGGAAATTTAGCAGAGGAAGATATATATGTGTGGAAAGAAAATGCTGGACGTATTTGATAAAACTCATAATTATATAGGCCCTGTAAATATCGTGAAGCAGAGAATTTTTTAGTGGCCGCAATAAAAAAGGCGTAAAAATCTTCACGCCTTTTTTATTTATATGAATGTGCAAAAATTACCTGCTGTAATTAGGAGCCTCTCTTGTAATAGTAATATCATGCGGATGACTTTCTCGAATGCCCGATGAAGTAATGCGTACAAATTGCGCTTTTTGAAGATCTGCAATTGTTTTTGCACCACAATAACCCATTCCTGCCCTCAACCCTCCAATAATCTGATACATTACCTCAGTAAGTGTTCCTTTGTAAGGAACACGACCAGAAATCCCTTCAGGAACTAACTTAGCAATATCATCTTCTCCATCTTGAAAGTATCGGTCTTTGCTGCCCTTTTGCATAGCTTCTAAAGACCCCATTCCACGATATGTTTTGAATTTTCTTCCCTCATAAATAATAGTTTCTCCCGGAGATTCTTCAACACCGGCAAACATAGAACCCATCATTACACAACTAGCACCAGCAGCAATAGCTTTGACTACATCGCCCGTATATCGTATTCCACCATCAGCAATAACTGCAACCTTTCCTTTTACTGCATTAGCAACATCATTAATGGCCGTTAATTGTGGTACCCCTACTCCGGCAATTACGCGCGTAGTACATATTGCACCAGGGCCAATTCCTACTTTAACAGCATCTACTCCTGCATCCATAAGTGCAATGGCTGCTTCAGCAGTAGCAATATTACCGGCAACAACTTGTAATTGAGGAAATTTTGATTTTATTTTTTTTACAGTTTCAATCACTCCTTTCGAATGACCATGTGCTGTATCAACAACAACAGCATCTACTCCTGCCTTAACTAGGGCTTCTACTCTTTCAAGTGCTTCGGCATTTGCTCCTACTCCTGCAGCTACTCGCAATCTGCCAAAATTATCTTTGGTAGAGTTGGGGCGAGATTTTACTTTCATAATATCTTTGAAAGTAATAAGGCCTGTTAACTTATTATGATTATCAACAATTGGCAATTTTTCAATTTTATTTTCTCGAAGAATAATCTCAGCTTTCTTTAAATCCGTTCCCTGTTTGGCAATAATGAGATTGGTTTTTGTCATGACCTCCACTATGGGTCGTGCCATTTCTTTTTCAAATCGTAAATCACGATTAGTAACTATACCAACAAGTTCTTTGGTTTTATTTATAATTGGAATGCCCCCAATTCTATTCTCTTTCATTAAATTTAAAGCATCTTGCACAACTGCACTTTCAGTAAGGGTAACCGGATCCATGATCATTCCGCTTTCCGAACGTTTTACTCTTCTCACCTGCTCGGCCTGTTCAATAATAGGCATATTCTTATGAATAACTCCTATACCACCTTCTTGTGCAATAGTAATAGCGAGTTGATATTCCGTTACCGTATCCATAGCTGCAGAGGCAACTGGAATTTTAAGCTTTATGTCTTTTGTAAATAAAGAGGAAGTGTCGGTTTCTTTTGGAAGAACCTCTGAATACGCGGGAACGAGTAACACATCATCATATGTTAAACCTTCCTTGCTAAATCTGTTTTGGGATTGATTGGGCATATACTATAAATATATATGCACGCGAAGGTAAAACTAATTCCTTAAAATAATGATTTAATATTATCTCTCACTAGATATGCAATTTTATTATAAAAATACAGTAACATTTTATACGTTCCAAAAGTATACTATAACCTATAATTAATATACCTTTTGAAAATTTATGCGTTTTTTATTGTTTTTATTAACATTATTAGACATCGAGGGATTGGCTGCATCTTATAACTGGAACGGTACTACATCAACAGCTTGGAGCACATCAACAAACTGGACACCTAACGGGGTTCCCGGTTCAGGGGATAATGTTACTATATTCAGTTCTCCAAACAATCCAATTTACGATGGAGTAGCAGGCGTTACAGATTTAACTATTACTTCTGGAATACTTGATTTGGGTGGTTTTACTCTTACTACTTCAGGTACAAATCTATTTACTTCGGGAACGGTACAGAATGGCACCCTTGCTTCAGTATCAGCATCAAATACAACATTTAATAATACCACTTTTAGTGCAAGCTGTACTATTAATATTATATCCGGGAGAGTTAATATTAATGGTGGAACATTTAATGGTCCGGTTACATTAATTCAAAATGGTACTTCTCAAACAACAGGTACAGGTATGGCTATCTTTAACAATGCAACTATTATTGAATGTGCAGGCAGTGGTAATTTTCGGATCCAAGGAGGCTTAACCTTTAATAACACTGCTCACTTTAAATTATCTTCAAGTGGGTACCTTTTAACTGAGCTCAATAGTGGCAATACTTATAATGGTGATGTTACGTTAACTATTACCGGTTCTGGTAATTTACGCTCTGCATACCAAGGTAATACGCAATTCAACGGTAATATTGTTTTAGAGAATACAGGAACAGGATATATATACTTCTGTGAACAAGCAGGCGCTACAGCTACACTGGCCAATACAAAGACTGTTTCAGTTGGGGCAGGTGGTTTTTCCAGCGGACGGCTCTATCTGCAAAGATTTACACAAATAGGCTCTACTGATCAAAATATTTCTATGACTGGAACCGGAAGATGCTTCTTGGGTCCTGCTACTACTTTTAATGGAAATACAACTATAATTTCATCGGCTATTAATTTAGATGGGGTTACTTTTAATGGAGATTCCTATTTAGAACAAAATGGTGCTATAAACCCCCAAAGTATTGGTGGAAATATTTTTAACGGTAGTACAACTTTAGTTAATTCCGGTTCAGGCTATATTTTGTTTGGAAATACCACCCCTGATATTTTTAACGGTGCGCTTATAATTACCAATTCAGGTAATAATTACATATACTTAGCCTATAACTCTGCCGGGAATCAATTCAACTCAACAGTAACACTCAATAACAACAGTGCAGCAAGTGCATCAGATGTGAGAGTCGAGGTTGCTTATGGGAGTTCTGCATCAGCCACTTTTAGTAGTGATGTAACGATTAACAATACTTCTAATGCCTCCGGAACATCACTCGTTAGATTCAGTTATAACGGAAACACAACTTTTAATGGACATATTATATGCAATAATACTTCATCTGCTACCGGAACCAATGGTATTTATATAGGGTCAAATAATGGGAGCTCTACACTGGCCAACACGAAAACAATCACCATAGGGGGTAGCGGGTTTAGTACAGGTCGATTATCTTTAAGAAATTTTACACAAACAGGTGTAACACCCCAAAATATTACCCTTACGGGAACATCTATGATTCAGTTAAGAGCAGGAACTACATTTAATGCCAATGTTGTTTTTACTGCGCCACAGATCATGTTAGATGGAACTACGTTTAATGGAACCTCTTACATAGAAAAAAACGGGGCTGGAGACAATCAAGGTGTAGGAGGAAATACGTTTAATTCAACCACCGAGCTGATAAGTTCAGGGTCTGGTTATTTTGCAACCGGTTGGACAAACCCGGACATTTTCAATGATAATGTTACATTAACAAGCACAGGTTCTGCCAGAGTTCTAGTCGGATGGAGTTCTACAGGCAATCAGTTTAACGGAGATATTATAGTTAATTCTATAGGTAGTTCAGCAGGTATAGGGATATCGGGGAATGCAGCAGGTTCTTCTATTCTCGCTGCAACAAAATCAATACATATAGGTGGATTGGGATTTTCTTCAGGATACTTGTTACTTGAAAGGCTTACACAATTAGGAAATGCTCCTATATCCTTAACGCTTGACCCAACAGCAAATTATATTAGAATTGGTCCAGCTACTACAATAGGGGGTATTTTTTCCGTGACAGCACCCAACATTCAACCTTACGGAGCAACCTATAATGGAACAACAATTTTTACAAAAACAGGAGGTACAGATAATCACAATAACGGGAACTTAAATATTTTTAATTCTACTGTGATCATTAATCAACAAAGCAGTAGTGGATATTTTATGTTAGGATATAATTCTGCTGATTCTTTTGCGGACGACATTACTGTAACAAATACAGGAACAAGTAATATTTATTTAGGGTATAGTAGTGGAACAGGAACACCAACGCTTGCAGCAGGAAAAACCATTAATGTTGGTGGTACAGGTTTTAATGGAGGTTCTTTATACTTTGGCACATTTACTCAAAATGGCAATGCAGATGTAAACCTTACATTTACAGGGACAGCTGCATTATATTTTGCAAATAATTCTGTATTTGGAGGAAATATAACAACCAATACTCCCAGCCTATACTTTAACGGAGCTACTTTTAATGGTACCGTTCATTCTGAGAAAACAGGTGCTTCGGCCAACACAAATACAGGAGGAAATACGTTTAATCAAGAAGTAACAATCATTAATTCCGGATCAGGCAATTTAACTTTAGCAAATACATCGCCCGATATCTTTAATGACAATGTAATTTTTACAAATACAGGTACGCAAATAATTTATCCTGCTTACAATTCACCAGGCAACCAGTTCAATGGAGATATCATAGTGAATTCAACAGGTTCTTCTGTTGGAATAAGTTTTTGTGGAGGCAGTTCAGGTTCAGCAACAATTGCTACAGGGAAAAAAATTCAAATAGGCGGTTCAGGTTTTACATCCGGGTATTTAATTTTACCAAGAATTACACAACTAGGTAATGCCCCTATTAATCTTAACCTTGCCGCTTCCGCAAGTTACATTCAGTTTGGACCAAACTCTTCTTTTGGCGGAAATGTAACAGCAAATGCTCCTGGTATAAACTTAAATGGAACTACCTTTAGTGGTACGGTCGATATTACCAAAACAGGCAGTTCAAGCAATACGGGGTCCGGAGGAAATACTTTTAACAACACAACTACTTTTACAAATTCCGGGACAGGTTATCTTGGAACCGGCTGGACAAATCCCGATATTTTTAATGGCGATTTATATCTTACCAACTCAGGGAGCAGTTACATTTATTTAGCATACAGTCATTCAGCACTCACCCCTACTCAATTTAATGGCAATATTACATTTAACAGTACAGGATCATCTACAGGAATACTAATAGGATGGAGTACCGGAACAGCAACTTTAGCAAATACAAAAGTAATACAGATTGGCGGTAGCGGTTTTACATCAGGAATCCTAGGATTAAGAAACTTTACTCAAAGCGGCGTTACTGCACAAACATTGTCACTAACAGGAACAGCAACACTTCAATCGGGTCCTGCTTCATCTTTTAGCGGGGCAATAACATTTACAGCCCCCCAAATATTATTGAATGGCGCCACCTATAGCGGAACAACAGCCTTTGAAAAAACAGGAGCGGGAAATAACGCAAGCACCGGCGGAAACATTTTTAATAATACCGTTAGCATTACCAATAGCGGATCGGGATATCTCTTGATGGGTAACGGAACACCGGATAGTTTTAATGGAAATGCGACATTCACTAATGTTGGTTCCAGTGATATTAGAATTGCATGGACAGGAGCTGCAACTGTTTTTAATGAAAATATCATTGTTAACTGTACTTCCGGGCTTGGGATCGCTTTTGGGAATAATACATCAGATGTAACACTTGCTTCCGGTAAAACTATTACAATTGGTGGTTTAGGATTTTCTGTAGGGACGCTGACTTTAAGAAGATTTACCCAAAACGGTGCTACACCTCAATCTCTAACATTAATCGGCACAGCCATACTTACTCTTGGGAATTTATCAATGTTTAATGGGAATGTGAATTTTACTTCTCCACAGGTTTATCTGAACGGAGCAACTTATAATGGAACTGCAACTATTGAAAAAACAGGAGCAACAACAAATAACGGAACAGGCGGAAATACATTTAACGGGATCACACAAATTACAAATAGTGGCTCGGGAATATTACTTACCGCCCTATCAAGCGCCGATACCTATAATGCAGATGTTACATTTACTAATTCCGGCAGTAGTTACATACGTACAGCTTACATTGGATCAAATTCATTTAATGGAAATATAATTTGCAATTCAACAAGTGGCACAGGAATATATTTTTGTGAGAATGCATCCGGATCAGCTACACTTGCAACAGGTAAAACAATTAATATAAATACATTTAGTGCCGGAACACTATGGCTCCAGCGCTTTACACAAAACGGCTCAACTGCTCAAACTATTACAATGACAGGATCCGGTTCACTCCAGTTAGGACCGGCAGTACAATTTAATGCCAATACAACCCTTACCTGCCCTCAAATTTATTTAAACGGGGTAACATTTAACGGTATATGCAGTCTGGAAAAAAATGGTGCAACCAATAATACTAGTAATGGAGGAAATGTATTTAATTCAACGACAACTATTAAAAATAGCTCTAATGCCTTATTTAGGTTAGCAAATTCTTCCGCTGATGATTTTAATGGAAATGTAACTTTCCAACAAACAGGTTCAGGTGCTTTACAACCAGCATATAACGCAAACTGTACTTTCTCAAAAGATATATCTACCGCCGGCACAACAACAGCAATCACTTTTGCTTCCAATACAGGACGTGTTACCATAGATGGGAACACTGCTCAAGCATTTAACGGAAATGCTGCTCAAACACCTATAATACGCAGGCTAACAATGGCTACATCAAATACAGATATAACTTTAAATGTACCAATCAATATTAGTTCTGCGAATACATCTGGAGATCTGACCATGACAACCGGCAAAATTATTACAACTGCTGCCAACATACTTACATTAGCTGATGAGGCTGTTACAACTACAACAGGAAATGCAAATAGTTATGTTAATGGACCGATGAATTATACAATGAGTTTAAATGGAACAACAACTTTATATTTTCCTATTGGCAAGTCTACTTATTGGAGGCCATTTGAACTAACACCTACACATAACGCAGGTACAGCATATATCTATACCGGAGAATTAATTATGGAAGATGCCGATGCATTAGGGTATACGCTACCCGGAAGCGTTTCTCATGTATCTAAAGTCCGCTACTGGCAAATTGACCGTTCCAGTTCATCAACGAATCTTACATCATCAATTGTAAAATTATATTATGACATGGATGATGGTATTAATGATTACACAAATGTTACAGTCGTAAAAAACACCTCGGCAGCCCCTACTACATGGACAGATATTGGAGGCACTGCCAATGCAAATGGTATAGGCAATATCACATCCGGATCATTTAATTCATTTAGTAAGTTTGCTTTGGGGAATAGAAGTGGTGGCATAAATCCACTACCAGTAGAGCTATTATATTTTAATGTTGAACAAAATAACAAGCAGGTAAATATAGATTGGTCAACCACTTCAGAAATTAATAACGATTTTTTTACCATTCAACGTTCTGAAAATGGTTCTGTTTTTTCTGACCTTGCCCGCGTAAACGGTGCAGGAAATAGTGTAAAAGTTTGTAATTACAATGCTATCGATGATAGTCCACTACCCGGCATATCATATTACCGACTTAAACAAACTGATTTTAATGGAAAAAGTTCATACTCATCCATTGCGACTGTAGATTTCAATAACAATGTGCCATTAGCTATATATACATATCCTAACATTGCGTCTAGCATTTCAGATGTTAGTATTATTATTGAAGGTAATAAAAACGAAACTGTTGAAATGTCACTTACAGATATAGTAGGAAAACAAATAATCTCTAAGAAATTAGTTTTAGACGGAGGCAATGCAACTACTCAGTTAAATGAATACACAGAACTTCCTTCCGGAAACTACTTCATAATAATTCAAGGGAATAATCGTTATGCAAGTAAAAGAATAGTAATAAAATAAATATCTTATTTCTTCACAAACTTACCGTTATATACATTATTACCCACATTAACACTATACATATATATGCCACTTGCTAAATCCGAAACAGGGATTTCAAGGGTATGATTATTCATATTAATTGTATAAGAAGACACTTTCTGTCCTGTAGTATTATATAGGCCCACTTCAGCTTTAACATTTTTAAAATTTTCAACTATAGCAAAGAGCTTATCATCGGCAGGAGATGGAAAAACTACTACACGGTCATTAGCAGAGTTGTTATCGGCTACTGAATTTGCAATAGCATAATTTACAGCTGCCAAGAGATCAATCCTACCAAAACCAATAGTATTATTCGGAAAAGTTGTGGGAGATGTACCACCACAGGTTTGAGAGTTACTTATATGTATTGCTGTTTTTTCGAAAGCATCTTCAATTGCATTTACATTTCCTGCCAAAGAGGGAACAGCTGAAATAAGTACAGCCACTGCGCCTGCTACGTGAGGGCCAGCCATACTGGTTCCATCCATTGATTTATAACCGCTTCCAGGTATGCAAGATCTTATGTCAGAGCCCGGAGCGCATACATTAGGTTTAATACGATTACTTCCATCTGCTGTAACAGGTCCCCTACTACTAAAAATGGACATTGCATCAGCACTTGTAGTAGAACCAACCGAAAAACTCTTTTCAAATATAGCAGCCGGTGTATTAACTGTATTACAAGCAGAACCATCATTACCTGCTGAAACAACAACCACTACTCCTGCTGTTACGAGGTTATTAACAGCCGTTTCCATCGTAGAAAAATTAGAAGTGTTACATCCTTCAGCAGCATCACAGCCCCACGAATTGTTGATAACATGAGGTGCTTTGGCCGGATTTGGGTTTTGTCCATTCAGATCTGTAGGAGCTAAAAACCACTGAAAGCATTCATTATATCGAGTTGGAGTTCCTACTAAGGAAGCCATATTACGGCAACCTATCCATTTAGCAGAAGGAGCAACCCCTATTTGGTTACCGGCTCCATCATCGCCAACCATTGTTCCCATCGTATGTGTTCCATGAGTATCGTCATCACAAGGTTCCTTAGAATCTAACCCACAAACACCACCGTTGCCCGAGTGTATTGCATCATGCCAGTTGTAGTTATGATCGGCCACACTTCCATCCCAACCACGGTATTTTCCTTTAATTGCCGGATGAGTCCAATCATACCCTGTATCTTGCCCAGAAATAGTAACACCTTGTCCTTTATATCCTAATGCCCATACATCAGGTGCTTTTATCTTAGTAACCCCCCACTCAACAGCTCTGGTTGCAGTTGCATCTCTTTGTGCAGGTTCCTGATTGCCAATGTCTACAGGTTTTTCTGCTACAAATCGTGTATTAGGTAAAAGTTCTTTTATTTCAGGATACCCTGCAAACTCCTTTGCAAGATTAATATCGCCATTAATAAATATGGCATTTGAAATCCAGAAGCATTGATATTGGACTCTTTTATTTTCTAAAAGAGCGATGAATGGTTGCTGTACCCTTGATGCAGTTTCGGTTAATTTTTTAAAAACATATTCCCCTTTCTCCTCTTTTGTTTTAAGCTGATAAGCACCGGAAACATCGGCTTGTTCGTTGAATACTATCCAAAATTCATTTCGCCCATTATTAAAGTCTCTCAAGAGTTCTGGTTTTGCTTTCTGAAGAAGAGCCTTTTCATTGTCTTGTGCAGACAATAAAGAAAAAAATAAAATAAATGCGAAGAATAAAATGGATTTCATAAAAGGAGAATTGATATTAAATATATATTGAATTAAATTTTATACATCCAGTGATGCTTATCTGCTGTCTTACCTGTACGTATTTTGTCTAACTCAGTCTTGATCCTTCCTCCATAATTATTAGGAGTAATAGAGGGCAGGGTATATTCTTTTCCATCGTAAGCAAACAAATAAATGGGCGCAATAGTGGCAGCAGTACCTACTCCAAAAATTTCCTGAAGTTTACCTTTACCATGCTCAGAGACTAATTCATCTATGCTTATTTTACGTTCTTCCACTTTTATTCCTAAATCTTTTGCAACTGTAAGTACGCTGTCACGAGTAACACCGGCTAAAATAGTATCGTGTAAACTAGGGGTGATAAGGGTATCGTTAATTACACACATCACATTCATAGTACCTGATTCTTCCAGGTATTTATGTTCGTATCCATCTGTCCAAATTATTTGATTATATCCTTTTTGTTGAGCTAACCTGGTTGGGTAATGAGAGCGACCATAATTACCTGCTGTTTTAGCAAAACCAACACCTCCGGGTACGGCACGAGTATATTTAGTTTCTACCAATACTTTGAGTGGCTGAGAATAATAAGCGCCAACAGGAGAAGTCATGATAATAAAAGTATAGCTATCCGAAATTTTTACTCCAATATGTTCTTCTGTTGCAAAGAAAACGGGGCGTATATAAAGCGAGCAGCCCTCATCTTTTGGAACCCAGCTTGTATCTAACTTAATAAGTTGTACTAACCCCTCCATAAAAAGATCTTCCGGAATAGCCGGCATAGCCATTCTTTCGGCAGATACATTTAAACGTTTAAAATTATCAATGGGGCGAAACATGTGTATTTCTCCATTAGCATATCGATATGCTTTCATGCCTTCAAAAATAGATTGCCCATAATGTAATGCTGACATTGCTGGGCTTACTGCAAAATTTCCATAAGGTGTTATTCTAGGATTTTTCCACTTTCCATCTGAATAATCAGCAATAAACATATGATCTGAGAAAAAATTCCCAAATCCCAGTTTTTTCCAATCCACCTGATTAATGCGTGTTTCTTTGATTTTTTCTAAACTAATTCGAAGTGCGTCTGTTGCGATCATACTGTTATTTTTTTAAACTACACAAAGATGAAATTAATATTGAATAAATCAAAGCAAAAGATAAAATATTAAGTCAAAATAATAGCTAAATTTGTAGCCAGAAAATTTCCTATAAAACATGCCTTATCAAGCCGGTCCGCTTCTTGAGAAGATACACTATCCATCTGATCTTCGAAAATTAAAGGAAGAAGAATTACCTCAGTTATGCAGAGAATTGCGTCAATTTATTATTGATGTAGTATCTACAAAAGGAGGTCACTTTGGGGCATCACTTGGAGTAATAGAACTAACCGTTGCAATACATTATGTCTACAACACCCCTGATGATTTATTAGTATGGGATGTTGGTCACCAAGCATACGGACATAAAATTCTTACAGGCAGAAGAAATAATTTTCATACTAATCGAATTTATAAAGGCATAAGTGGATTTCCTAAACGCAGCGAGAGTGAATATGACACTTTTGGTGTAGGGCACTCATCCACTTCTATTTCAGCAGGCTTAGGAATGGCTGTTGCTAATCGTCACAACAAAAACGATAAAAAGGTAATTGCCGTTATTGGTGACGGGGCAATGACAGCAGGACTTGCATTTGAAGGTCTTAACAATGCCGGAACCACTAATGCAGACATGTTAGTTATACTTAACGATAACTGCATGAGCATAGACCCTAACGTAGGGGCCATGAAAGAATATCTTACAGATATTACTACATCTCACGCCTACAATAAATTCAAAAGTGAAATTTGGGAATTGCTTGGTAAGTTCAACAAGTTTGGAAAAACAGCACAAGAAATTGTTTCTAAGATCGATGCTTCAACTAAAGGTTTTTTTCTCAAACAAAGTAATTTATTTGAAGCTCTTAAATTTCGCTATTTTGGCCCCGTTGACGGACATGATGTAATACGACTAGTAAAAGTTTTACAAGATTTAAAAGATATCCCCGGACCAAAAATTCTACATGCGCTTACTGTTAAAGGAAAGGGATATAAATTTTCGGAATCAGGTGATCCTACTGTATGGCATGCACCCGGATTATTTAATAAAGAAACCGGGGAAATCATTAAAGCGGCAGCAGCAGCTCCACAGCCCCCTAAATACCAAGATGTATTCGGCCATACAATCGTTGAGCTTGCAGAAAAAAACGAAAAGATCGTAGGGATTACACCTGCAATGCCCTCCGGTTCTTCATTAAACATTATGATGAAAGCAATGCCTGATAGAGCATTTGATGTAGGGATTGCCGAACAACATGCAGTAACTTTTTCTGCAGGACTTGCAACAGAAGGACTCGTGCCGTTCTGCAATATATACTCTTCATTCATGCAAAGAGCATACGACCAGGTAATTCATGACGTAGCCATTCAAAAATTAAAGGTTATTTTTTGTTTAGACAGAGGGGGTCTTGCCGGAGCAGACGGACCTACCCATCATGGCGCCTATGATCTTGCCTACTTCCGTTGTATCCCTAATATGATTATTAGCGCTCCTATGAATGAAGAGGAGTTAAGAAACTTAATGTATACTGCCCAGTTGGATGAGATATCATTGCCCTTTTCCATACGCTATCCACGCGGAAATGGAGTAATGACTGATTGGAAAAAACCTTTCACGAAAATTGAAATAGGAAGAGGAAGGAAAATAAAAGATGGTAACGATATTGCCATTTTATCTATAGGTCATCCGGGAAATTTTGCAGTAACAGCCTGTTCTGAATTAGAGAAGCAAGGAATCAGTTGTGCACATTATGATATTCGTTTTGTAAAACCTTTAGACGAAACTTTATTACATGAAGTATTTAAAAATCATACTAAAGTTATTACCGTAGAGGATGGTTGTATCGTCGGTGGCATGGGAAGCGCTATCCTTGAATTCATGGCTGAGCACAATTACAATGCACAAATAAAACGTTTAGGTATTCCTGATGAAGTAATTGAACACGGCGAACAAAAAGAGCTTTATAGTGAATGTGGATTTGATACAAATAAGATCATTAAAACAGCTGTAGACCTTGTTCAATCGAATCCCTCTCTTCGGGTACATAAAATTGCTTGACCTTATTCTCTATAAAAACTATGCGTTGCCCCTGGACATCGAATGACCCCCTCATGATAAAATACCATGATGAAGAATGGGGAAAGCCGGTTCATGATGATAAAAAGCTTTTCGAATTTTTGATTTTAGAGGCATTTCAAGCAGGCTTAAGTTGGCGTACTGTCTTATACAAAAGGGAAAATTTCAGAAAAGCATTTGCCGGGTTCGATGCAGCAAAAATTTCCAAGTTTGATAGAAAGAAGGTCAATCAACTCATGAAAGATGCCGGCATTATTAGAAATAAATTAAAAATAGAAGCAGCTATTAATAATGCAAAATGCTTTTTAGAAATAAAAAGGGAGTTTGGCTCTTTTGATATGTATATCTGGTCTTTTGTCAATCATAAACCGATAATAAACAAGCCTAAAACCTTAAAAGACATTCTTCCAAAAACCCTGATAAGCGATGCAATGAGCAATGACATGGGAAAACGAGGTTTTAAATTCCGTGGTTCCACCATTTGTTATGCATTTATGCAAGCCGTAGGAATGGTAGATGACCATCTAACAAGTTGTGAGTGTAAAAGAAAAAAATAATCTAGCTTTTTTATTAGCAATTATTTTTTCTTCGCAATTTGAAATACTCTCGAGATATTAAATCCAAATTTATACCCGCCTTTTGTCCATGTATCAGTTGTGTTGGGAATAAAATTATTCTCTATAATACCTGATGCGTTCGTAAGATTTATATGAAAAACGTGTCCGCCGGTTTCAATTTCTAACCCTAATGCAAGTGGGTTATAATAAGGCTTAGGGTTATTTTTCCTAAATTGAGACATTACATAAAAATAATCTGCTAAAATGGATACGCTTCTGCTTAGTTTTAAACGCAGCCCTACTCCTGTAGAATAAATATCATTTTCTTTTGTTGCTCCATTATTAGGATTCCAATCTGCAAGTATGTAATTAAGATGTGTATAAGTTGGCGTAACAGCAACAGAAAGCCAATCAGCCAGCTTACTTGCAATAACCAATTGGGTTGTATACGCCATACGATGTGCAAACGTTGCATTGTGCTCAACCCAAGCGCTGTCTGCACCTGCATAAAATGAAGTTTTAGTCATGGGAGTTAAAGATGCAATAGAGTAAAGGCACATAGACAACGGTACTTTATTATCTAATGTTTGCTCCACAAATCTGTATTTTAGAGATGCATCTAAATTCTCATCCCGTTTGTTACGAGCAAACCCAACTTGTAATTTTTTTGTAATTCCATAATCAAAAGAAAAGCGAACATCTGAGATTGCGTCCCAGCCATAAAGTGTGTGAATACCGCCAAAACTTTTTTTTCCAACATTTCCGAAACGGTGTGTAATACGGAAATCTAATTCACCTACTCCCACTGTTTGAGTGGTTTGCATACTTATAATCTTTAAGGTTTTAAAAGTTGCTGTTACTTTATTAAACTCTTTTTCAGATGACGACTTATTCTCTTCCATCATCTTTAATAAGTCATCTTGGGAAAAAGAAGTATAAGAAATTAGGCAAAGGGTAAGTAAGTAAAAAAACTTCATAAAAGTAAGAAAGGTTATTTTTGTTTAAATGGAATTAAAATCATTTTAGCTGTTACTTCTACTGTTTCAGCAACATTTTGAGCAACCAAAGAGGGCACCTCAATAT
>CAZCJN010000014.1:17718-19632 GCA_964498865.1 uncultured Bacteroidia bacterium
TGTTTATCAAAATCAAAGGCTTTGATAGTTACTTTAACGGCAAATTCATTTTTGGCTGTATTTAAAAGTATTTGTCCGGATTTGCATGATGCAGCAATATCTTCAACCGGGCCATCAGAAAAAAAACTAATTTCATTTGTTTTGCTCGTATATATCTGCGATTTGACAATAAGTGAAAAAAACATCACCACCGATAAGGTCAACAATAAATTCTTTTTCATTTTTTATATATGGGGTTTACTGGTTAGTTATTTGGGTATCCATTTTTAAGCCAGCAATCTAATCTTTGCAATAGTGAATCCGGAAGTGGACCCGAAGTAGGCATATCTTTTTTATCTAAAACCCTATCTCTTAATTTTCCATTTTCTGCAAAGGGTTTAAGTGTATTATAGTCATACATTTCGTAAGAAGCACCCGCTGCATGACAACGTACGCAATGAGTCCGTAATATGTCTTCTTCAATATGTTTTGAAAAGATAACATTCATAGTATCGCATAATGAAGGTTTGGGTGCCGGAATAGGTGCCCTGTCTTTTAAGCAGGAGTACATAGAAAACATAATTAATCCTAACACCAAAAGTACGGGTGCATGAAGAGGTTGTTTTTTCATAAATTTATTTGAGTGCAGACAAATATAAAAACATTCATACAAATTCCATTCCACAACTAATGGGCATTTTATTACTTTTAGCACATTAATTTATCCCACTTTATGGCAAAAGCAGATAATTTTCAATACCATGATTACTATTTAGTAGATGATTTACTAACTGAAGAACAAAAACTGATAAGAGAAACAGCTCGTACATGGGTAAAGAAAGAAGTATCACCTATAGTTGAAGAGGCCTGCCAAAAAGCTGAATTCCCGAAACAATGGATAAAAGGGTTAGCTGAAATTGGTGCTTTTGGTCCTTATATACCCCATGAATATGGAGGTGCAGGGCTAGATCAAATTTCTTATGGCTTAATCATGATGGAGCTTGAACGAGGAGATTCGGGGCTTCGTTCTACGGCATCGGTACAAAGTTCGTTGGTTATGTACCCTATATATGCTTATGGGAGTGAGGAACAAAAGAAAAAATACCTTCCTAAACTGGCGAAAGGTGAGTTTATGGGATGCTTTGGTCTAACAGAACCTGATTTTGGATCTAATCCGAATGGAATGGTTACCAATTTTAAAGACAAAGGAGACCATGTAATTTTAAATGGCGCAAAAATGTGGATATCAAATGCACCTTTTGCAGACATTGCTGTTGTTTGGGCTAAAAATGAACAGGGCGAAATTCAAGGGATGGTAGTTGAGCGTGGAATGAAAGGTTTCACTACTCCTGAAACGCATGGGAAATGGTCATTACGTGCAAGTGCTACAGGTGAATTGGTTTTTGATAATGTAAAAGTTCCTAAAGAAAATATTTTCCCTAAAGTAAAAGGATTGAAAGGACCTCTTGGGTGTTTAAATTCTGCCCGCTATGGAATTTCTTGGGGCGCCATTGGAGCAGCGCTTGATTGTTATGATTCGGCTTTACGATATTCCAAAGAACGGATACAATTTGGAAAACCCATAGGAGGATTTCAGCTAACACAAAAAAAACTTGCTGAAATGATCACAGAAATAACCAAGGCTCAACTAATGTGTTGGAGGTTGGGTGTTTTAAAAAATGAAAACAGAGCTACTCCTCAACAAATTTCGATGGCTAAGCGAAACAGTGTAAACATGGCATTGCAAATAGCACGCGAAGCGCGTCAAATTCATGGAGCAATGGGCATTACAGGTGAATACTCCATTATGCGGCATATGATGAATTTAGAATCAGTAATTACTTATGAAGGCACACATGACATTCATTTGTTAATTACAGGTTATGATGTTACAGGCATAAGCGCATTTGAATAATATTTTTCAATGAAGTGTAT
>CAZCJN010000014.1:19732-24827 GCA_964498865.1 uncultured Bacteroidia bacterium
TATGAAGAAATGGGCAATAAGTTTTTCCTTGCCAAATCTCTCAGCAATGCCGGGTTAGTGTATCAACAAAAAGGTCAATATGATAAAGCATTAAAGTTCTTGGTAGACGGCTTAAAATTGAGAGAAGAAATAGGGGATCAATCAGGCATTGCAATATCTTACAGTAACATTGGGATTAACTATAACCTTACCAATGACTTTTTAAAAGCAGAATCGTATTTACTTAAAGCCATAGTGATTATGAATAGGATAGGAGATAAGGCATCCTTATCGAATACCTATAATAATTTAGGCGACTTATATTATAAATTTAAAAAATACGACGAAGCAAAGAAAATGCAACTCACATCACTTAAAATTGCTTCGGAAATTCATTCCAAACCTACCCTCCTTTATACCTATGCTTCGCTTATAAAATGCGATTCTGCATTAGGTGATTTTAAAGAAGCATATGAATACCAAAGGCAATATATTACAACCAAAGACAGCGTATTCAGAGAAGAAAGCGATAAGCGAATGCAAGAGATGCAAACTAAATACGAGACTGAAAAAAAAGAAACGGAAATACAACTACTTACAAAGGATTCTGAACTACAAAAATCAAAAGTAAAAACTCAAAGAATAGTAATAGGCTCTATCATTGCCGGTTTAATAATAATGATCGCCCTGGCTTTCTTCATTTTTAACCGATTGCAAATAACCAGAAAGCAAAAACGGATTATTGAAGAACAAAAGAAATTAGTGGATATAAAAAATATGCATATTACAGATAGCATCACCTATGCAAAACGCATTCAAGATGCCATTCTTCCTTCTAACGAAGAATTGGCTTCCTATTTTTTAGATTATTTTATTTCAACCGCGCGATATTGTAAGCGGGGATTTTTATTGGGTATCGAGTATAAATAACCAAATTTTATTTGTAGTGGCCGATTGTACCGGCCATGGGGTACCTGGCGCATTTATGAGTATGATTGGTAATACTTTATTGAACAAGATAGTTAATGAGCAACGAATCCATCAACCCTCTGAGATATTGAAACATTTGAATGAAGGCATTTATAATGCGCTTCATAAAAACTCCCACTCACAAGACGACGGCATGGATGCATCCATATGCCTGATTAACCCTACAGAAAGAAAAATAATTTTTGCCGGAGCCAATCACTCCATGTACATAGTTACAAGTGGCATTCTAAAAGAAATTGATGGCAACCCTTATTCTATAGGCAGTTCATACATAAATCAACGTAGTACTTTTTCATTTGAACAGGTGGAGGTGATTGTTCCGGAAAACACTTACATCTATTTCTCTACAGATGGCTTTCCGGATCAGTTAGGCGGTGAAAACAAAAAAAGATTTCTATCCTCTAATCTTAAAAAACTTTTTGCGAACATGTATAATTTACCATTGAATGCACAAGAGGAAAAAATAAGAAAAACATTTATGGACTGGAAAGGGAAACGGGATCAGCTTGATGACGTCTTAGTGGTAGGAATAAAACTATAAACTAGGTAGTTCTTTGTACATACTCAAAAGGCAGCATTAGCATCTTTGCATATCGCTCTCCTGCAGAATACATATCGATGTCTTCTTTATCATAATGCCAGTAAACAGTTATTTTTTTATTCGATTTAGATATTTCTTCTAATAAGGAAAGTATCTTAAAAATCTGTTTAGCAGATGCAGTATTATAATATTGTAAATTAAAATGAAAGTCGGTCTTTTCATTCGGAGACCTAACATATACTTCCAGCCATTCAAATACAGGTGCATAAAACGAAATTGCATCCTCCGGATGAGACCAGCCGCTTATCTCAAAAGTATTTTTAACACTGTCAAGTCTCACTGAGGGGGTAGTGTCGTCTTCTGCTGCTATAATTAATGGATTCATTTCGCGACTAAGTTATATAATTAATTATAAAACTTATTAAAAAAATCATTCTTTTAAAATGGTAAATCATCATCAGGAGTAGGTACAAAAGTTTCGGAGCTAAAGCTAGGCTCGGCTTCATTTTGTCTGCTGCTGTTTGATTTGTCTATTTTAAAAACGTCTAACGAGTTAAAAAATTTTGTTTCCCCTTGCGGATTTTTCCATTCCCTACCTTTTAATTGAAAGTGAACGGTGATTTCATCATTCACATTTATGTTATCCAGCAAAGAACATCGGTCTTGAGTTAGTTGAAACAAAATAGTTTGGGGATAGCTGGGTGAATTATCCGAAACAACAAATTCTCTTTTTTTAAATCGGTCTGATACCTGCTGTTCGTTCTTCTTTACTTTAAGGAGTCCTGTATATGTTAGCATTTGAGTTTAATTTAATATGGGTGCAAAATTAAGAATCTGTAGTTAGTGGATAGATAGTAATGTTTTCCATGCATCTATTACTTTTCCTTCATCCAATAACTTTTTTGCATGCGCATGTATCTCTACTTCAGAAGATATATTTTTAAAATGTTCGTTTTTATATTGCAGTGCCTCGTCCTTGTTTGGTAACTTCTCGATATTACCTAATTGGCCTAAATTATTTCCTGTCAAAATAGTGCTGTTGCGTATTTTTTCTGGCAATGCATCTACTCCTATTCCATGAGTAGCGAGTGGCTTCTCCACCTCAAATAATGCATTTCCATATGCCCGTACATACCAGTTTGCACCTAATCTCCCCACTAAATTTATTTTATTCTGATCGATCTGATTTTTATCATTCAGAACCGATTCACTTACATGGATGAGTACTACTTCGCATACCACCAGATTGCCCGCTCCTGCATTTCTCCCCAACTCAATAACCTCTTTTACTTTGCATTCCATTTGCACAGGAGATTCTTTCACACGCGGGGGCTTCACCATTTCCGAAGGTTGCATGGTAAATCCGGATTTTACAAATTCATTTATGCCCTTTGGATATTCTGTACTTGATAAAGAAGCCTGGTGAACCATATCATAGTTAACCACATTTATAACGGCCTCCGGCACCTCTTCCACATTATCATGTGTGTGTTTAGTTGCATTTGTTCTACCACTTCTGGCAGGAGAAAAAACAACTATAGGCGGATTGGAGCTGAATGCATTAAAAAAGCTAAACGGACTTAAGTTTACATTCCCGTTTTTATCGATAGTGCTTACAAATGCAATTGGCCTGGGAGCAATCGCATGCACCATATACGCTTGCAATGCGGGGATCGGCAGGTCTTTAGGATTTAATGTTAACATGGAGGGGGCAAAATTAAAAAATAATAACTTGATAGGAATACTAGGGTTTCCTCCCCTTCCAGCTATAACCGGTAAAAGGAGCACAAAACCCTATAAGTGAAACATATACAGGATAGAATATAGAGATAAGAAAAAAAGATACTGTATGATTTTTTTTAGAAAAAAACGCATTGGCGGAATTAAGAATTAAATAATCAACGGTAATTTTCATACCTGCAAGCAATAAGAACAGAATTAGGCCTACACCTTTTACCAGGAAAAGTAAAAAGAATAGAACTAGAAAAAGATTTGTTAAAAAAACCAACACAGCAATTGCCAGGACAACCATATCCTCATATGAAAAAGTTTTGGAGGCCCATCTTTTACGCTGGTTCAGTACTGCATCCATTGCTGTAGCCGGATGGGTGTACACGGCCCCATCTCGCGACTTTACATATTTTACTTGCTTTGGAAATTGCTTATGAATTTTAAACATCAAAAAAACATCATCGCCCGATGGTATGGAATCATTGCCTTCGTATCCATTCACAGCCAGAAATGCTTCCTTTTCATAAATAAGGTTTGCACCGCTGCATAAAATAGGCATATCATAATAAAGAGCAGCACCGGCACAAGCAGTAAGTACCGTTATCTCCTGCGATTGAATGATCTGAAAAAAAGATTTTTCTGCTTTTAATAATACAGGGCCCACCATAAGCTTTGGTTTTTCTTTTTGATAAAAACTGTTTATGGCAGAAAGCCATTTCTCTCCCATTTCACAATCGGCATCGGTAGTAATTATTAAATCGCCGCTCGCCTTTTTTACGCCTTCTGTAATAGCATTTTTTTTACCTCCCTTGCCGGATAGCAGTATTATTTTAATAGTAGAAATGTTTAAAGCTTTTGCTGCTGCTATAGTATTATCCTCAGAAAAATCATCTACTACGATTATCTCATACTTATTTTTTGGATAGGCTTGTTTTGAAAGAGAAGACAGGATGCTTTGAATATTTTTCTCTTCGTTCCGCACCGGAACGATAATACTGATAGCTGCTTCCGGAATACCATCTGAATTAAACGAGAATGCGGGAGTTTTCTTCCACCCGATCAAATACAGGAGCATGAGCAGGAAATAACACACACAAATAACCGTTGTAAAGAGTAAAAAAATTGTCATGGATGTAAATACAATATAGCCTTACCTTTACAAAGGTAACAAAGCACTTTTCCAACCAGCTTCATGAAAAACGATAAGATCATATTAGGAATAGATCCCGGAACAAACATTATGGGTTATGGTGCTATTCATCTTTTAGGAAAAGAAATGAAACTATTAGGTGCAGGCATCATCAGCATGGAAAAATTAAAGGACCAGTCGTTGAAGATGAAACGTATTTTCGAGGGAACCACGGATTTAATTAATCAGTTTAAGCCGGATGAACTGGCCATTGAAGCCCCCTTCTTTGGTAAGAATGTACAAAGCATGTTAAAATTAGGAAGAGCACAAGGTATTGCTATAGCAGCCTCTCTAATTCGCGAGATCCCCATCTTTGAATACGCACCAAAAAAAATTAAACTCTCCATTACCGGAAATGGAAACGCTTCTAAAGAACAAGTAGCTGCTGTTTTACAAAAAATATTGTTGATTCAAAACTTACCACATTATTTAGATGCTACAGATGCCTTGGGAGCCGCCGTTTGCCATCATTTTCAGTACAATGCGGTAACGGTTAAAAATGATTTAAGCAATAAGAAAAAATTTAATGACTGGAATTCTTTTTTAAAAGAAAACCCTGATAGAAAAATATCCCGGAAAAAAAGTGAATGAGCAGAAAGATAATTGTTGACCCCGCTCGCTAAACCAACGCTACATTTCTGCGGATACTCCCACCTCTTCTTACC
>CAZCJN010000015.1:0-2595 GCA_964498865.1 uncultured Bacteroidia bacterium
TCTGATAGCCGGCATTACTTCTCCGGAAGATGGTGATTTCTACCTATTACATCTCGATACCGCAGGCGTGATTAGTAATGTGCCTGAATATAAAACCACTCAAATTATTACTTATCCGAACCCCAGCACGGGCATTTTTTATATACAAATGCCTGATCATTCATTTGACAACCAAATAGAAGTATTTGACTTATATGGCAAATTGGTAATTAAAAAATGGAGTCATTCCCCTATAGCAAATCTTGACCTTACTAATCAGGTAAACGGTCTATACATATATAAAGTAACAGGAAAAAATGGGGAAGTAATAGCCGGGAAAATAGCCATACAACATTAAATACTGCCCTGCATATTTCTAAGAGTTTGGTATAATAGATCACGTGCCCGAAACAGTTGCGCCTTGACTGTACCAATTGGCAAATCAAGTTCTTGCGCAATTTCTTCATATGACTTCTCTTCGAAATAACGCAGTTCCACTAATGTTTTGTAGCGAGGTTGTAGTTTATCTACTACAGCACGAATAAGTTTTATCTTTTGTTTTTTAATGGTTTTCTCCTCAGGATTAAGAAAATCAGATTTGGGTTCAAAAGACATTTCATCACCATCCGAATTCTCAAATGTTCTGTCAAGCGAAAGCGCTTCTTTCTTCCTTCTAATAAAATCGATGCAATTATTCGTAGCTATTTTAAAGAGCCATGTACTAAAGGCGTAATCAGGGGCGTATTGGTGTAAATTTCTAAATGCTTTTCCAAATGCTTCTATAGTAAGATCGTCGGCATGGTCCTTATCACGAACCATTTTAAGCAGCATGAAGAAAATGGTGTCGCGATATCTCCCCATCAGTTCAGCATAGGCCTGCTGATCGCTTTGATTCAACGCACGTTGAACCAATTTCCAGTCGTAGTTTGCTTTGGCGGATAAATTGCTTTTTAGATTTTTTTCCATTTTTGTTTCCTGAATAGTTTATTGGAAATAGTCAAACTAACGTAAATAACCAGCAAAAACAATTCTGCCAGTATCGAAAGTACTAATAAATCCCTCTCTTTCAAGTTATTCATGGCTTTATTAAAAACAATGAGCTGTGAACAAGTTTTCAGAAGGAATAATCCGAACACAATAAATAGGTCATATTGGTTGAAAACAGGAAAGAGAATTACTATAGGGATTAATGAAAAGAATAATACCCAAAAAAGTGCTTGAGAAATCAAGTAACCGCCCAATCTTATTTTATCTGAAGTTTTATAATGAGCCCATGTGGTAAGATGCCTGCGTTTTTGATCGAACCAGCTACTCCACTCTTTCTTCACACGTGACACTGTAAAACTATCCATTGCTATTTCTATAGATGTGTTTTTAGCATTGGCTACTTCATTAATGAACAGATCATCATCACCTGAATCAATATGATAATGCGAAGCAAAACCTTTATTATTAAAGAAAAGTGATTTCTTATAAGCAAGATTCCTCCCTACACCCATATATGGATGCCCTCCTTGTGCAAATGATAAATATTGTAATGCTATGTGAAATGTATCAAAACGTATCATCTTATTAAGGAAACCCGGTAGTCTTTCATACTTACTAAAGCCCAACACAATTTCTTTTTCACCACTCAAAGTACTCGTCATTGATCTTATCCACTGGTTACTCATCGGTCTGCAATCCGCATCCGTAAGCAATACATATTCATGTGATGCACCTTTTATCCCTACCATAACAGCAAACTTTTTTCCGTGATGATGCACTCTATCTTCTTTAATGGTAATTACTTTCAGGTGCGGGTTCTTTTTCTCGAATGCTTTAAGTATATCAGAAGTTGAGTCATGTGAACAGTCGTCAACTACTATCACTTCATAATTGGGATAATCTTGTGTAAGTACAACCGGTAAAAAATCAGATATATTTCGGGCTTCGTTTCTAGCACAAATTACAACTGATACGCCAGGCTCTTTCTTTCCTTTTTTATTCCGGTCGGTGTTTCCTGTTTTATAGAATGCCAGTTTAGAAAAATAAAAAATATAGTACCAGAGCAAGATTACTATAGTTATACAGAAAAGACAAAACAATATAAGTTGCAAACTTATTTCGGGCACAAACTAATATTAGGTATAACAAAAATATGCCTATGTGTAGCCGGTTTATACTTTATCTTTGACAGTTTTAAACAATTAAATTAACATTTTTGAATTTTCAACTTAAGCATACCGATAAGTTTTCTCAGGCACGTGCGGGCGAAATAGATACTGCACACGGGAAAATTTTGACCCCTATATTTATGCCTGTAGGCACACGTGGAACCGTAAAAGCCGTGCATCAACATGAATTAAAGGAAGATATCAAAGCCCAAATCATTCTTGGAAACACTTACCATCTTTATCTTAAGCCGGGCATTGAAGTGATAGAAAAAGCAGGTGGTTTGCACAAATTTATTGGCTGGGATAAGCCCATGCTTACCGATAGTGGCGGATTCCAGATATTTTCTTTAGCAGATGCCAGGAGAAATAATCAGCCTGGGATAAAACCAATGAGAAAGATCACAGAAGATGGTGTTAAGTTCACTTCGGAAATAGATGGATCTACACATTTTTTCTCTCC
>CAZCJN010000015.1:2695-5156 GCA_964498865.1 uncultured Bacteroidia bacterium
ACACCTGCCCAGCTTCTTGAATGTATTTCACTAGGTATAGATATGTTCGATTGTGTGATGCCTACCCGCAATGCACGTAACGGCATGCTTTTTACCCGTAATGGAACCATTGCCATACGCAATGCAAAATACAAAGATGATTTTTCTCCCATAGATCCGGAAGGCACTTCTTTTGTTGATCAACAATACAGTAAAGCTTATTTGCGTCACCTTAACATGGCCGATGAAATGTTGGCTTCACAAATCGCCAGCATCCACAACCTGGCATTTTATCTATCGCTTATGAAAGAAGCAAGGGAAAGAATAATAGAAGGCAACTTTAAAGAGTGGAAGGATAAGATGGTAAAACAGCTTACACAACGTCTTTAAGACTACGCATTCACAGCGGAATGCTTCATCATAAAATCAGCAGCAGTATCTACCATTGCAGGCGAACCTATGTAAAAAGGGGTACGCTGATGCAATGAAGAAGGTTCAATATCCAAAATACGTTTAAAACCATCTGTTGCTTTACCTCCCGCTTGTTCAATAATGAATGAAAGGGGATTGCATTCATAAATTAAACGCAGCTTACCTTTCGGATTTTGAGAAGTAACAGGGTATATGAAAATACCGCCTGTAATAAGATTACGATGAATATCTGCCACTGCAGATCCTATGTAACGCGACGAGTAAGGTCTATTTGTTTTTGAATCTTCTTCCTGGCAATATTTAATGAATTTTTTAACGCCATCCGGAAAGTGCACATAATATCCTTCGTTGATTGAATATGTTTTGCCAAGCTTGGGAATTCTCATATCAGGATGGGAAAGACAAAATTCACCAATGGAGGGATCGAGTGTAAATCCGTTTACTCCTTTACCGGTTGTATAAACTAACATGGTTGATGAACCATAGATAACATAGCCGGCAGCAACCTGCTCGGTTCCGCGCTGAAGAAAATCCTCTAAAGCACCTGCACCGGAAAGGGAAGTTCTTCTGTAAACTGAAAAAATTGTACCTACCGAAACATTGACGTCAATATTTGATGAGCCATCGAGCGGATCAATAGCTACTACGTATTTGGCATTTTTAGAAACTGCATTTTCTATAGGGATAATTTCTTCATTTTCTTCAGATGCTATGGCGCAGCATTCACCACCGGCTTTAAAAGCTGCAATGAACTGCTCATTGGCATACACATCTAATTTTTTTACTTGTTCTCCCTGCACATTTGTTTCGCCTGTCATTCCCAGGATATCTGCCAAACCGGCTTTATTTACTTCACGATGAACAATTTTTGCAGCAATACCCACATCTCTAAGAAGTCGTGATAGCTCTCCTTTTGAATAGGGGAAATCTGCCTGCTTTTCTATGATAAACTGCCCAAGCGTTTTAATTTTCATGTCTAAAAATTTATTTATTACTAAGTAGCAAATATAAAAATATAATTTTGCCTGTCCGACCTAAAAGTCATGTCCATTAGTCTTAAAAACGTTAAAAATCAATATGAAAAATATTATCATAAGAAAAGCAAGAAAGCAAGACCTTCCCGCTATGCTTTCGTTAATTAAAGAACTTGCATCTTATCAAAAAGCACCAAAGGAGGTTTCTATAAATTTAAAGGAACTAGAAGCCGGTGGATTTGGAAAGAAAAAAATATACGACTGCTTTGTTGCAGAAGTCTCTATCCCGGAAAAAAACAAAACTGCAAAATCCATCATTGGAATTGCGTTGTACTATAAAAAATTTTCTACATGGAAAGGCAAGTGTATATACCTGGAAGATATTATTGTTACAGAATCATGGAGAGGAGAAGGTGTAGGTAAGTTATTATTTGAAGAAGTTCTTAAAGTGGTGAGAAAAGAAAAGGCAAGAAGATTTGATTGGCAAGTATTGAGCTGGAATAAACCGGCCATCCAATTCTATAAGAGGTATAATGCAGTTTTTGATCATGGACAGATTAATTGTAAATTAGTTTTTGAATAGACGCCATGAGTAAAAAAACCATTGCTGCAATTTTATTTCAAACGGTAATTCTTTCTTTTGCTTTTTCACAAGATTTTTTAAAACGTGACACCTTACCTAAGCCTGCAAAAGAGCCGTTTTGGAGTTGGGACAGAGTATATATAGGTGGTGGGCTTGGGCTTCAATTCGGTAACATTACATTGGTAAATATCTCACCTGATATAGGATATAGAATCACGAAGCGTTATTCAGCGGGAGTGGGTCTGCGTTATATTTACTTTTCGGATAAATATTATAACTATACCCAAAATATTTATGGTGGCAGTGTTTTCAATCGTTTTAATATCACTGATTTTCTTTTTGCACATGCAGAATACGAAGTTTTGAATGGAGAATGGACCAGACATTTTCCCAGATATAACTTAATAAATATTTGGGTAGGAGGTGGTTTACAACAATCCATGGGGAATTCATCATTTAATGTGATGGCACTTTGGAATTTAAATGAAAGCAT
>CAZCJN010000015.1:5256-9287 GCA_964498865.1 uncultured Bacteroidia bacterium
GGAGATATTTAAACTCTGTATCCCTAAGCGCAAATAATTTATAGATTGTTTGCGCTTAAATATTTTTGATAATAGTATCTTCTCCCTAAAAACCCGATCAGTCTGGCGAGCGCACCGGCATACACCGCTCCCATCACTCCCCAGATAGGAATGCAAATAACATTTGCAACCACACTTACAAGGCCTTCCGCAAATGCAATATTTTTGATTTCTTTCCCCAATCCTTTTGCTGTAAGAAAAGCATAGGGTTGTTGTAATGTTTTAAAAATATAGACTACAGCTAATGGCATTATATATTTACTTACATCCGAAAAATTATTTCCCAATAATATGACTACCACTTTATCGGCAAAAAGATACAGTATCACAAAAGAAATAACTATCCATGCATAATTAAAGGCAAAAATTTTAGGATGAATTATTTTATCGTTAGCAAGTTTTTTAAATAAAGAAGAGGATGCTGAAACACTTAATACAACCATAGGAGAGCAAATGATATTAGCTAAAGAATAATAGCCCAGCAGGGTAGCACTTATAAAATAGGTGATTAGAAATTCATCTGCCCGGTAGGATATCTCTGTGAAAATAGAAGCAATATAAACATGGAGTCCATACTCTTTATTCTTAGCTTTTATTTCAGAAAATCGTCGATTGAAATTTTTAAAAGACGGTTTAAATAAAAAAAGAACTACAATAAGCGAAATTAAACTAACCCCTAAGCTTATGTAAAGTATTTTAACAAGTGATAGATCGGAGTAATAAAAACAAAAAGCTAATAGTATAGAGAATAGAACCTGAACAAGTATATCGAACCAGGCAGAGTAAGTAACCTTATTAGCGCCTATTGCGATGAATGATATTAAAAGTCGAAGAGGAAAAATAAAACATAAAGGCACTACCAAACGAAGGATATAACCAAACTCCAGATGAAACCATACATCTATAAAAAAACTCAAAACCAATAGGAATAATGCATAAAAAATTCCAATAAAAAAAGCAAGGATAATACTGGCGCCAAAGAGTTCGCGTTCTCTTTCTTGATCATGATTAGATGCCAAGATAAACTCAACCGTTGGAAATAATCCGACATGAAAAAAAATAACAGAGAAGCCTGTTAACGTTGTAAAAAATGCATAAAGACCATAATCCTCCGGTGTTAATGCTCGCGTCTGAATACCTTTGGTAATTAATCCGAATAAACTAACGATAATGGCAGAAGCAAATAAAATGCTTGTATGATAGGCAATTTTTTTATTCGCTTTTATACTTTGTGACTGAGAAGCAAGCCAAGATTTTATTTTCTCTGATTCAAACAAAACGTATTGGTGTATTGATTTATATTAAAAGCCTGGTTCAGGTCAGTCTCTTATATTTTAATCGGATTGAATTGCCTATTACTATGACATCGGAAAACGCCATTGCAAGTGCACTCATCACAGGGCTAAGCAAGCCTACTGCTGCAACCGGTATGGCTACTACGTTATAAAAAAATGCCCAAAATAAGTTTTGTTTAATGGTCTTCAATGTATGTTTGCTAATCAGGTAAGTAGTTTTAAGCTGGAACAGATCTTTTTTATTCAAAAGGACTATTTGAGACGAATGAATGGCTGTTTGTGTTGCGTTAGCAATTGAAATGCCTACTGAGGCTTTTGCTAATGCAGGAGCATCATTAATCCCATCGCCCACCATGCCAACCCTTCCATTTTTTAGAAGAGAATCTAATACGATTAATTTCTGTTCAGGAGTTTGTTGGCTATATACTTCACTAATACCTAATTTGGCTGCTACTTCTTCACACTTCATTTTTGTATCACCACTGAGCAAAACAGGTTTAATTTTTTTAGATTGAAGAAAAGTAATTATTTCTTTTACATTATTCTTTATCTCATCTTCCATATCTACAAACGCTATCAAACCATTGTTCTTAAAAACATACAGTGAATGGCTGTCATCCTTAGTAAACTCCGAAGCCATTTTAAAGGAGCCTGCTTTATAAATATTCCCTTCTTTATCTTTTGCCTCTATGCCTAACCCTTTTAATTCTTTGATTTCAGAAAAAATATTACTTGCAATATTCTTGCCTGCAAGCTCTCTTACTATAGATTTTGCAATAGGATGTGATGAATGATGTTCCAAGTTAAAAAGTATAGACTCTACCTCTTCTCGCTTAGTATTGCTTAATATTTTGATATTTTTTATTTTAAAATCTCCGGTAGTAATTGTGCCTGTTTTATCAAAAACAATAGTTTTTATTTTAGAAAATTCTTCTATAGTATTTCCTCCTTTAATTAGGATCCCGTTTTTTGCCGCTCTGCCCATTCCCACCATAACAGCGGTCGGGGTAGCTAATCCCATCGCACACGGACATGAGATCACCAGCACAGCTATGCTGCTCATTAAAGATTGTTGAACCGAAATATCAAAACCAAAATAGGAAATAAAAAATGTAAGTAGAGAAATTACAAGTACCACTGGAACAAAAATAGCGCTCACTTTATCCCCTAGCTTTTGAATTGAAGGTTTATGCTGCTGTGCATTTTTAACCATCTCAATAATTTTAGAAAGCATGGTGTCCTTCCCTACCTTCTCAGCAAGCATTCGCATATTACCATTTACAATCAATGTGCCACCAATGAGTTTGTCACCTTTTTTTTTGTCTACAGGTAAACTTTCACCTGTTAGCATGGATTCATCTACCAAAACATCCCCTGAAAGAACGAAACCGTCTACCGGAATTTTATCTCCCGCTACAACTAACAATTGATCGCCAACAGTTATATCTTTTATAGAAGTTTCTTGTATTTTTTCTTTTCCTCCTTCTAGAATTATTCTTTTTGCCATCGAGGTTTGTAACTTCATCAATTCTCCGATAGCTCCTGTAGTTTGTTTTACCGATCTATGTTCCATTACATTACCAAGCAAAACAAGCGTTATAATAGTAGCTGTAGTTTCAAAAAACAAATAATTGTGCATGTCGTGAGAACCATAAAACAAAAGTATACCGATAAGACTGTATATAAATGCCGAGGCAGAGCCAATCATAATAAGTACATCCATATTAGGTACTCCGGTTTTTAATGAGCCCCAGGCACTTTTTCCGAAATGCATAATTCCTATAATAAAAACAGGTAGACAAATCAGTAGTTGGACTATAGGTTGATTCAAGAAAAAATCATGTTTAAAAAACATATGAGAAAAGAAAAGAGGAATGGTAAATGGAAGTGTTAAAAAAAACTTTTTATCTACAGAAGAATGAGCATGATGAGTATGGTTTTCATGCATGTCTTTTGGCAAAGAAACACCGTATCCCGACTTTTGCAAATCCTCCATTATTTTCTTCAACTCATCTTTCTTATGCAAATCAAAATTAGCTTCTCCTGTAAGGTAATTTACATTTGCATTTTTAGCCCCGTTGTTTTCTAAAACCTTCGTAACTGTAACTGCACAGTTTGCACAGTTCATTCCTTCTACATTCAATATTACTTTATCTTCTTCAGTGGGGGTATTATGATCGTGGTGATTCATTAGAGAAGATAAACAGCATCATTTTTACCGCCATTCAACTCTACGGATATATGTTCTTGCATGGTTGTAGCAAGAGAAACTCCGACAAAGTCAGCACGTATGGGATAGGAATGATGGTCGCGATCTACTAAAACAACCGTTGTCAGTCGTTTAACAGAAAATTTCAGAAAAGGATCTATCCCGTACATCATGGTTCTACCTGATTCCAGCACATCATCTACCACTACTACTGCTTTACCCTTCATGTCTTTTTCCTGTATTTGCTTTCCGTTAGAAAGAAGAACATGTACTTTGTCAGAAAGAGGTTGTTTCTTATTTAGTTTTATTTGCAACAAGCTTATTTTTAAAGAAGATATCTCGCTCAGCTTCTCAGCAATCCTTTCAGCAAGAGTATATCCGTTGCTTACAATTCCGGCAACACTTATTTCTTTTTCCTGATAGTTGCTTTCATAAATTTGATAGGCGATCCTATCTATCCTCTGTTGAATTTGCTGGGCGTTTAATAT
>CAZCJN010000015.1:9387-18462 GCA_964498865.1 uncultured Bacteroidia bacterium
CTAGCCATGTATGCGATTGAATGGGATTTTTTTCCGGATCAGCCGGGAGTGAGCCATTTTATTAATATTATTTTGTACGGGTTAACTGGGTTGGTATTATTTTTCTTTTTATGTGAACTTACCAGAGGGAATGAATTATTTTCTTTTCTTGCTACTTTATTGTTCATAGTTCACCCACTGCATGTAGAAATAGTGGCCAATATTAAAAGCCGAGATGAATTGCTTTGCTTCCTGTTTGCAATAAGCAGTTTTTGGTTGATATTAAGATATACCGAGAGTACACTCATGGATAAGAAGAGAAATGTTAAACCGGGAAAAAAATTATTATTTCTATCGCTTTTGTTTTTCTTTCTTTCTTTCTTATCAAAGGAAACTACCATTGTCTGCCTGGCTATAATCCCTGTCATGTTGCATTTCTTCAAAGGCATCAGTATAAAGCAAAATATTTATTTACTGATTCCTTTTATTTTAGTCACGGTTGTTTACATGGCACTACGTTTTTATGTATTGCACGGAGCAATTGCAGATAGCAACGTGTCCATAAGTGATAATATTTTAGTAGGAGCAAAAACAGCAAATACGCATATAGGGACGGCATTTTACATTTTAGGCTTATATGTAATCAAGCTGTTCTTTCCACATCCTTTATCATATGACTATTCTTTCAATCAAATTCCCATTGTCGAAATGGGGAATATAGTTTCAATCCTATCCTTACTTTTCTATTTACTTATGGTTGGTTATGCTGCTTATATGATTTTAAAATCATTGAAAAAAGATAATCCCAGTTATAAAAACAACTTGCTTGTATTCGGGATTGTATTTTTTATTGTTACTATTTTCTTATTCTCAAATCTTGTCCTGATTATAGGTACATCAATGGGGGATCGGCTGATGTATTTTCCATCTTTTGGCTTTTCCATCGTTATAACGGCTCTTTACATGCAATATTTTGTAAAAAATAAAAATGAATTATCTGTTACTAATTGGAAGCTATATCCGATGGTTGTAATCCTAATCGCTTTTTCTTTAAAAACATACTCCCGTAATTATGATTGGGAAAATAATTACACACTATATACACACGATGTACAACTTGTGCCCAACAGCGTAAAAGCACATTATTACCTGGGGTTAGAATTAGTAAAGATTATTGCAGAAGAAGAAAAAAATCCGGAGAAAAAGAATAAAATTTATGAGCAGGGAATTTCTGAGTTGGAAAAAGCAATTGCAATTCTTCCTTCTTTTTCAGGGGCCTATACACAATTAGGTGTAGCCTATTATCGTTTAAGAAACTATGAAAAAGCCATAGAGAATTATAATAAAGCAGCAGCGTTAAGTCCTTCTGATGCCATTACGCTGAACAACATAGGAACTATTTATTTTGAATGGAAGAAATATGTGGAAGCAAAAGAGAAATTTCAGCAAGCGTTAGCAATAGACTCTCGTTTTGTAGATGCGCACATGAACTTAGGCAGTGTATTGGGGCAAACAGGAGATTATAAAAATGCAATTACTAGTTTTCAAAATGCAATCAGGTATGCCCCTGATAATGCACAAGCCTATTATTTTATTGGAATTACATATGCCAATTTGAAGGATAAAGAAAATGCAGGTAAATATTTTCAGATGGCAGAGAAATTGAATCCTTCCTTAAAACGTCCTTAGAATTTATTTGTCTGATACATTATAGAACTGTTGATAAAATTTTTTATAGCTGTCTATATTTTTTTCTTTAAACAAAATAGGAAAATTCTCTTTAGAGATAGGAAGTATAGTATATTGATCAGGAGAAATATCAGAAAAGACTTTACTATCTTGGTTAAGCAGATCATAATAATCTTTTGCCTTTCCAGCATTCTCAAAAAAAGTAACATAAATAATATTAGTCGTATCCATGATTGTATTATTTATTGAAAGGTCGGCATTACGAAAGTATTCTGAATTAAAATTCGAAATTTTCACTTTAATGTCTTCTATACTAATGGTTGTACCTTTATAAACAATCATGCATAAGTATTTAGCGGTATCATTAAAAGTATAAATCTGGTCAACCGTATCCTTTTTTTCTGTTATAGTATTAGCCGGTCCCTTTTGTGCTTTTTTAAGATAGTCCAAGAGTTCTTGAGCTTTCACCTTTACATCATCTTTAGGATACTTGGCGATTATTCCTTGCAGTGAATGTTCATAATCTTCTACTTTTTTAGTCTTACCTACAGAATAAGCCCTTAGAAGAGCAAACTTTGGCATTAGTGTACTGGCAGAGTAAAACGAGTCGGCTTTATTCACCATGGCAATTACATTGTCATATTTAGATTGATGATATGCTGAATAAGTTTCATTATAATATCTTTCAATCTCGTTTTGAGAGGCATTAAGTGCTTTTTGATAATCAGGGTTTTGTATGATTTTGGCATATTCTGAATCAGGGTATTCAGTCAATATTTTTGATTTATAATAATTTGATCTTTCAGTATTTTTTTCTGTAAGAAAGATTCTGTAAAGTTGGTAATATAGATTCAACGTATACTTACTTGTAGGGTAAAGTTTAAGTAATTCTTCAAATGTAACAGCTGCTCGTGGATTATCTTGCAAGTCTTCCTTATAAATTCCTCCTAGCGTATAGTAAGCATCTGTTATGCTAGTATGGACTTTGGCTTTTTGCTCAGCAGTAAAAGGAATATCTTTTAAATAATAAGGCCTGGTTTTATTATCTGCAATTTTTCCCTCTGCCGTAGTATCTTTTACTGATGAGTTTGTATTTTGTTCAACCAAAATTACTTCTTTGCTGGATCGACGCCAATTATCTTCTAACGTACGACCACCCCATTTCTTAAAAAATTCAGAAAATCCAAACGAAATGGTAGATGAATTGTAAAAGTACCAAGAACCTATAGTGGAAGCTACTGCCGGAGAATTTTCATCTGATGGAAGAGCATTGGTGACCATTGTACTTTTTTGCTCTTCTTCTTTTTTCTTTTCCTCCTCTTCTTTTATAACCTTCGCAATAATATCATCAATCATTTTATTAATCCGGGTTGTATCCATACTCGATAATTTCAACAAACTGTCTTGTTGAACAATTATATTCATGTTTTTTATCAATGCAGATAAAGTTTCTTTTTTATTTTTTATCTGGTCATAGTTTTTAAAATCTTGCGGAAGGAAAACAATTGTGCTGTCATAATAAGCTTGTGCAGCTTTATATTCTCTTTTATCAAAATAAATATCTGCGACTCGTAAATAACTCATTCCTTTTTGTTTGGTATTGGCTACGCTGCTTGTGGCGGATTGTTTAAACAAACCTATAGCTTCTGAAATTTTATTTCCCCTGTAATAGATATCTCCTAATGCATAATAAATCTGATCTTTATATTCTTTATTCTTTTCATCTTTCAACATTTTATTAAGCTCACTTATTAGATCTTTAGTACCGGTGCCTCTATCAACTTGAAAAGTTCTGGCTTTAGCTAATCGGGCATTAAATTCCATTTCATACGAAGGGTGCAATCTGGCAGATTTTGTATAATATTCGGTAGCCTTTTTTAAATCATTTTCTTGTTCAAATAGTTGCGCTAAAATATAATAATACCTTCCACGCGTCGTTTTCTTCCCTGTAAGTACAATTGCTTTCATTAAGGCTTCTTCTGCTTTTTTAGTTTGTTCGGTTCTTAAATAATAATCAGCTAAAACAGATTGATAATCATCTAATAATCTGCGAGGAAGTTTGTTATCATGTTTTAATAAATCAAGAATGGGACCTGTTTTTATAACGCTATTCATCTGATTGTAACAACGAACTAACCACAAAAAAGCATCGTATCGAACAGGATTATCAGGAAAAACTTTTACTACATATTCAAAAACAACAACAGCAGCATAATAATCACGTTTATAAAAATGCGCCCTACCCAAGGTCATGTAGTTATCGTCTATCCATCGGTTATGTTCTTTACCTTCAATCATCATAGAATGATATTGAATAACCTTATTGGTTTTTTCTATGGCTTTATCAAACTGAGGGTAATTTGCTTTAGCAGCATCTGCATCAGCGTATTTAAAAAGGGGTAATACTTTACTATAATCATCTTTATGAGCGCGAGCAAGATTATCTACACCTTCCGCTAAACTCACATTAGCCCAGTATAATCCATTATAGTGGGCAGTGAGACTATGGTAAGTACGACTGGTCAATGTATTTTTCTTTTGAGAACATGAGGAGAAAAATAAAAAGGCACATGCAGAAAAGAGAATAAAAAAAGCCCGTATTGTAAATATTAGTTTCATTAATGGAGAACTCCCCTGTGTAACTATAAAGAGTGCAAAATATTGTAAACGAAAATAAGGATTTATACTAATTTAATAAGGAAGTAATTTTTCTTTCCCTTTTGAGCAAGAAGGTATTTGCCGTTGAGCAAACCAGCAGAGGTAATAATCGCTTGAACATCACTAAGCTTTTCTTTATTAATAGCTACTCCGCCTTGTTGAATCATTTTTCGTGCTTCGCCTTTCGATGGAAAGATTTTGGTCTTCTCGGAAAAGAACTCTACAATATTAATTCCGCTATCTAAATCTATTTTAGAAATGCCAACTTGCGGAACACCTTCAAAAGCGGCTAAAAGGTCTTCTTCGGTTAGTCTCTTTAATGCCTCAGTGGTGCCTTCACCAAATAAGATTTCAGAAGCTTCAACCGCAGCATTATAATCATTTTCTGAATGAACACGACACGTGATATCTTGTGCCAATTGTTTTTGTAATAATCTAAGATGTGGCGCTTCAGCATGTTTTTGTTCCAATGCATCTATCTCATCCTTTGAAAGCAAAGTGAATATTCTGATATAGTTTTTGGCGTCTTCATCCGAAGCATTTAACCAAAATTGATAAAATTTATATGGTGTT
The DNA here is from genome assembly GCA_964498865.1 of uncultured Bacteroidia bacterium. Classification (GTDB taxonomy): domain Bacteria; phylum Bacteroidota; class Bacteroidia; order Palsa-948; family Palsa-948; genus Palsa-948. Next base: position 14,287 of record CAZCJN010000015.1, read on the forward strand.
GTTTTTTTAGGATCAAGCCATATATTCCCACTCTCTGTTTTACCAAATTTGGTTCCATCTGCTTTTTTAATAAGAGGTGTTGTAAGAGCAAATGCCTCACCATTACCTTTACGGCGAATAAGCTCAGTCCCGGTTACAATATTTCCCCATTGATCTGAACCACCCATTTGAAGTTTTACATTTTTATTTTTCCACAAATAATAAAAATCATAACCCTGAACAAGTTGATAAGAGAATTCGGTGAACGACATACCACTTTCTAAACGACTCTGTACTGAGTCTTTAGACATCATATAACTTATGGTGATATGTTTGCCTATCTCACGAATAAAATCTAAAAAATTAAAGTCTTTAAACCAGTCATAATTATTTACTATCTCGGCCGATTGTGAACCGCAATTAAAATCTAAAAACTTTTCGAGTTGCTTACGCTGGCAGTTTAAATTATGTTGTAATGTTTTTTCATCCAGCAAATTACGTTCTGCTGATTTTCCCGAAGGATCGCCAACCATACCGGTAGCCCCGCCAATCAATGCCATGGGTTTATGCCCAGCTTTTTGAAAATGCAGAAGTGTCATTATCTGAACGAGGTTACCAACACCTAACGAATCAGAGGTAGGATCAAATCCAATGTACCCGGTTACAGTTTCCTTTTTTAACAGTTCTTCTGTGCCAGGCATAATGTCGTGAAGCATTCCACGCCATTTAAGTTCATCTATAAAACTCTTTTGCATAGGAGGTACGAATATAGTAATCTATATGTTTTACGATACTTTTCATTCGTACATTAGTGCAAACAAGCTCGATAAATGATATTAGTTACAGGCGGAACTGGTCTTATAGGCTCTCATCTTCTTTACCAATTATTACATACTGAAGAACGTATTAGAGTACTAAAACGAAAAGGAAGTAAAACAGAAGATGTAAAAAATATTTTTTCTTATTACTCCAAAAATGCCAATGCACTTTTTGCTAAAATAGAATGGATAGATGGAGATATTATGGATATACCTTCACTAATGAATGCCATGAACGACGTTTCACATGTATACCATTGTGCTGCCATCGTTTCATTAGGCGGAAAAAATGCAAAAGACATGGTGCAAAATAACGTGGATGGAACAGCCAATGTAGTAAACGTTGCCATTCAAAAAAAAATTCAAAAGCTATGTCATGTAAGTTCAGTGGCTGCATTAGGAATAGATGATAAAAAAGAAATTACAGAACAAAGCTCCTGGAACGATAAGTCAAATTTTTCTATGTATGCTATCGGTAAATATCTTTCCGAAAATGAAGTATGGAGGGGAATACAAGAAGGGCTCAATGCTATCATTGTTAATCCCTCTTATGTAATTGGGCCCGGTAATTGGCATAGAAGCAAAAAAGATATATTTCTTACAGCAACGAATGGTCTGCGCTGGTATACTGAGGGAAGTAGTGGTTTTGTAGACGTTCGCAATGTAGCAGATTGTATGATCCAATTAGTGAATAGTAGTATTTCTAACGAAAGGTTTATTCTTTCGTCTGAAAATCTTTCCTATAAAAAATTCTTAGAATTAATACATATCTCTCTGAACAGACCTTTACCAACTAACAAGGCAGGCAAGCATCTACTTAAAGTAGTTAGAACAATAGATGGCTTAAAAAACTTATTTATGAACTCTCCTGCTGTAATCACTAAAGAGATTGCAACATATTCAACTATACAGCTACACTATAACAATAAAAAAATAAAAACCGTCCTGAATTATTCTTTTATACCTATAGAACAGTCTATCAAAGAAACCTCCCTTCATTTTTTAAATGAAAATAATAGTAGCGAAAAATAGTATTTTTGAAAAAATTTTGGCTCTGTAGTTCAATTGGATAGAACGGGAGTTTCCTAAACTTCTAATCCCAGTTCGATTCTGGGCGGAGCTACCAAAATGAACCTAACTAAATTAATCGAGTTAGGTTCATTTTATTCTCTCAAACACATTTTTAAATGCAAAAAAAATAAATTTTGTGAATCAAAAATAAATTATAACTTTGTATTACAAAGTACTTTTAATTTTTCATAAATGACCAAAGAGACCGACCATTTAGAAACCCTCTCAGAGATACGTTCCATGATGGAGCGTTCTTCCCGTTTTATTTCACTAAGCGGTTTATCAGGAGTATTTGCCGGGGTATTCGCCCTTATAGGAGCTACTGCGGTCTACATTTATCTGGATCTCAACATCAGCTCACCCGCATATTATGAGCATGCGATCAATGAGAAGGGAGAACCTGATCTTGAGTTTTATACTTTCTTTTTTATAGATGCTTTAAGTGTTTTGATTGCTTCATTGGCTATAGGATTTATACTTACAATCAAGAACGCAAAGCAAAAAGGACGGCCTGTTTGGGATGCTACTTCAAAACGCTTGCTCGTGAACATGATGATTCCCCTGGTGGCAGGTGGTTTATTTTGCCTGGTTCTGCTCTATCACGGATTGATAGGATTAGTCCCTCCTGCTACCCTGATCTTCTATGGACTGTCTTTGTTAAATGCGAGTAAATATACGTTGAACGACATCCGTTATTTAGGTATTTTCCAGATTATTCTGGGGCTTGTTGCATCAATTTATATTGGATACGGCCTTTTGTTCTGGGCGTTTGGTTTCGGAATACTGCATATACTATATGGTGTAGTGATGTACAACAAGTATGAACGATGAAAAATTATATAGAAGATTTAAATAAGGCCTTTGAAAGCAGGATACGGCTGGGCATTATGTCAATTTTGATCGTAAACGACTGGGTTGATTTTAGCACACTAAAAGAAACACTCGGCATTACAGATGGAAATTTAGCAAGTCATATCGCCGCTTTAGAAAAAATGGAATACCTGGACGTGAAAAAACAATTTGTAGGAAAAAAACCTAATACCTCCTATGCTGTTAGCAAAAAAGGAAAGAAGGCGTTTACCGAACACCTGGATGCGTTAGAAAACTTATTGAAGAAAAAAGGTTGAATTTTTTTTACATATAAACTTTGAAATACAAAGTTCTTTTAAAAGATAAAAACTACATACTAAAACTCAATTATAAAACCAATCTGTATACATTGAAAATTTTCATTAACCGTTTTAAAATAAAAACTCATGAAAGACGAAATCCTCCTCCATCTAAACGAGCCTAAGCAGCTTGAAAAACTTTACAGGTCAGACAAACCGGCTTTTAAGCGTGCCTTTAACGCTTTGTATCCCGAACTTAAAAACCATGCTCTTGCAGGATATTGGAATGAACGGTTGAACTTTGCATCCGAAGAAATCTCCTGGGGTAGCCGTAAAGACCTGGTCTTTGTCATTATCGCTTCTCTTCTGGCAGGGCTGATAGCTAAACTGCCGGGATTTTTACATCTGAACGAAGATTTTTTCTATCCCAGAAATATTGGTTTTATCGTTTTTCCTTTCTTAACAGCTTACTTCGCATGGAAGAATAAATTATCCACCATTAAAATAGTTTCCCTTGCCAGCGCAACAATTGTTGGTTTGATCTTTATCAATTTTCTTCCCCATGTGGAGAAAAGCGATACGTTAATTTTGTCCTGCATTCACCTTATTTTATTTTTATTGTCTGTATTGGGTTTTTCTTTTGTAGGCGATACGAGAAATATCGAGGAAAGACGGCTGGACTTTTTAAAGTATAACGGCGACCTGGTGGTTATGACAACCCTCATCCTGATATCAGGTGGCATCCTTACAGGTATAACTGTTGGACTCTTCTCACTTATAGGCTTCGATATTAAAGAGTTCTATTTCGAAAACGTAGCTGTTTTCGGGCTTGCTGCCGCACCTATTGTAGGTACTTACCTTACTCAAACCAATCCGCAACTGGTGGGTAAAGTTTCTCCCGTGATAGCTAAAATATTTAGTCCGCTGGTGTTGGTGATGCTGGTGATTTATCTCGGAGCCATCGTTTACTCCGGGAAAGATCCGTACAACGACCGGGAGTTTTTATTGGTTTTCAATGCGTTGCTGATTGGCGTTATGGCCATCATTTTCTTTTCCATTGCCGGAACATCGCAGATCACAAAAACCCGTACGGAAACAGGGCTGCTTTTTCTACTATCCGTGGTCACCATTATTGTAACCGGTATTGCGCTTTCTGCTATTTTATATCGTATTTCAGCATGGGGAATTACACCTAACAG
>CAZCJN010000015.1:18562-24507 GCA_964498865.1 uncultured Bacteroidia bacterium
TTGCGCTTTCTGCTATTTTATATCGTATTTCAGCATGGGGAATTACACCTAACAGGGCCGCGGTTTTGGGTAGCAATTCCCTGATCTTAATCCACCTGTTCTTAGTAACGGTGCAGCTTTTCAAAGTACTTTCAAAGAAAGCGGAGATACGCGGGATGGGAAAAGTTATCTCTTTCTATCTGCCTGTTTATTGCTTATGGGCCATTATTGTAACCTTTCTGTTCCCGTTACTATTTGGGTTTAAATAAATGAAAAGCATCGCAAAAAAAATAACCTGGCTTACTATCTTCAGCATTGCCATGGGCTTTATGGAAACAGCTGTAGTTGTTTACCTAAGAAAAATATATTATCCCAACGGGTTTCAATTCCCATTAATACCGATCGATGCCGATATAGCCCTGGTTGAATTTCTAAGAGAAGCTGCTACTATAACTATGCTGTTAGGAATAGGCATTCTTACAGGAAAAACTTCTTCTCAGAAATTTGCATTTTTTATTTATTGCTTTGCCATATGGGATATCTTTTATTATGTATTTCTTAAAGTATTGCTTGACTGGCCCGAATCTCTTTTTACCTGGGATATTCTTTTTTTAATTCCTGTACCCTGGGTGGGACTGGTCATCGCTCCCTGTATTGTTTCGGCAACAATGATCGTTCTCGCTTTATGTATTGTTTTCTGGCAAGAGAAAGGAATGTCTACGAAACTTAATCTGAAAGAATGGATTTTACTTATCTCCGGAAGTTTAACCGTGATCATTTCTTTTGTGTGGGATTACCTGAAGTATATCTCCGAGGGAAATTCTGGAAAAAACATCTGGACCTTATCAAGCAAGGAATCCATGTTTAATGAAATTGTGAATTATATTCCTACAGATTACAACTGGTGGTTATTTTCAATTGGTCATGTACTTATTGCATTAAGCATACTAATTTTTGTAAAAAGAATGAGAGAAAAGATCACATAACTTAATGTCTCTCCAGAATTCTTAAATCCATATAGAGTAATATGAATCCGTATGTTCTTACTTATTACAATGGAGTATTTTGCATCGAAATAATATGTATGCTCATAAACCTACAACATATTTTTCTTTTATTGATTTTTTTTAAAAAAACAGCATTATCATTTGTAAAGCATTCATAATCTGCTATTTAAACGCTACTATTTATATTCCATATCAATCATATTATTTTACCAATCAATCGTGTTATTTAAAAATCATGATTAAAAATACATGATGATTATTTGCAAATCGGTTTTTTATATCGTATCTATGATTAAAATAACACATACTCTTAATTTATATTATGAAAACAAATTTATTCTCAGTAAAATCACTTTCGCTTCTTTTTGTAGGAATAGTTGCTGCGATTAATCCTGCTTTTGCTGCACAGAAAAGAGGATATGAAGTAACCTATTCTCAAATGAGAAGCAATGAAATGCGCCTTAGCTTTAACTTTCATCAGGTTAGCATTTCAGAAGTTACCATCAATGGAACTACATATTCCAAAATCAACTTTGATGGTCAGTTATTATCCAACAAAAAAGGATATGCTGAATTACCCATAGTGAGTACTGCTGTTCAATTATCCGCAGATAAAAATGTTACTGTATCGGCAGAACCAGGAACTTATACCGACTACCAATTAAATTACCCTCTATTACCTTCCAGAGGCATCATCTATCGCAATCAGGATCCCAACAAGATTCCTTATATAATCGATCAACAATCAATTGTGAATGCATGGTATCCGGGAAATATGGTAGATGCAAGTGAACCTTTCATATATAGAGATGTAAGAGGCACTACTGTATCAGCAAATCCGGTTCAGTACAATGCAGCTACAAAAACAGTTAGGGTATATAATTCAATTATTGTAAAAATGATTGAGAATGACTCTAAAGCTATTAATGCTTTGGAAGTTCAAAACAAATATGTTGATCCTGAAATGTTTACTGCTTATAATAGCATGTTCATTAACTATAACCAAAGAGCTAACTGGGCCAATGAAATCGGAGAACATGGCGAAATCCTTGTTATTAGCACTTCGCGCGATGCTGCTGCCATTAAGCCTTATATTGATTGGAAAAAGCAAATGGGCTATAAAGTAAATCAAAAAGAAGTAGCAACGGGGACCAATGCAAAAACTACTATTAAAACAGAATATACCAACAACAACAAGATACTTTATGTGTTGATGGTTGGAGACTGGGCAGATATTAAATCAGACATGGGTACATCAGGAAATGCTCCAATGGATCCTATGTTGGGTTGTGTAGTAGGTACTGATTTATTTCCAGACATTTATATTGGTCGCTTTTCTGCCGCATCTGCAACTGATGTAACCACACAAGTTAACAAGACCCTTAAATACGAAAAGACACCTAGCGGAACATGGTATAAAACATCCTTACATATTGGCTCTTCAGAGGGATCTGGACAAGGAGATGATGGGGAAATGGATAAAACACATCAAGATAATATTTGGATTGGCAGATTAAGCAAATTTACTTATACAACTAAAAAAACAGCATATGATCCTGGAGCATCTGCAAGTACAGTTTCATCTGCTGTAAATGCCGGACTTGGTGTAATCAATTATACCGGGCATGGTTCAAACAGTCAATTCGTAACTTCCGGATTCAGTAGTTCGAATGTTAACAGCTTAACTAATGGCGATAAATTACCATTCATCTTCTCTGTTGCATGCGTTAACGGTGAATTTCATACGGGTACTTGTTTTGCAGAAGCATGGCTTCGTAAGGTAAACGGTGGTGCAGTTGCAACCCTTATGGCAACCATTAACCAACCTTGGGTTCCTCCAATGATTGGCCAAGATTATATGAATGATCTATTAGTAGGTGGTTATACCTATTCAAATAACAGTACTAATCCTGGAAAAGGCACAAACACAGATCATGGTAAAACTCACTTTGGTGCCATCGCTATCAATGGAAACTGTTTGATGCTATCTGAAAGTTCAAGCACAGATACGAAAGAAACCATGCAAACATGGACCATCTTCGGCGATCCTTCTCTTCAAGTAAGAACTGATGAAGCAAAACCTCTTGTAGTATCCAATGCCAACGTAACTGCTGGTTCATATATTACTAATATCTCTGTAAATGGAGCTCCTTTTGCAAATGCATTAGTTTCTATTTGGGACGGTACTAACCAACCATTTTCCGCATTAACAGATGCTAACGGAAATGTTACCATTTCTCATACATTAGCTACGGGAACTAATGCTACTCTAACTGTTACAGGATTTAATTTGATTCCTTTCATTAAAACTGTAGCTATATCAACTGGTACTTCTGTTGCTAATGATAACATTGTAGGTGCATTAAACATCTATCCTAACCCTAGTAATGGAGAATTTAATCTAAGCTATTCATTAGTAAATAATGAAAATTCAAGTATTAAAGTGCTTGATGTAACAGGCAAAGTGATCTATTCTGATATTTTAAAACAAAATGTTCAAAGCAAAAAAATTGCCCTTGACAATATTGAAAACGGAATTTATTTTTTACAATTCCAAAATAATAGTGGTACTGTAACTAAGAAATTAAATATTCAAAAATAATTTTGCATGTAGGTTAGCTAAATACTAATCATAAAAAAGGAGGGATGAGATGTCCCTCCTTTTTTATTTTTGTGCTTCCTTATATCTACTTTACTTGCATAAATACTTTATCATACACAAGCCATTTGGCATGCTATCTCAATTTTCAAAAGAAGGGGATCATAAAACATTAGCCGATATCAATTTTCATTTTCAAAAAGATATATACCCTGTTGGTCGGTTAGATGCGGATAGTGAGGGGCTATTACTATTAACCAATGATAAGTCTCTAAACCATCAGCTACTTAACCCTAAGTTCAGTCATAACAGAACTTATATGGCACAAGTAGAGGGTTTATTTTCCGAAGAGGCTAAAAGTAAATTAGAAAAAGGAGTGCTGATTTCAGTAGAGGGTAAACAATACAAAACCCTTCCATGCAGAATAAAAATAACCCCTTACGAAAATGCTTATGCATTATTCCCCCCGAGAAATCCCCCCATACGATTCAGAAAAAATATCCCTACCTCTTGGATAGAAATTGCCCTGCATGAAGGTAAAAATAGGCAAGTAAGAAAAATGACAGCAGCGGTAGGATTCCCTACCTTACGTTTAATACGAACTAAAATTGAAAATGTAGAACTAAATAATTTGCAACCAGGAGAAGTAGAAGAATTAAAAAAAGAAATAGTTTTAAAAAACTTAAAATTATAATCTTAAAACAAAGTATTGTCTTGTTGCCTGGGTTTAATTCCTAAATGTTTGTATGCCAGTTCCGTTGCCTCTCTGCCACGTGGAGTACGTTTAAGATACCCCTCTTGAATTAAGAAAGGCTCATATACTTCTTCAATAGTGCCGGATTCTTCCCCTACGGAAGTAGCAATGGTCGTAAGTCCAACAGGTCCGCCTTTGAACTTTTCAATAATGGTACTAAGAATTTTATTGTCCATTTCATCTAAGCCATGCTTGTCTACATTAAGTGCATTAAGTGCATAATCAGCGATAGGTAAATCTATTTTACCATTCCCTTTTATTTGGGCAAAGTCTCTTACGCGTCTTAACAATGCATTAGCAATGCGAGGGGTACCCCTACTTCTTCTGGAAATTTCTTCGGAAGCTTTATCGTCAATAGCAATTTTCAGAAGGTTAGCAGCTCTTAGAATGATTTTTTTAATAAGAGGCGCTTCATAATAATCCAAACGCATGTTAATACCAAACCTTGCCCGCAAAGGCGATGTAAGTAAACCTGTTCGGGTAGTAGCACCTACCAACGTAAAGGGATTTAGTTTTATCTGAACGCTTCTGGCATTAGGCCCGCTGTCCAGCATAATATCTATGCGATAGTCTTCCATCGCGGAGTATAAATACTCTTCTACAGTGGTATTAAGACGGTGTATTTCATCAATAAAAAGTACATCATTAGGCTCTAAATTAGTGAGCAGGCCGGCTAAATCTCCCGGCTTTTCAAGAACAGGACCGGATGTAGATTTTACATTTACACCTAATTCACTAGCAATGATGTATGATAAAGTAGTCTTTCCTAAACCCGGAGGACCATGAAGCAACACGTGATCTAGAGATTCATTTCTCTTTTTTGCAGCATGCACAAACACCTTTAGATTTTCTACCACTTTGGCCTGGCCGGTAAAATCATTAAAATCTGCCGGACGAAGTGTTTTTTCCAACTCTTTGTCCACTACTGAAAGTCGGTCTGCTTCAGGATCTAAGTTCAAATTCATGGGTATAATTAACAATCAGTATATACTGGGAATAAAAGCAAAAGTAATGTAAATGAAGGATAGGAAAAATAATTTCGATGATTTAACGTTTATAATCAAACTAACATCGGCCTGTGAATAAGTTACAACTCATGAACCCACATACGTTAAGCCTCGCAGTAACTTTGAAAGAAGAAAGGGTAAAAATAGCCATCATATAACTTATCGGATATTATATAAGAATACCTTCATTTATAACCTGTACTAAAACAAAAAAATAATATGCTGCTTTCAACACTTATCCAGATTGTAAATACAGTGTCTGATTCAATCAATAATACGCTTAACTCCATGCCCGTAGGAGAGCAGCCCACACAAGCTACCCTCTCTTTGTTTGATCTGCTTATAAAAGGCGGTTGGGTAATGGTTCCGATCGGCATTCTTTTCCTCCTCACCATTTATTTTTTTATTGAGCGTTTGTTAACAGTATCACGTACACCAAATGCAGAAAGTAATTTTATTCATAATTTAAAAGACATGCTTTCAAATGGAAATATTGACGCTGCTAAAACATTATGTAAACATACAAAAGGCCCCCAAGCTCTCATGGTAGAAAAAGGAATTATGCGTTTAGGAAAGCCAATTAAAGAAATTGAAGAGGC
>CAZCJN010000016.1:0-11826 GCA_964498865.1 uncultured Bacteroidia bacterium
ATTTGCGAACGTGCTTACAAAATACTTACAGAACAAGTAGGCTTTCTTCCGCAGGATATTATTTTCGATCCGAACATTTTCCCTGTTGCAACAGGCATGGAAGAACATAGGAAAAATGCCGTTGACTATTTCAAAGCAACCAAATGGATAAAAACCAATTTACCACTGGCAAAAATAAGTGGTGGAGTTAGTAACGTCTCCTTCTCTTTCAGGGGGAACGACCTGGTTCGTGAGGCCATACACTCTGCCTTCCTGTATCATGCTGTTAAAGAAGGAATGGATATGGGTATCGTGAATCCTTCCCAGCTACAGGTATATGATGAAATCCCAAAAGAATTACTGGAGTTGGTAGAAGATGTTTTACTCGATCGAAAAGAAGAAGCAACAGAAAAGCTGGTTACCTATGCGGAAACAATAAAAGGAAAAGGAAAGCAGAAAGACGTTAAAGATGAAGAATGGAGAAAAGGCAGCTTGCAGGATAGAATAACGCATGCACTTGTAAAAGGAATTGTCGATTACATAGATGTGGATACAGAGGAAGCGCGCCAGCAAGCATCTAAAGCCATTGAAGTCATTGAGGGTCCGCTCATGAACGGAATGGGCGTGGTAGGTGATTTATTTGGTGCAGGTAAAATGTTTTTACCACAGGTAGTAAAAAGTGCACGTGTAATGAAAAAAGCCGTGGCGCACCTCACTCCTTATATCGAAGCTGAAAAATCGAAAGGAGAAACAAAAGGAAAGATTGTGCTCGCTACAGTAAAAGGAGATGTACATGACATTGGAAAAAACATTGTGGGAGTAGTGCTTGCCTGTAACAATTACGAGATCATTGATCTGGGTGTAATGGTTCCTTGTGAAAAAATACTGGAGACCGCTAAAAAAGAAAATGCTGACATCATAGGTTTAAGCGGGCTCATTACTCCCTCTCTGGATGAAATGGTGCATGTAGCCAAAGAGATGGAAAGACAGGGCTTCAATATTCCTTTATTGATCGGCGGAGCTACCACTTCTAAGATACATACAGCTGTAAAAATCGCCACTAATTATTCCAAACCGGTAGTGCATGTAAACGATGCTTCGCGCAGCGTACCTGTCGTAGGTAATTTAGTTTCAAAGGCGATGCATAAAGATTTTATACAGTCTGTACGAGAAGAATATGAACGCTTACGTGAACAGAATAAAAATGCGGGTTCTAAAAATATTTTCTTATCGGTAGATAAAGCAAGACAGAACGGCCTTACCCTTAATCCTTCTCCATTGGGCAAGGACTTCAAACCTTTTTTAGTGGGGATAAAATCTTTTAAAAAATATCCTTTAGAAGAAATTGCAAAGTTTATCGACTGGACTCCCTTCTTTCATTCATGGGAATTAAAGGGCACATATCCGAAGATCTTTAATGACAAAGAACGGGGAGTTGAAGCAAAAAAATTATTTGATGATGCGCAAATAATGCTCAGAAAAATTATAGACGGGAAATGGTTGCAGGCGAATGCTGTCGTGGGTATTTTCCCGGCAAACAGTGTGGGAGATGATATAGAAGTATATGAACCTAAATTCAATGGGCAGCGTGTTGTAAAATGCGTTTTCCATACCATACGCCAGCAAACTATAAAACCGGCAGGTCAAAAAAATGTTGCACTGGCAGATTTCATCACACCCAAAGATAAGCTCCTTCCTTTTGGGGAAGATTTAGGTGGTACTTTAGGCGCCTTTGCAGTTACAACAGGAATAGGTATTGAAAAGAAATTGAAAGAGTTTGAAAAGAACCACGACGACTATTCTTCCATCATGCTGAAAGCCCTGGCCGACCGGTTAGCAGAGGCTTTTGCTGAACTCATGCATGCTAAGGTGAGAAAAGAATTATGGGGTTATGCAAAAGATGAAAACCTTACGCCTGAGGATGTTGTTGCAGAGAAGTATCAGGGCATTCGTCCGGCGCCCGGCTACCCCGCACAACCCGATCATACGGAGAAAAGAACTTTATTCGATCTGTTGGAAGTAGAAAAAAATGCAGAAATCATTCTTACAGAAAGCATGGCCATGTTCCCCACTGCTGCTGTGTGCGGACTTTATTTTGCTCACCCGGAGTCACATTATTTTGGTGTAGGTAAAATACAACGCGACCAGGTAGAAGATTATGCAAAGCGTAAAAACATTTCGGTAGAAGTAGCCGAGAAATGGTTGAGCCCAATTTTAGCTTACTAAAAGTATAGAGGAATAACTAGCTTGCGAGATGAATATTCTTTAATTCCATAAAGGATTCTCTGGGAAATTAGCAAGTATTTCATACTCTTTACCCATACTTTTTAATACATCTTTCCAGAGTTGATTCCAATCGTTATTCATTACAATATCTATGGAAGCTGGGGCCACTAACCAGGAGTTACGCTTGATCTCTTCTTCCAATTGCCCTGCAGACCAACCGGAATAACCGATAAATAGTCTCATCTCATTTTGCTTGATATTCTTCCCCTGCAAAAGTGCCTTCACCGTTTCAAAATTCCCTCCCCAATATAAATCACCCATGATGTTCACACTATCAGGTATGGCATCACCAAGTGTATGTATGTAAAACAACCCGTTGCGTTGTACAGGACCTCCATCATAAATAGGAAAATTGGTTTCATCAAATTGTTCGATCACCTGCTCTAACTTTAAATCCATAGAGCGGTTTAGAACAAATCCCACACTCCCCTCTTCGCTATGGGAAGCCAGCAATATAACAGAGCGTTTGAAATTAGGATCTTTCATAAACGGCTCAGATATAAGAAGCCTCCCTTGTTCAGGAACAAATTTTGTAAAATCGAGTTTCACCATAGTTAATTATTACCAGGCAAACAAAGGATATTTCTTCATCCATTTATTTACCTCTTTTGTAACAGCAGTAATTTTAGCTTCATCATCTGCATTCATAAGAACCGTATCAATCAACTCTACTATTTTACCCATGTCTTTTTCTTTTAATCCGCGGGTGGTCACAGCCGGCGTCCCTATTCTTATTCCCGATGTTACAAATGGTGATTTATCATCGAACGGAACCATGTTCTTATTAACAGTAATATCTGCTTTAATCAGTGAATCTTCTGCTTTCTTTCCTGTTAAATTTTTATTTCTAAGATCAATGAGCATGCAATGATTATCTGTGCCGCCTGAACTGATCTGATATCCTTTATCTAAAAATGCCTGTGCCATAGCACGTGCATTCTTTACTACTTGGGTTCCATATTTCAAAAATGATTCATCCAATGCTTCTCCAAATGATACAGCTTTAGCAGCTATGACATGTTCCAAGGGCCCACCTTGTGTTCCCGGAAAAACAGCAGAGTCTAAAATTGCTGACATCATTTTTATTTCTCCCTTGGGGGTTGTATATCCCCATGGATTAGGAAAATCTTTACCCATCATGATCATTCCTCCACGCGGCCCTCTTAATGTTTTATGAGTAGTTGTTGTAACAATATGGCAATATGGAAGCGGATCATTCAGCAATCCTCTTGCAATTAATCCGGCAGGATGTGCTATATCAGCCATCAGTAAAGCTCCAACCGAATCAGCAATTTTTCTTAATCGTTTGTAATCCCAATCGCGCGAATATGCAGAAGCACCGCAAATAATTAATTTAGGTTTTGCTTCAATAGCGGTTTTCTCTACGGTATCGTAATCTACTCTTCCTGTTTCTCTGTTTACATTATAAAAAGCAGGAACATATAATTTTCCGGAAAAGTTTACAGGAGATCCATGTGTAAGATGTCCGCCATGAGCAAGATTAAAACCAAGGATTTTATCGCCCGGTTTTAATACACCTAACATAACAGATGCATTGGCCTGCGCACCTGAATGCGGTTGAACATTCACCCACTCTGCATTATATAATGTCTTTATTCTTTCTATGGCAAGATTCTCTACCTTATCCACTACTTCACATCCTCCATAATATCTTTTGCCCGGCAATCCTTCGGCATATTTATTTGTAAGCACCGATCCCATTGCATTCATCACTTGTTCGCTGACAAAATTTTCTGATGCGATAAGTTCCAAGCCGCGTGTTTGGCGTTGGCGTTCTTCTTGAATGAACTCAAAGATTTGACTGTCCTTTTTCATAGTTTACTTTTTCGAAAATTAAATTCAATGAATAATTAAAGTTTAATTCATTACAAACATACATAAATCAATAGCAGAGAATAAAAATATACCCTTAATAATTTACTTATAAAACAAAAAGAGCGGATAGGTATTCCTATCCGCTCTTTAATAAATTTCATTTTTATTTAATGCGCTCCTCGGCCTTCATCCTGCTCCCCTGGCTTTAAAGGAACTGTCTGAGGGATGAACTCAGTATCGGCACCGGGTTTACTATAATCATATGCCCAACGGTGTACAACAGGAAGTTTCGGGCCCCAGTTACCATGAGTATGGCCTACTTCAGTTGTCCATTCAAGAGTATTAGCTCCCCAAGGATTTTTAGTTGCTTTATCTCCTTTAAAAATGCTATAGAAAAAGTTAAATGCAAAAATAAACTGTGCAAAAGCACCTAGTATCGCAAACCATGTACTCATTTTTTCTATGTCTGTTAACGTTTCAAAAATAGGAAAGGCTGAGTTGGTATAGTAACGTCTTGGAATACCGGCTAATCCTAGAAAGTGTTGCGGAAAGAATACACCATAAGCAGCTATGAATGTTAACCAGAAGTGAGCATATCCCATTTTTTTATTCATCATGCGTAAGAACATTTTAGGGAACCAGTGATATACGCCTGATAACATGGCAAGAATAGCTGAGAGTCCCATTACAATATGAAAGTGTGCAACTACAAAGTAAGTATCGTGTAAGTTAATATCAAGAGCTGAATCGGCAAGAATAATCCCGGTTACACCTCCTGTAATAAATGTTGAAACTGCTCCTATTGAAAATAACATGGCAGGGCTAAAACGTATTGTTCCTTTCCATAGTGTAGTGATGTAGTTAAATGCTTTTACTGCAGAAGGAACTGCAATAATAGTAGTTGTGAATACGAAAACAGATCCTAAGAACGGATTCATTCCTGTAACAAACATATGGTGTCCCCAAACAATAAATGAAAGGAAACCTATGATAACTATACTGCCTATCATGGCACGGTATCCGAAAATAGGTTTTCTGGAATTAACCGAAATTACTTCAGACATGATTCCCAATGCAGGAAGAATGATAATATATACTTCGGGGTGACCTAAGAACCAGAACAAGTGCTGGAATAAGATAGGGCTTCCACCCGAATACTCTAGAGCCTGTCCGTTTACATATATATCAGATAAATAAAAGCTGGTTCCAATAGTTCTGTCAAATATTAAAAGTAAAACTGCTGAAAGAAGAACAGGAAATGAAAGCACACCCACAATTGCTGTTACAAGCAGTGCCCAAATCGTGAGTGGTAGTCTTGTCATTGTCATTCCTATTGTTCTCAAATTAAGAATAGTAATAATATAATTAAGACCACCCAGAAGAGATGAAACAATGAATAAACTCATGCTCAATAACCACATAGTCATTCCCATTCCCGAACCCGGCATTGCCTGAGGTAAAGCACTCAAAGGAGGATAGATCGTCCATCCCGGAGCTGCAGGACCGGTAGGTAAAAACATAGAGGCTAACATTAAAATAGCACCTACTAAGAAAAACCAATATGAAAGCATATTCAATAAAGGCGAGGCCATATCACGTGCGCCAATTTGGTATGGGATAAGTAAGTTTGCAAATGTTCCACTCAAACCTCCGGTAAGTACAAAGAAAACGAGTATCGTTCCGTGAATCGTAACCAATCCTAAATAAATCTCAGGTGTCATCTTTCCTTCGGGTGCCCATTTATCACCAAGTAGCCAATTCATGATCGCAAATTTTTCATCGGGCCATGCTAATTGCATACGAAAAAGTGTTGACATGGTCATGGCAGCAAAAGCCATAAAAATTGCAGTAATCAAAAACTGTCTGGCAATCATTTTATGATCCATGCTAAACACATACTTAGAGATAAAACTCTCTTCGTGATGATGTTCTTCATGGTGGTGGTTTCCGGCATGTTCGTGTGCGTGTGACATAGAGAAAATATAAATATGTTTTAAATTCTAGTATTATTAATTATTTCTTTTCTGCAATTATTTTTGATTCTTCAGAAGCATTAGTTGCTGAGGCTATCTGACCATTTGTTTTTTGTTTTGCAATCCACGTTTCGTATTCAGCAAATTCATCAACTATAATATTCATTTGCATATTATAATGACTCACTCCGCATATTTTATTGCAAAGCAATAGGTAATTAAACTCAACAGGCTCCTCCCCTTTTTCTGCAAGCGCAGCATTCACCTCTTTCATGTTTTCTATTACCTGCGGCCTTTGTCTCATTTCAGCTGTAGTGATGGTTGGCACGTAGTGAAATTCGGTTGTCATACCGGGTACACAGTTCATTTGTGCTCTAAAGTGAGGCATGTAAGCACTATGAATCACATCACGAGAACCAAATTTAAAATAAACATTTTTCCCTTTAGGAATATGAAACTCATTTCTTACAACGATATCATCATTTCCGTTAGGATCGGATGAATCTAATCCCATAGGATTAGTATCTGTTATTAATTTAAAATTTCTTTTTCCTAACACATTGTCTTTTCCTGCATAGCGAGCAGTCCAATCAAATTGTTTTGCATACAGTTCAATGATCATAGCATCTCCATCTGGGCGAGAGGTTATTGAATTCCAAGAAGTAATTCCAAGAAATACTATAATAGCAAGTGCCACACCAGGCACTACTGTCCAGAGGAGCTCTAGCTTATGACTATCAGAAAAAAAAGTAGCCTTTTTATTTTCTTTCCCTGCATAATATTTATATGCGAAAAAGAATAAGAAAAAGTTAGTTATTGTTGCCACTACCCCTATGATGATCATGTTAAAATCAAACAGCCAATCTATTTGGGTTCCGTGTTCCGATGCTGCAGGAGGTAATAATTTAGGGCCGTATTCAAATACTTGCCAAAAACAAAAGATAAAAAATACAATCATGAATAACATCATCAAACGGGAATTCAATTTATTATCGTCTTCTGTCACTTCCCATTGAGGTCTTCCTCCGCGGAGCTCAGTAGAAAGTTCGTAGATCTTTATTAGGCGACCAATAGCAATTACCGATAAAATAATAACGGTCCAAGTAAGTAATGTGATCATATACAGTTTTATATTTTAGATACTCTATTAAATATTAATTCTCTTTTATATCTGATGATGTTTACTTTCTTCAAGAAACGGATGTTTTTGTGCAAGCAATGGTGCTTTTGCTAATTGACCTAATACCACAAACAAAAACAAACCGGCGAAACCAATAAATAATCCTAGTTCAAGAGGACTAAATACTCTAAAGCTACCAGCTACAGTTCCTGGCATCACCAATACAAATACATCTAGCCAATGCGTAAATATTAAGATCGCTCCTACCACTTTTAAGAAACCTGCGTTACGTTTTGCATCTCTCGACATTAAAAAAATCAGAGGCAAAGCAAAATTAATGAAGAACATAATCCAAAATAAAGGTCTATATCCCATATCATCAAGTCTGTTTTGATAATAGGTTACTTCTTCCGGAATATTAGCATACCATATTAACATGAATTGGCAGAAGAATGTATAAGTCCATAAGATACTTAGAGCAAAAATCCATTTTCCTAAATCATGGAAATGACTATCATTCATTTCTTGTAAATGCCCTTTACTTTTTAAATAAAGAGAAACTAAAGTAATAGTGACCATAGTTGTACACCAGAAGCCTGCAAATACATACCACCCAAATATGGTACTGAACCAATGAATATCAATAGACATGATAGTGTCCCAAACAAGTACAGGAGATGTAAATCCAAACAACACCAGAAATGCTGCTGAAGTTGTAATATTCTTTCTGTATAGGTTGAAATCGCCCGTTAAATCTTCTTCTAGGGAACGTTTACGAAGTAAGCGTTGGCACCATATATATAGCCCGAAAAATATCACCAGTCTTCCCCAAAAAAAAGGAGCGCTGAAATAAGGAGCTTTGCCTGCAATTATTTTATCATAATGTTCGCTTTCCGGGTTATAAACTTCAGGGTCCATCCAATGATAAATATGATGTACATGAAATTGCCCCAGTAAAAGAAACACAGCAAGAAGTATCAATCCTACAGGAACATACCCGCTTATTGCTTCATATACTCTCTTATAAATAATAGCATAAGATGCTTCGGAAGCATATTTTTTTGCCATGTAAAAAGTAGCCCCTAAACCAATTGAAAGGAAAAAGAAGATATCAATCAACAGATTAGCCCATATTCTTTGTGCAGGAATTCCACGCACAAGTGCATACACAATGGCAAGTACACCAATACCCATCATGGCAAAGGTGATTTTCTTTGTTTTGTCGGAGAAAGTGTAATTTAAACTCATATAAATTATAACAAATTATCTATATTATTTTTCAAGAGTTGGATTTGGTCGTGCTTTTGTAGTTTCTTTTTCAGCAATTGGTTTTTCTATCACTGTAGAAGAATCAACAACTGCTGCTACAGCACCTCCCGGATTTTGTAATGTTTGAACATAACGAATTATTTTCCATCTTTCCTCTACTGTAAGTTGAGAAGCATGCGATCCCATCATACCTTTTCCATATTCCAGAGTATGAAACATTTTCCCTTCGGAAAGATTTTTTAATAGTACTGAATTGTAAGCAGGAGGAGGAGGAAAGTTACCAACTGCCACAACCGGACCATCTCCCATTCCTGTTGCCCCGTGGCAATGGAGACAATATTTTTCAAATTTATCTTTTCCTTCAGCAAGTATTTCGGGGGAAGACGGGAAAGGGTTTTTCAAATACTTTCCGGCGTCTTCGTATCCTGCGTTATCATTTTTGTATGGGTAAATCATCTTAGTCATCGAGAAATTAGAATTAGCTAACCACCCTTGAGAGAGGGTACCTTTAACAGGCTGACGATTCGTCAAACTGTCGGCAAAAATCCCATTTAGAGAATTCGTTTCGTATGATGACGAACGATACATATCAGGCATGTATTCCCATCCTGGGCTATTTGGAACATTATTACATGAGGTGATGAGCAAAATGCCAAAAGCCCACACAGCTGTTTTTGTCATCGACATTTTGAGGTATGTTTTATTTCTTCTTTTTACTTTCATACAGAGTTTTCTTATACTTTATATCTTTCTTTTATAGAAAGCTAATTACAATACTTTAATTTCACTAGCTCCTGTTTCTTTCAAAAGTTGAGAAACCGATTCTACATCGTTAGTTTCTATCAAAACTAAAAACTTATCATCTGTAGTTCTTGGATCAGGATTTTTAGGTTTTACGCCCGGAAGAATCCAGCTTCTGAAAAGAAGCGTCCAAAACATTAAATGTGCTGAGCAAAAAACGGTAAACTCAAAAATAGAAGGCAGAAAAGCCGGTATGTTGTGATACAATGTCCAGTTTGGTTTTCCGCCAATATCCATGGGCCAGTCGCTTACCATAAAATACCAGGTTGCAAGACAGGACAAACTCAGTGCTGTGAATCCATATATAAATGAACATATTGCAAGGCGCGTTCTAGGAACATGTAAAGCCTCAGGAAGTCCATGTACGGGGAAAGGAGTAAATACCTCTTTCACTTTTATTCCGGAAGCATGAATTTTTTTTGCTGCACTTACCAGTACATCATCATCATCATAAATGGCGTGGATTGCTTTTGTACTCATATAAATTAATGGTGGTGATTATCTTTTTTGTTTTTAAAATATTTACTTGATGTTTTCATTATTGTTTTCAATTCACTTTGTGCTATAACAGGGAAAACACGAGAGAATGTTAAGATGCATGTAAAGAAAAAACCTATTGTTCCTACATAAATTCCCACTTCAATCCAAGTAGGGGTATACATGGTCCAGCTCGATGGCAAATAATCTCTATGAATAGATGTAACAATGATCACAAAACGTTCAAACCACATTCCAATATTTACAACAATAGAGAGTATAAATGTAGCGGTAAGATTCGTTCTTATTTTTTTAAACCAAAATAACTGAGGTGAAACCACGTTGCATGTCATCATACTCCAATAAGCCCACCAGTAAGGTCCTGAAAAACGATTGATAAAAGCATATGATTCATATTCAACACCTGAATACCATGAAATGAAAAGTTCCGTTAAATAGGCAATTCCCACTAATGAACCGGTAAGCATAATAATGATATTCATGTATTCAACGTGCTTTACAGTAATGTAATGTTCTAAGTTTAAAACCTTGCGCATGATGAGAGCGAGAGTAAGAACCATTGCAAAACCGGAAAAAATTGCGCCAGCTACGAAATAAGGAGGAAAAATAGTTGTATGCCATCCCGGAACAATTGATGTGGCAAAATCCATCGATACTATTGAGTGAACGGAGAAAACCAGAGGTGTTGAAAGACCTGCTAATACTAATGACACCTCTTCAAAACGCACCCAGTCTTTTACTCTTCCACTCCACCCAAAACTAAGAATACGGTAAATCATCTCATTCATTTTGTCGCCTGCTACTTTAGCGCGATCACGAATCATGGCAAAATCAGGAATAAGACCTAAATACCAAAAAATAACTGATACGGTAAAATAAGTTGATATCGCAAATACATCCCACAAAAGAGGAGAGTTAAAATTCACCCATAAACTTCCAAACTGGTTGGGAATAGGCATTACCCAATAAGCTAGCCATACACGCCCCATATGAAATACCGGGAATAATGCTGCGCAAATAACTGCGAAGATTGTCATTGCTTCTGCAGAGCGGTTAATTGCCATTCTCCAACGCTGACGAAATAACAACAATACAGCTGAAATAAGTGTTCCGGCATGACCAATACCGATCCACCAAACAAAATTTGTAATATCCCACGCCCAGCCTACTGTTTTATTTGCTCCCCACGCTCCAATTCCCGTTCCTACAGTATAAGCTAATGAACCTGCCCCCCAAAGAGCTGCAATTACTGAAATGATAAAACAAGCCCACCACATTCTATTTGCTTTACCTTCAATAGGTCTCGCAATCTCTTCTGTGATCTGGTGATAAGAAATTTTATCTCCTAAAATAAGTGGTTCACGTATAGATGCTTCTTTAAACATATATTATTTCCGTTATTCGTTTTTATTCAATAATTAATTTTCGAGTTATTATATTATTACTTGCCTCTGAAACTATCTTAATAAAATAGATACCTCTTTCTAATTCACTACGTTCTAATATAAATGAGCGGGTATTGACTCTAAACTGTTTTATTTTTTTACCACAAATATCAAATAGTTGTATTTGATAGTTATTAGTAGAGTTGAAATCATTAATAACTATTTTACTTTGTTCAGTAAATGGATTAGGAGAAATCTCTACAGAAAATTTATTTACAGCTAACGACTGATGATACACGTCCGTGCTGAAAGAAATGGATACCACATTAGAAGAAGTACATCCATTTGCATCTGTTACTGTAGCCGTGTAATTACCCACGCATAAACCCGTAGCCGTACCAGTAGTCTGGGCAGGGCTTGTATTCCATGAATAGGTATAAGGCGCAGTTCCTCCCGGGTTATTAATCGTTGCAAGTCCATCACAACAAGCTGAACAAGATGCATCCGAAAAGAAAAAAGTGAAATCAGGGGTATTGTTTACATATACCGTTGAAGATGTAGAAGTGGAACAATCATTAACATCGGTCACTACTACCGAATAATTTGTTTGCGTTGTCGGGCTAGCAACTATTGCTGTAGCTGTTGAACCTGTATTCCATGAGTAACTTACTCCACCAGA
>CAZCJN010000016.1:11926-23570 GCA_964498865.1 uncultured Bacteroidia bacterium
CAACTATTGCTGTAGCTGTTGAACCTGTATTCCATGAGTAACTTACTCCACCAGAAGCGGTAAGGGTTGAACTACTTCCATTACAGATGGTTGTATTACCTGTGATGGAAGGAATAGGTAATGAATTAACTATTACAGTAGTTGTTTTAGATGCAAAGCAATTATATACATCAGTTACAGTAACTGAATAATCTGTTTGAGTTGTTGGAGCAACAACTATGCTTGTAGCCGTTGAACCTGTATTCCATGAGTAACTTACACCACCAGAAGCGGTAAGGGTTGAACTACCTCCATTGCAGATGGTTGTATTACCTGTGATAGAAGGATTAACTGTGCTAATAACAACAGTTGTTGTTTTTATAGATGAACAACTGTTCGCATCAGTTACAGTAACTGAATAATCTGTTTGAGTTGTTGGAGCAACAACTATCGCTGTAGCTGTTGAACCTGTATTCCATGAGTAACTTACTCCACCAGAAGCGGTAAGTGTTGAACTACCTCCATTGCAGATGATTGTATTTCCACTAATAGATGCAGTAGGGAGTGAATTAACTACTACAGTAGTTGTCTTAGATGCAGAACAGTTATTAGCATCTGTTGCTGTTACTGAATAATTTGTTTGTGTGGTCGGACTAACAACTATGCTTGTAGCCGTTGAACCTGTATTCCATGAATAACTTATTCCACCAGAAACACTGAGTGTTGATGATGTTCCATTGCATATAGTTGTATTACCACTTAGCAATACCGTAGGTAAGGAATTAACAAACACGTTTACCATGGCAGTATCTGAGCATCCGTTCTTACTTACCGTAGCCGTATAGGTTGTTGTAACAGTTGGAGAAACGACAATGCTGCTGGAAGTTCCACCAGATGACCAAGAATAAGTATCTCCTCCCGATGCTGTCAAGGTTGTGCTCTTTCCTGCACATATGGTAACATTGCTACTTGCTGAAGCATTTACATCGCACCATTTGGCAAGATATGATACGGGGTCGTTTCCTGAATATTGAAATGCACCACCTGCATAAATAATACTATTGAATTTTGCAAGCGTATTAACATAACCATTAAATCCATTACTAATAGAATCCCATACACTACCATTCCATGCAGCAATATTATTGGCAGGTAAACCACCACCCAAATAACCTAGAACAGGATCATATATTCCTCCTACATAGCTAAAATTGCCGCCTAAGAATAAAAGTGAGTCATAATTAATAATACTATTTACCATATAACCTGTTCCTGTGCTAACCCTACTCCATGATATTCCATTCCATTTAGCAATTCCATTTGTTAATGTATCCCCAGAAGTAGCAAAAGCTCCCCCAACATATAATCCATTATTATAAACATATAAATGCTTAATATCAAAGTCAGTACCAGTAGTTAATGCATACCATTGAGCTCCATCCCAATAGGAAATATTGTTTGCTGAAGTAGCACCAGCCATAGAAAACGCACCTGCAACATATAATTGATTATTATATATTGAACATGTATGTACAACCCCATCTAGACCCACCCCTAAAGAGTGCCAATTAGTGCCATCCCATCTTGATATACCATTAACTGTAACGCCATCCATAGTTGTAAACCATCCGCCAGCATATAATTCATTGTTATAAAAAATTAATGCATTCACTCCACTATTTGCTCCTGTACCTAAAGAAGACCAAGTACTGGTAGCAGTATCATACACAGCAATATTACTTACTGCAACTCCTCCTGCAAGTGTAAAAGTACCACCCACATATACCTTACTACCTTTAGCAACAATTGCAAACACTTCCCCATTCGTACCAGATCCTAAAGTATTCCAAGTTTGTCCGTTATATTTTGCAATACAATTTGCACTTATACCACCAATACTTGTAAAAGAGCCACCAACATATAATTTCTTAGCAACAGTATCTGAGTACATACATATAACTGCATCATTACCCGTTGCTCCTACTTGCACCCATTTATTTTGTGCCAAAGAATGGGAGTAGCTAAATAATATTAACAGTATAATGGAAATGTATTTCATTATGAGTTTCTGACTTTAGTTAAATAAAACACATTAGGCTGAACCCCCACTTCTTCCAACAACAAGTATCTTCTGTTATCATCATACAACTTACTTATTTCTGATTCAGGATTATTTAAATCACCAAACAATAAAGCATTCGTTGGGCATGATTGCTGACAAGCAGACTCTATATCACCATCATTCAATTTTCTTCCTTCTTTTTTCGCAAGTAGTTTTCCTTCCTGAACACGTTGAACACATAAAGTACATTTTTCCATTACCCCACGTGAACGAACTACCACATCAGGATTCAGAACCATTCTACCCATATCATTCGCCCATGATGCAGGATTCACATCTGCAAACATGGCATTGCTATCATATTGAAACCAATTAAAACGACGTACTTTATACGGACAGTTATTGGCACAATACCTGGTACCGATACAACGGTTATAGATCATTTGGTTAACGCCTTCCGAACTGTGTGTAGTAGCTAAAACGGGACACACTGTCTCACATGGAGCATGATTACAATGCTGACACATTACAGGTTGAAATACTACCTTGGGATTTTCTGCTGCTGACTCCATTTCGCGATACGTAGCAATAACGCCTTTTCCTTCTTCATGGCCTTTTTCTTGGTTCATATCTGATGAGTAATACCTGTCAATCCTCATCCAATGCATCTCACGAGTTTTTCGAACTTCCGTTTTTCCAACTACAGGAACATTGTTTTCTGCCGAACAGCTTATAACGCAGCTACCACAACCAATACATGATTGTAGATCTACCGCCAATCCCCAACGATGACCCGGTTTATCATGGGCATCCCAAAGATTTACTTCTTCAGTCGTTCCTTTCGTATGATGGCCTTCCTTATTCAGTGTTGAAATCAACACAGGAGGGTTCCACTCTTCTTTTGTTTTATTAGAATACGTTTCAAGATCAGTTTCAATGACTACACGCCTATCCATCATTGTATGATGGGTTTGTGTACATGCAAAGTCATGTTTATCGCCAGTTGCTTCACTTACATTTACTCCGGCAATGGAGGATTGAATCGTGCCTTCTTTCCATTGAACGAACTGATATGCATTCACTCCTACGCCATTTGCTACTTTTCCGGCATTCGTTCTTCCATAACCATAAGCAAGTCCAATAGTGCCTGGTGTTTGTCCTGGTTGAGGATAAACCGGTGCGGTAATTTTTTGAGCCCCGACTGTAAGTTCAACTACATCTCCACTATAATCACCTCTTTCAAGAAGGGAATATTTCCCTTTCATATCAGAAGGATTCATAGTAATGTAATTATCCCATGTACATTTAGAAATAGGATCGGGCAATTCTTGCAACCAAGGATTATTTGACTGATTACCTATTCCCATTCCTGTTTTCTCATAAAGAGCTAATTCAATATCTCCACCTTTTGTTTTTGCTATTACAGCAGCACAATCACCTAGAGATACAGAAGTTGTTTGAACAGGTTCTTTTATCTCAACTGAATTATTTTTAGGAGAACTATCTTTTTTAGGCACTTCTGTAACAACAACAGGAACTGCAACAAATTCGGCTACACCATCATGAAGTGATTTATTCCAATAGTCATTAAATCCTTCTGAAGATTGTTTTTGCCAAACAGATTGTATGTATGCATGATAGTCACCACTGATTCCTAACCATTTCATAAATGTTTCCTGAGCGGCACGAGTATTGAATATTGGTGCTATAGTAGGTTGAGTTAGAGAGAAACTATTTTTTTTCGGTTCCGCATCATTCCAAGATTCCAAATAATGATTATCGGGGCACACAAAATCACAAAGAGATGCAGTTTCATCCATTGTGCCAGACAAAGAGACTTTTAATCCAACTTTAGAAACAGCTTCGGAAAATCCAGGTAATGTATAGACAGGGTTACTATTATAAACAATAACTGCTCCTACTTTCCCATTTTTCATTTCATCAATCAAAGTCGCTACTTGTTCATCATTTCCTTGGTGGCAATTTGAAAAGTTGTCAATGTCAATAGTAGATCCATAATTGCCTAACATTTTATTGATAGCAGCAATTACTGTTTGAATAGAAATATCATTTATTCCACAAACTACTAAGGCATTGCCTTTATTATTCCATAACCATTTTGCACAGTCGGTAATATTTTTTTCCGCAACCGATCCCGAAGCATTTAATTTAGAATCGCCCGACAGTGAAGCGAGTGCATTATATAAATTAACTACTGCAGTGCCTATTTGAGAAGGTTTAACAGGGACGCGTAAATCAGCATTACTTCCGGTTAAAGAAAGGGTGGTTTCGAATTGTACGTGTTTAGAAACTGTTTTCTTTCCTTTATTTAATTTTCTGCCTTGGGCATATTGCCAAGAATATTCAACAGGAGAAAGCCAGTTAGAAAGAAAATCAGCAGCAAAACTTACAATCACATTTGCTTTATCAAAATTATAAGAAGGGATCACTTCTTTACCTACTACATTTTTATTTGCTTTTGCTATTGAATAATACGAAACAGCATCATACGTAATGTGTTTAGCTGTTGGGTATTTATTTATAAAATCAGTAAAAAGAGATTTAGTAGAAGGGCTAATAACAGTAGAAGAGAGAATACGAATACCTGATCCTGATTTAGAAATAGCTTCCAGTTTTGAACCTATTGCGCTATCTGCCTTCTCCCAACTTATTTCTGCACCTCCCTTTACAACAGGTGTTTTCAGTCTTTCAGAATCATAAAGAGAAAGAAGAGATGCTTGTACCCTTGCATTAGTTCCTCCATGAGTAACTTTCGATTTTTTATTCCCTTCAATCTTGATCGGTCTTCCTTCTCTTGTTTTAACTAAAACAGAACAGTAGTCATGTCCATCAAAATAGGTAGAGGCATACCAGTTAGCAATACCCGGTGTTATTTCTTCAGGCATTATAACATAAGGAATTGTTTTATTCACCGGTGTTTCGCAGGCAGCAAGTGTAGCTGCACCTACTGAAAAGCCCATTATCTTAAGAAAATCTCTTCTAGAAAAATTATTGGATGAATTTTCTGTTTCTGAAGTTGACAGGTTTTTTCTTCCCAACACATTAGTGGGAACATCTTCGGCAAATTCATTCTTAGCAGAATCAAGAAACTCAGGTGTTTCCTTAAGTTCATCGAGCGATTGCCAGTACTTCTTCATAAGCAAATTATATGTTAACGATTAAGAAATTTATAGTCATTTAAATATTATTCAACAATTAATAATGACACTTTATACAATCCAAACCTCCTATTTTTTCAACAGTAATAGGTACTCCTTTATATTTCTCCTTAAGTTTTGCATGCAGATTTTCGTAATAAGGATTTGAACTCATACCCGGAACTTCTGTTTTTCTATGACAGTCAATACACCAAGCCATTGTAAGGGAAGACACTTGTTTAACCTCATCCATTTTTTCAACTTCACCATGACAATTTTTACAATCTTGTTTTCCAACAACAACGTGTTGTGAGTGATTGAAATAAACAAAATCCGGAAGACTATGTACTCTTACCCATTCTATTGGCTTTTGTGGTTTATCATACACACCTTTTTCTGGGTTCCAACCAACTGCTTCGTATATTTTTGCTATCTCTGCTTTTCCGGTTTTCGGTCCTTCTGACACAGCCATATGGCAGTTCATACAAACGTTTGCTGAAGGAACACCTGACACCTTTCCTTTTTCTGCGCCGGAATGACAATAAACACAATTGATCTTAAGTTTATCAGCATGGGTTTGATGTGAAAACTTAATCGGTTGTTCAGGATGATACTCGCTATAAACAGATATGTTCATCAACCCTATGTAAGTCAATCTAAGAACTACAATCACTAAAATCAAGGTAATAAAGGCAACCCATCGTTTATTTTGAGAAGCCCATTTAACAAGCCCAATAGGTTCAGCAGGTGGTAATCCATTTTTAGAGTTTACTGTATTCTGAAGGTTTCTTTTTACATTCCCAAGAACAGAAATCACAATTAGTAATATAATGCCTGCTATAGCCAATAAGTAAATAGGACTAAATCCTTCCTCCTGTTTTGCTTCGACTAGCACTTCGCCACCTTCAGGTTTTTTCTCAACCGGCGGATTTTTCATATAGGCAATGATCGCTGTTATCTCTTCATCCGAGATAACACCGTCAAAAACAGTCATGGCCTGTTTGCTATATTCATTATAGACTTTTATACCGTACGCATCGCCCGATGCCATAACAGCTCTATTATTTTTAATCCATTTATGCAGCCATTCATCGGCAGGCTGTGGTACTCGTGTTGCTACGTCTTTTAAGTCCGGACCAGTGAGTTTTCCTTTGCCTATTGTATGACAAGTAGCGCAATTAGATTTAAAAAGCTTTGCACCATCCGCTTGAGCAAAAGCTGTACTTGCATACATCGAGACCAATGCAAGCAAAAGGAATGGTTTAAAGAAATTCTTTTTGATATTTAAGTGAATAGTATTCACTATTTTTTTTCTATCAGAAATTGAGCACATGAATGGAAAACATTTCATATAAAGAGTTTGGTCTATAAAAAAGAGCAAATTTTCATGACAATTGCGTGACAAAAGTAAAAGAATTATTAAATCCCAAATATTTTTTTTTATAAATTTTAGAGAGTTATTAACATGTGTTTCTCACAATTGATACAAATGCAAGGCATTTATATACGAATAATGGCACTAATCTATACTTTTATTATGCAAAAAATATTATTAGTAACTTTGTTCATGATGAAACATTTTTTTTGTTTAAATGCCTGCATTTTCATTTTTGGTTTTGGTTTTTCTCAGAACAATAATGCAAAATCTGATTCATTCTTTATTCAGGATAAACGTGTAACTACACTTATTCAAAAACACATAGCAATAAATGAATCTAAAAAAGACAAGATAAATGGTTATCGTGTTCAAATACATTTTGGTGCAGAGAAAGCAAAGGCAATGGAAATAAGAACAAAATTCAGCACTGAATACCAAAAAATACCAACTTATTTTGATTATCAGCAACCGTATTTTAAAGTAAGAGTGGGCAACTTCAGAACTAAATTGGAAGCATACAAGCTATTGCAAGAAATATCAGGAGACTTTTCAGGAGGATTTATAGTAAGTGACGAAATCGAACTGCCTGCACTGTAAGCTTACAAATACATTACCTCTTTCACTGCTTTTATAATTTTTTTCATATTAGGAAGAGCGGGTTCAATTAATGTAGATGCATAAGAGAGAGGAACATCCTCTGAATTAACCCTGCGAACAGGCGCATCTAAATAATCAAATGCATTTTTCTGAACATGGTAAGCAATTTCTGTTGAAATATTACCAAGCGGCCATGCCTCTTCAATGACTACTAACCTGTTCGTTTTCTTAACAGAACTAATTATTGAGGCGTAATCAATAGGTCGAATAGAGCGCAGATCTATCACCTCTGCAGAAATATTTTCCTTCTCTAATTCATCAGCAGCTTTATATACTTCTTTAATTATTTTTCCAAAGCTAACAAGTGTCACATCTGTTCCTACACGTTTTATATCAGCCACCCCAATAGGTATCAGGTATTCCCCTTCAGGTACTTCTCCTTTATCTCCATACATCTGTTCACTTTCTAAAAAAATCACAGGATCGTTATCGCGTATAGCCGTTTTAAGTAAACCCTTTGCATCTGCCGGATTGGAAGGAACTACCACTTTTAAACCTGCACAATTGGCATACCAAGAATCAAAAGCATTGGAATGCTGTGCTGCTAATTGACCTGCAGACCCCGTGGGGCCTCTAAAAACAATAGGTACCGAAAACTGCCCTCCACTCATATTATACATTTTAGATGCACTATTAATTACCTGATCAATAGCTACTAATGAAAAATTAAAAGTCATGAATTCAATAATAGGGCGTAAACCATTCATAGCCGCCCCTACTCCAATACCTGCAAATCCTAATTCAGCAATAGGAGTATCTACTACTCGTTTTGCACCAAACTCTGCAAGCATACCTTGGCTCACTTTATATGCTCCGTTATACTCAGCTACTTCTTCACCCATTAAAAACACACGTTCGTCTTTACGCATTTCTTCGCTCATTGCTTCTCGCAGAGCTTCACGGAATTGTAAGGTCTTCATAATTTAATTAAAATTTTCAAAAAAGGAAATTAACATTTCAAGATAGCAGCAAATGTAGAGAATTTCTGAAATGATAAAAACATGAAAAAAAATAAATACAATGTCGTATTATGGTAATAAAGTTATTTAATTTTTGACAGCTGTAACGCTCAAAAATACAGGAATCACTAAAGCCAATACGACTGAGAAAGAAACATCAAAAGCTCCTGAACTGCTATGATAAAAGTATTCCTGATAACATGAGCGATTTAAAAACAAGTATACAACAATAAAAAATTGGCACACAAAATTTATGATACAGGAAAATAATTTCTGGCAATTCAGTATTCTTTTATCTTTGTAATCCTTGAAAAATAAATAACTTGTTATGAAATTTTTAGTTTGCATCTCTCAGGTTCCCGACACAACTACCAAAATAAGTTTTACACCGGATAAAAAAGCTTTGAACGCACAAGGCGTACAATTTATCATTAATCCTTACGATGAAATTGCCCTCACTCGCGCACTTGAATTAAAAGAAGCGTTGGGAGGCACAGTAACTGTTATTAATGTAGGAGGAGCAAGCGCAGAAGCCAATATTCGCAAAGCACTTGCCATAGGGGCTGATGATGCCATTCGCATTAATGCGGAACCTACTGATGCTTTTTACGTTGCTTCACAAATTGCAGAGGTTGCCAGGAAAAATACTTATGACGTAGTTCTAACCGGAAAAGAATCTATTGATTATAACGGAGGTCAAGTACCTATGATGTTAGGTGAATTATTAAATATTTCATCTGTATCAGTTGCCACAAAATTAGATATTAACGGAACAATAGCTACCCTTGAGAGAGAAATTGACGGAGGAAAAGAAGTGATAGAAACAAAACTCCCGTTTGTTGCAGGCGCACAAAAAGGGATGGCTGAACCAAGAATTCCTAATATGCGAGGCATTATGTCTGCTCGCACAAAACCTCTTGCAGTAGTTGAGCCTGTTGCTTGCGACATGCCAACCAGCTCACTTCAATTTGATTTACCTCCGGCAAAAGGAGAATGTAAAATGATTTCTCCCGATAATGTAGCTGAGCTTGTTAACTTATTACATAACGAAGCTAAAGCAATATAAAAGCCCCATCCTTCCCTCCCCGAAGGGTAGGATGGCATACATATTTATTAAAGCCCTTTCCCTTTCGGGGAGAGTTGGAAAGGGGCGACAGATTTTATGTCAATATTAGTATTTGCAGAAAATTGGGATGGTAAGTTTAAAAAATCTACTTATGAAGCCATCTCTTATGGTACAGAAATAGCTAAACAAACCAACAGCACCGTAACAGCGCTGGTAATAGGAAATGTGAGCGATGACGACATGAAGTCACTCGGGAAATACGGAGCACAAAAGGTATTATCCGTAAAGAATGACAAGCTGAAATCCATGAATCCCTCAGCTTATGCCTCTGCCATTCAGCAAGCAGCACAAAAAGAAAGCGCCAAAGTAGTAATCCTGTCTTATACGTATTCCGGCAGATCAGTTGCAGGGAGGGTAGCAATAAAATTAAAGGCAGGATTAATTGCAGGAGCCTCTGCTCTACCTTCTTCCACTTCTCCTTTTACAGTACGTAAAAAATGTTTTTCCGGAAAAGGATTGACTGACGTAGTGGTTTCATCCGACATAAAAGTGATTGGCCTAACACCCAATTCGTACCAAGTAAATACAAAAGAAGGAGCAGCATCTGTAGAAAATTATGCACCAACATTTACCGATTCGGATTTCAACTCCACTTCTAAAGAAACTAAAAAAACATCGGGAAAAATTGCACTTACCGAAGCAGAAATTGTTGTGTCGGCAGGGCGTGGATTAAAAGGCCCCGAAAACTGGGGAATGGTAGAACAATTAGCAGAACTTTTAGGTGCCGCTACCGCTTGCTCGAAACCTGTTGCCGATGTTGGATGGAGACCTCATCATGAACACGTAGGACAAACAGGAATAACCATTGGACCTAATCTTTACATTGCAATAGGTATTTCAGGTGCCATTCAACATTTGGCAGGTGTAAGTTCCTCAAAAGTAATTGTTGTCATAAACAGTGATAAAGAAGCACCTTTTTTTAAAGCTGCCACTTACGGAATTTGCGGAGACGCCTTTCAGGTTGTACCTAAATTAATAGAAGAAGTAAAGAAACTAAAAAGCGCACATTGATTTTTTATACTTTAGTACAAGAAAGATAAACATCTTTATTATAATACTTTATAATATTGCTGTTTGAATAAATTATGAAGAAAGTAAAACTGGATATAATAGGTCTCTCTTACAGCCAAACTCAAGCAGGAGCGTATGCTTTAGTATTGGGGGAAGTAAAAGGAAAAAGAAGGCTACCTATTATAATAGGTGGATTTGAAGCACAAGCCATAGCCATTCAGCTTGAAAAGATGACGCCCAGCCGTCCGCTTACACACGATCTTTTTAAAAATTTTGCCGACACCTTTGAAATAAAGATCAACGAAGTAATTATTTACAACCTTGTTGAAGGAATTTTTTACGCTAAGTTAATATGTCAGAATAATGAAAAAGAAATAGAGATAGATGCACGCACTTCTGATGCTATTGCCTTAGCCGTTCGTTTTGATTGCGCTATTTACACCTATGAATTCATTCTTTCTGCAGCCGGAATAATATTAGACGACCAACAAAAAGAAGCAGGTATTGGTGCTGCTGCCATAGAAGAAAGTTTTGAGAAAAAAGCAGCATCGGAAAAAGGAGATAAAGACCTTACCAAAAAATCTACGGAAGAGTTAAGAGATCTATTGAAAAAATCCATTGATGGTGAAAACTACGAGCGCGCTTCCCGTATTCGCGATGAGTTGAATAAGAGAAAAAAAAGCTAAGCATTTAGAAAAGATAATTCTCCACAAACTCCCTTACGCATCCTTCCCCTCCTTTTGTTTTTAAGATAATTTTTACAGAGGATTTTACTTTTTCTACTGCATCCAAAGGACAAGCCGATATCCCGACAGCACTTAACAACTTCAGATCATTAATATCGTCTGCAATATGTGCCACCTCGGATAAGTCTATCTTTAGTTTTTCGCACCACTTCTTCATCACATTCAACTTTTCTTCATCACCAGCATACACCAATTGAACACCCAGCATCTTAGCACGAAGCTCCAACAATTTTCTTTTTTTGGCTGAACTAATAAATGCTACCTGCACCCCCTTCTCCATAGCAATGCGAATGCCCATGCCGTCTTTAACATTAAATTTTTTAAAGATATCTCCGTTCTCGGTTATGTATACACCACCATCCGTAAGAACACCATCGACATCTAAAGACAAGAGTTTTATTTTAGTATTGGATATGCTCACAAAATATTATTTTAGTTATGCTTACAAAGTAACACATTATACTTTAACGGCCTTTTATTAACGATAGTTTTCTGCATACAGTACAACCACTCTGATGGAAAATAATTAAATAATTTTTATAGAAAAAAATGGAGATAAAAAACAGCA
>CAZCJN010000017.1:0-6007 GCA_964498865.1 uncultured Bacteroidia bacterium
ATGACGGAATCATTGATTCGGAAGATAAATGTCCATTACAAAAAGGGACCCTGGCCAATAAAGGCTGCCCTGACATGGATAATGATGGTATAACAGACAGTGAAGATAAATGCCCAGGCATTGCAGGCGCACTAGCCAACAGCGGCTGCCCTGAAATAAGTGAAGAAACAAAGAAAGTTTTTGCTCAAGCTTTAACAGGCATTCAGTTTGAATCCGGAAAAGATATTATTATAAAAACTTCTTTTTCTATACTCAATAATGTTGTGGAGGTAATGAAAAACAATCCAAGTTATATGCTGGTGATAAATGGTCACACGGATAATCAAGGTGATAGCAATAAAAACCTCCTACTTTCTCAAAAGCGAGCAGATGCCGTTAAGAAATACCTTTCTACCCACGGCATAGGAGAATCACGTATGACTGCAAATGGCTATGGAGCAACCCAGCCCCTTGAAGACAATAAGACTCCAAAAGGAAGAGCTAAAAACAGACGTGTTGAATTCAAAGTTGAATTTTAAAATTCATAAATCAATTATTAACCTAAAAAAACAAATAAACTATGGGAATGTTTAAAGAATTCAAAGAGTTTGCCATGAAAGGCAATCTTATTGACATGGCAGTTGCCTTTGTAATGGGAGGCGCTTTTGGAAAGGTAGTGTCCGGATTTATAGATGGAATGGTAATGCCAGTGGTTGGTAAAATAACAGCAGGCGTTGATTTCAGGTCTTTAAAATATATTTTGTCTGAAAAGCAAATTGATGCTTCAGGTAAAGTAATTTCTGAAGAAGCTGCTATACGATATGGTGAGTTCATTACCATCCTCATTGATTTTACTTTGGTTGCTTTTGTAATGTTTATGTTAGTAAAAGCGATGAATGCTGCTAAAAAGAAAGAAGAAGCTGCACCTGCTGCACCGCCTGCACTTACTAAAGATCAAACTTTATTAGTTGAAATTCGGGATCTCTTAAGAAAATAATTAAAATTATAAGCTATTTTGAAAAGGCATCTAATCAGATGCCTTTTCTATTTTACAAAACCTGCCGAAAACCCCTAAAGGTAATTTTACATTCGTTTTAGAATGCAAATAAAGCTCACCTGTTTCAAGTTTACCTTTTGCAAAATCTTTAAGCAGGTTTTCAATAATGAGAGAAGAAAAACCAAGTGAATAAGCATTTAATATCAAAAAGTGATTTCGCTCATCTAATAATTGTAAAACATTCGTGATCATCTCCTGAATATTTTCTTCCAGTTTCCATTTCTCTCCATTAGCTCCAATGCCATATGCCGGTGGGTCAAGAATAATACCATTGTATTTATGGCCTCGTTTAACTTCACGTTTAACAAATTTCAATGCATCTTCTATGATCCAGCGGATATCTGTAAGCCTGCTAAGTTCCATATTCTCCCTTGCCCAGCTTACCACTTGCTTAATAGAGTCCAAGTGAGTTACATCGGCACCGGCCGCTTTAGCTGCTAAAGAAGCAGCACCCGTATATGCAAAAAGGTTAAGAAATTTTACTTTTCCTTCTTGTTGAGAAGATGAAAATGCATTAATGGAGTTATAGATATATTCCCAATTTACCGCCTGTTCCGGAAAAACACCTACATGTTTAAAAGAAGTTAAAGACAATTTAAACCTTAATGGCTGTTCAATATCAGTCTTTAAACCTGAAACTTTAAATTGAATTTGCCATTTATCAGGCATATCTTTAAAGCGTTTCCATTCGCCAGAGTTACTTCCTTTCTGAATAAACTTTACATGTGCTGTTTTTTCCCATTCATGTACCGAAAGTTTTTTATTCCATACAGCCTGCGGTTCAGGGCGTATGGTTATATATTTTCCGAAGCGTTCTAATTTCTCAAAATCGCCGCAATCTATAAGCTCGTAATCATGAAAAGAGGTAGGAGTAAGAAGCAACATATGAATGATTAGCTAAAACATTTTTCTATAACAACGTTTTCTTTTGTGTTGAATATGCTCGTAATTTTTCCAGTTAGAAATAGCATTGTTATTCGTTTCAAAAATACCGGTAGTCTCTATGTACTTCATCTTTTTAGCCAGCATTACTTTTTGTATTTCTGCCATTAAAATAACTCCCGCACCGGTAGATTGAGATTCTTTTTTAACTCCTGTAAGCATTTGGTCCATTACATCTTTTCCTTTTCTTGCTTTTAAGATATGGAACAATCCTAAAGGGAACAGCCTACCGTTTGCTTTTTGCATAGCTTCCGATAAGCTTGGCAATCCAATAATAAACCCTACTAATTCTCCTTTTAGTTTAACCATTTTCACAAATTCCGGGTTCAAGAGTTTAATGTATTTCTCTTTATAAAAATCCATCATGGCAGGAGAAAAGTCTGTAACATAAGGCAGGTCGCTGAACGCATCGTTCAAGATTGAAAAAATAGTATTGGAATGTGGCAATAATTCACTCATTGATTTAAAATGAAGAACCTCTATGCCGTATCGTTTTTGAATGAGCGCTGCTCCCCTGTTTGCTTTTTCAACAGCAGCTTCTCCGAGCGTTAAACGAAACTCTAACCAGTCGTTCTCTTTTTGATAACCTAACTGCTCAATATATTTATGGTAATACTCATGATGGTAAACCGATCCTATGGACTGAAGATGATCAAATCCTTCTACTAACATCCCTTGTGTATCCAGGTTAGCAAAACCTAATGGACCGTGAATACCAATCATACCATTCTCTTTAGCCCATGCTTCTGCTGTACCCATTAGTTTGGATACTACTTCTGCATCGTTAAAAAATTCTAATCGGGAGAAGCGTGCCATTTTTTCTCCGGTCTTCTTGTTATAATCATTATTAATGATCGCACCTATTCTTCCAACACACTTACCCTCTTTTAATGCCAGCCAGAATTTAGCTTTGCAAAAAGCAAAAGCAGGATTTGTTTCTGGAAAAAGAGACTTCATCTCTCCCGCTTTAAGAGGAGGTGCCCAGTACTTACAACTCTTATAAATCTGAAATGGAAGGCTTACAAATTGTTCTGCATGGGCCTTTATTATTAATTCCTTTATTTCTACAGGCATGATTAAATAAATATCAGCAAATGTAGCATATAGTAGTTATTCCGGTACTATTCAAAGAAGGGGCGAGGAAAATTACATGCAGAGAATCGGACAACGGAAAGAGATAAAAAAGTGCTTACATCTCAGAATTAATCACAACATGTACATTAATTGGCAATTATTTTTCCTGAGCCAATCACACTATCATTTCTATTATTCAACTTATAAAAATAAATGCCATTAGGCAGATTCTCTCTATTAATTTTCAAGTAGTGATTAGGTATTGGTAATTGTATTACTTCCCTGCCAAAGACATCATACATAGTAAACAGACAGCCACCATCAAATGAAGAGTCATTTGCCATGTCTACAATAAGTGATTCATAAAATGGATTCGGGTAAATTTTATAATTGGCTGTATTTAAAATATCAACATGGGTTGTTGAATTACAAAACAAGGAATCTTTTAATAAAATAGTTATTTCCGTGCAAACAGGTGATGTTATTGCTTTTAAAGAATCTTTAATTTCTGTAACAGTCAAGGAAGTTGATTTTGAAATGCCCAGATTTACAAAATTTAAGGTTAATTTTTTTTCATTACACCCCTCTATATCAGCAGAGTTTGTTTTTATTAAATAGGCACTTGAACCTTCTGCTCCTAAAAAAAGAAAACCATCATCAGATGTCTTTTCAATACATGCATATTCTCCATTTGAATCAGAAAACCCATAAATTTTGGAAAAGAGGAACTTTCCACTCTTATCGGTTTTTATTACAAGTAAACTGCTTATCAAACTTACAGGGTCCGTAAGCTGACCGGTAAAAAGGAATCCACCATCTGAAGTCTCCACCACATCTTTACCTCCACTGGTATATTTATAATCTATGCTCTGTGCCCATACCTCATTGCCCATTTGATCAAACTTAGTGAAAGTAAAATTATAAGTACAAAAATTATCGTTGCAATGAGGCGTTTTCCCAACAAGAATAAAACCATCATCACTTGTTTGCTTCATGAAACATTGGTTTTCATACAACAATGTAACAGGATAATAGTGACTATATGCAACACTTCCATCAGAAGTTAATTTCATGAAATAATTATAACTTTTATTTTGCCCGAATAAAGCCATTCCACCATCTTTGGTTATTGTAGAAGCCAAAACTGATAGATTATTACTTGACCCGGAAGTAGCGTAGGTTTTACTCCATAAAACAGCTCCTGATTCATCAATTCGCATCAATATCGGTGCTTTATCTGTATTTCTATTACCACAAATAAAGAAATCTCCATTTGAGGTTGTTCCTATGAAAGAAGGTATGTCCAAATCTATAGTGCCATAGGTTTTATACGTTTGAAGCTTACCTGAAGCATCAAGTTTCATAAGCGAAAAATCGAAATCGCCTTCATTAAGCTTATAACCACCAAGTATAATGTCACCTTGTGCAGAAACAGAAAGAGCAGTTAAATAATCATCATCGGGTGATGGATAGGTTTTACTCCAAATGATAGTACCGTTATTATCCAGTTTAACAACACAAAAATCATATAGTCCATCTTTATCTCTTTTGCTACAAGCCATTATATAGCTATTATCAAAAGGAGATGAAGTTATTTTTTGATATTCTATCAAATCAGAAAAATGCTTTTGAAAATGCATCTGTGCATTTATATTCTGAATGACTATAAATAATAAAACCGAAAGGACATAGTGCAGTTTCCTCATAAAACAGAAGTAATTAGCTGATTAACTCCTGTAAATGTACTTAGCCATTACCACTATTCCAAATAATTATCAGGGAAGATAAATGACAAATTACAAGCATTACGCTCTAATTTATTCCTCTTTTCTTTTTTATGTTCTCATAGGCCTCTTGTACTTTCTTGAACTTTTCAGTGGCCGCTTTTTGCACCGCTTCTCCTTCATGGGCTACCTTATCCGGGTGGAATTTAACAGCCATTTTTCTGTATGCTTTTTTTACTTCTTCATCCGTAACATTGGGTTCTATCTCTAAAATTTTATAATCGCTCTGTGTATCTCTGTAATACATTGCTTTAATGGAATTCATATCGGCAGAACCTATGCCTAAATAGTAGGCTATTTGTTCAATGGTAGATATCTCCGAAGGATGAATATCTCCATCTGCTTTAGAAAGTCCATACAAATAATGCAATAATTGCAAGCGTGAGGCAATAGGCATAAAATGTTTAATCTGGTTGCATACCTCATGCAAGGGAATCTCTTTTTTTAGTACTTCTTTTAATAAAAGCATATCAGCATTGGCCTTAGCTTCTCCAAACTGCTGAATAAAAAATCTTTTCACAAAATCTAACTCCGACTTCAAGGCTTTTCCATCGCTCTTCATCACAGCAGCCGAAAGCACTAAAAGTGAAGCTGTAAAATCATTTACAGTGGCCGAAGCTTGGGAAAAAGTAGTTGT
Source organism: uncultured Bacteroidia bacterium (assembly GCA_964498865.1). Lineage (GTDB taxonomy): Bacteria > Bacteroidota > Bacteroidia > Palsa-948 > Palsa-948 > Palsa-948. Next base: position 5,474 of record CAZCJN010000017.1, read on the forward strand.
GGTATTGCCACGCTGAACAGTCACTTCCGATTCGTCCAACAGACTTCCTAGTGCAAAACCAATGATGGCACCTATAGGTCCACCTAAAGCCCAACCTAAACCACCTCCCAGCCATTTTCCAAATTTTGCCATATACTCTTTGAAATAATAAAAAGCGAATGTACAAAACTACATTTCTCACTATAGTAAATAAATTTATCTTTGCCCCTCATAAATTATTTATTTAAAACATACTATTATGGCTACTACTCAAGATATTGGAATCGGATCGGTAATTCGTTACAATGGAGATTTATGCCAAATCACAGAATGTCAGCACCGTACACCGGGTAACAAACGTGCCTTTGTACAAGTAAGAATGCGCAATTTGCGAAGTGGTAAAATGCTTGATCAACGTTTTCGTTCAGGCGAAGAAGTAGAATTGGCACGCCTTGAATATAAAATGATGCAATTTCTATATGAAGAAGGGGAGACCTTAGTATGCATGGACCCTGTTTCTTATGAGCAGATTTATGTTCCTAAAATGCTCTTTGG
>CAZCJN010000017.1:6107-19712 GCA_964498865.1 uncultured Bacteroidia bacterium
ACCCGTACCGGTGAATATTTGGAGAGAGTAAAATAATTTTACTCTACCGTAAAACTCTATCATGACATTTGAATGGATAGTAATTCTATCTATGCTTATTCTCTCCGGCTTTTTTGCCGGTCTTGAGATTGCTTCGCTTACCGCGAATAAGCTACGCATAGAGTTGATGAGCAAACGGAATATATTTCCTTATCAAATACTTTCTTTTTTCTCACGCAATACAAGTTCCTTCATCAGCACCATGCTGGTAGGTAATTGCATCGCCATGGTCGTCTTCAGTATTTTCATGGCACAAATTATTGAGCCTTTTGTTCTAAAATATACCCAATCGGATATAGCGGCACTTTTAATTGAAAGCTTCATCTCCACCGTTGTAATTTTAATTGGGGCAGAATTTTTACCAAAAAACCTCTTCCGAATCAATCCTGACAGGGTGATGGTGTTATTTGCTATACCCTTGTTTATTGTTTACTGGGCATTATCGCCTATTGTTTTTCTCACAAATGGTTTAGCAAGAATTCTTTTAAAAGTGGGATTTGGCACAAAATTTCCGGATAAGCAAATTGCCTTTGGAAGAATCGACCTGGATCATTTTATTCGCGAAAGCACTTCTCCGGCCACCCAAAAAAATGAAATAGAAAATGAAGTAAAAATATTTAAACGCGCCCTGGGGTTTTCTAAAGTTAAAGCGCGTGATTGCATGATTCCGAGAACAGAAATTGTTGCCATAAATGTAGATGATTCTGTTGAGAATTTAAAGAAGTTATTTATAGAAACACGCCTATCAAAAATTCTGATCTATCGCGATAGTGTGGACAACATAATTGGATATACTCATTCCTATGAGCTATTTAAAAATCCAGAAAATATTTTATCTATTCTACTACCTGTCATCATAGTTCCAGAATCCAAACCTGCCAATGAAGTATTAACCATGTTTATTCAACAACACAAGAGCGTTGCTTTAGTAGTGGATGAATTCGGAGGAACATCCGGTATGCTTACTACCGAAGATATTATTGAAGAGATATTCGGAGAAATTGAAGATGAACACGACAAAGAAGAAATGATAGAGAAAAAAATTTCTAATAACGAGTTTATTTTTTCAGGGCGATTGGAAATCGATTATTTAAACGAACGTTATAAACTTTCTCTCCCTCAATCGGACGAATACACCACCCTGGCTGGATTACTGCTTCATCTCCATCAAAAGATTCCGGCACAAAATGAAATCGTAATAATGAACCCATATGTATTCAAGATCTTAAATGCATCGGGCTCAGTGATCGATCAGGTAGAAGTGAAAATTGTATAGAGTACAAAATCTTTTAATTTCCGTATGAGTTAATAACTGCCGACACGTTTATACTTGCATAGGGTACAATTTGCCAAATTAAACTCATCTCCATCTTTTAAAAGCATTGTACCAAACTGACGTAATGTATCGGGGTAGTGTTCCAACCAACTATCTTTTATAATGTATATATTTCGTTCTCTCACAACTTCATGCGCTAAATCTATATTTCTAACTCCCCATGGCACATCATTAGGCGTGGCTTTAATACTATCGGGGTTAGCACATGCATAGATATATGAATTCCAATACTCACCTATAATTCCAATTCTACCTAAGGTATCAAGCTCTCTTACTATTTTAACCATTGGAGTCAATCTTTTTGGTGAAACATATTGCATGTTATAAATAGCTCCGATGCTTCCTACAAAAACCGTAAAGAATAAAATTGTATTAAGAATATTTTTTCCTCCTTTTTCAACATGCCAATTATCAACCAGAATCAGCCCGGCTATCCAAAATGATATATAGGCGGATACAAAATATCTACGCGGCACCCCATTTAAGTATGCCCATTTTGAAATCATAATTACACCTATAACAGCCATACCGTCTAATACAAAAAGGATGACCCACTTTTTAATCGTACTATTTATTTGTATATGCTTATAGAAAAATGCAATTAAAGAAAGCAGTCCTAATAATAAATAACAATAAATACTGGTAAAGGGTTCATCTGAATTAAAAGAAATGAAACTATATAATGTCTCAACAAAAATTTTAAATGAGTCGATTATTATGGGTATACTATTAAACTCTTGATAATGCGAAACTTTTGTTGAAACAGATTTTGCATATATAATAAATACAGTAGTAATTAAACACCCAAATAAAGCGTAATAAATTTCATTACTTGTAAATATGCTTTTAATCGAGTATTTCTTATAATAATTGCATGCCAAAAGTGTCAATAGAATAAATACGGTAATTACTGATGTATCAGCCACCCATATAGATGTTGATAAAAGTACAACAACAAGCAAAAGCAATAAATGCTTTCGAATATTATTATTTTCATACTTATACAAACTGAGTTTATTAATAATAAAAACGGACATTCCAATTAAGCAATACTGCGTGCCTAGATTTAATCTCAGAAGGTCTATCATTCTCATTGGGGGAAAGAACCAAATAAATGCAAAAATTATCTTATTCACTTTAGATTTTAACAAACTGGCAAATCCAAAATAACCTAATGTTAATAATATGTAATGGGTTAATGATTCAGATGTGATTGCCTGAAAATTAAATATTTTGAAAAAAAGTTGACCTAATAACGGTATTAAAGACCCATACCTATCCTGTCCCCAATAATATAAGTCATGTGGTAATTTAAAATCATAAAGCATTAAGGTATTAACCGCATCATCTGAACTGAGAAATGGGTGATAATTAGAAGAATATAGCCGAAATGAACACAGTATGATAAATAAAATAAGGAAATGGAAGATACTCTTCTTCAATATATAAAGAGATTATATTTAACTACGAAAGAATACAATGGTTAATTTATCTAATTTTTATGATCTTTTCAAAAAGTATTTTTGCCATTTTCTCGCTCGATTCAAAACTCCAACCGGCAATATGAGGAGTAAGAATCACTTGATTACTCTCAAAAAGAAATTTTAAGGGCTCGGATAAATGAGTATGATTGGTAAGTAATTCAAAAGAACCTTCTTCGTATTCCAGAACATCAAGGCAAGCACCCAAAATTTTACCTGACTTTATATTCCTTACCAAATCAATTGTATTGACAATGGGTCCACGCGAAGTGTTAAGCAGATAAATATTTTTCTTAAACGAATTAAAAAAATATTCGTTAGCCAAATAGTTGGTTTCACGAGTTAATGGTAAATGAAGACTTACAATATCAGCTTCTTCAAAAATTGTTTTTGGCATTACAACTTTAACATTGTTACTCTCCTCTACTTTTTTATACTTATCATAGGCCAATACATTTACATTAAACCCTGCTAAAACTTTTGCAAAAGCTGATCCGGTATTTCCAAACCCGTAAATGCCTATTGTTTTTCCTTCTAATTCCACACCTCTATTCGGCTCTCTCAACCATGATCCTCTTTTCACTTCAGCATTTGCCTTTGGTATATTATTTAACAAAGCAAGGAGCATACCTAATGCATGTTCAGCTACGGCATTACGATTTCCTTCCGGAGATGAAATGCATTTTATGCCTCTGCTTTCTGCATAGGCAACATCAATATGTTCCATACCTGCACCAACGCGTGCAATGAATTTAGGTTGAGAGGTTGAAGAAATGAAAGAATCGATGAATTGTTTATCTATGCTTAATCTGCTCCTTAAAACAATACCATTATATACAGCTGCTTTTTTTTCAATTTCTTCTTTTGATGATTTAAAATCTTCATGGCAAAGAATATTGTTTTCTTCCAGCTTTTTTTTCAAGGTTGGATGAGCTGAGTCCAGAAACAATACTTTCATACTTATTAGTTTAAATAGGCAACTATACTACAAAAGAATTCCTGTAAGAAATAAAGAAGCAATTGAAAAATAAATAACAAGCCCAGTTATATCTACCAGTGTAGCAACAAAAGGTGCTGAAGAAACGGCAGGGTCTAAACCAAATCTTTTTAGAATGATGGGAAAAACAGAGCCTACAAGATTTCCCCAAAGGACTACACCAAGTAAAGATACCCCGACGGTTAAACCTACCATGATAGCATGATCACCATAAAAATCTACAAATGCTGACCATATAACTACTCTAAGAAATCCTATAAGACCTAGTAAAACACCCAATATAATCCCCACTCTTAACTCTCTGTTAAATATCTTCCACCATTCTTTTATTGATATTTCACCCAATGCCAATGAACGAATAATTAATGTGCTGGCTTGTGAACCAATATTTCCTCCACTGGAAATAATGAGTGGTACAAACAATGCCAGTACAACTGCTTTGGAAATCTCACTTTCAAAAAAACTCATTGCTGTAGCTGTAAAAGTTTCACCTACAAATAGAATCAGCAGCCACCCTACTCGCTTTTTTATTACTTCATAAATGGAAATATTCATATACGGTTCATCAATAGCCTGTACCGCTGCCATCTTTTGAACGTCTTCTGTTTCTTCCTTTCTTATAATATCTACCACATCATCTATGGTAATCCTGCCTGCCAATTTCCCCAACTCATCAACTACAGGAATAAATGCAAGATTATATTTTTCCATTACTCTTGCTACTTCCTCTACGTCGGTATTGGTCTTTACATGAATCGTTTCGGGTTCATATACATCTGCAATTTTAATTCGTAAAGAAGTAGTGAGTATTTTTTTAAAACTGATCACTCCCATAAGTTTATCGGCATCATCTACTACATAAACGGCATATACGTCATCAATATGTTCGGCATGTTTTCTTAACTCACGTACACATTCAAGCATACTTTTATGAATGTTCACCCTAACAAGCTCTTTCTGCATGAGCCCACCTGCCGTATTTTCGTCGTACTTTAAAAGATCAACAATGTCATGAGCTTGTGCAGCATCGTCTTTTTCAAGTTCGCGTAATACTTCATCCTGAACTTTATCGGGAAGCTCTTGAATTACATCGGCTGCCTCATCCGAAGGGAGGTGATCGAGTTGATCGGCTATCTGTTCTGAAGTAAGGGAGGCAAGAAAAATCTCCCTTTTATCCTCATCCATTTCGATAAGAGCATCGGCAGCAATTTTATCATCTAGAAAATTGTAAAGTTTTTTACCAACTTCCAAGTCAAGATTATCGAGAATAACAGCAATATCTGCCGAGTGAAGTTTTCTTAATGACTTCTCTAATACCTTAATATCATTTGCCTTTATAGCAGATGATATCTTATCTAAGTACTCTTCTGTTACTTCAAACTGCATAACCTATACCAAAAAGAATGATTGCGAAGATACGAAGGATACTTTACAGGAAGTTGAAATACACCCATATTTACCAATTATGAAAACCTGTTCAAGATAAATTATTAAAGAGAAAGATTATACTCTAAACCTAAAATATATAATGTTTGGGGAGTAATAACATTAAATTCATTTTGAATTAAGTAATAGAAGCTGAATATATTTTTATTGTTAATCTTATAATCCGTACCTGCAATCCATCTTACACGATGCCATGTTTTATCGCTTTCAAAATTTCTATGATCTTGTATTTGATACCTGAGCTCTATAGCTGCATAAGGGATATATCGTTTTCCACGATCATATTTAACAGTTACTTTACTCCTGGAATACCATTCCTTTCTTTTTCCGTTCTCACTGGTAAAAATATCTCGCCCCTCCACTTGTAGTCTATGTCTGTATGACAGATTAAGATTTTTAACCTTGTACTTATATGTCATATCTAACATAAGTCTATGTCTAAAACTAAATGTATTATCATCTAAATACTTATCAATCCATCTATAAACAAATGCAGTTTTAATATTCTTAGATAGCTTATACTCTATGCCCAAATTGGTGTAAAATAAGTTTAAGCGCGATAAGTTCTCTCTAAATCTAAGTTCTTGGGTAAATTGCACAACAAACCTTGAATTTAATGCATACTCTGCATTAAAGGTGTTCCACAACCCGCCATCAGGATAATCTTGAGCATAAAGACGTGTATGCAGATTAAGAATAAAAAGAAATGCGATTATGTAAACAAATTTCATTTTACCTCAAATAGAAATCTTGCTTCTTGTATCGTAATAATAAACCCTTATCGTTGCCATATCTCGTAAGAAATCAACCTTAGTAATGCTGAATCTGTGAATATTTAATCCTGTTCTTTCACGCAAATCAGCTAAAAGCTTTTCATGATTATCCGGTTTTATCATGTCAATATTTTCATATAAAATGGATTTTCCCAATTCTTTCTTCATTAAAATGTTGGATTCTAATAAATACGCTACCAAAAGAATAATAAGGCTAATTAGGCTAAGTTCATCCCAACCGCCTTTGGCAACTGCAGTAATCAACCCCATGGCAATTACAAGAAACAAATAAGTCATGTCTTTAATAGAAATATCTTCTGTTCTATAACGCAATATTCCGAATACTGCAAATAATCCAAAAGCTGCACCAATAGACATCTCTACTTTGTTCATTAAAAAAGTAACAAGGAAAATAATAAGATTAAAAATAAAAAAAGTAAAAAAGAATTCTTTATTACGATAATTAGGGAAATAAATTAATCGAATGAGTACAAATACCGAAGCCATATCAATAACGAGTCGTATAAAAAATTTTTGAGATAAACGATCAAATAATTCTATTCCGCTCATCAATGACTCACTTGTTTCTTGAAGTAGATACATATATTTTAGTATTTATTTTTCTGTTACTGTTGACATTTTTTTAATAAATCTCACTTTAGGCTTAAAGTTGTTCTTCTTAACCAAATCAAATAAATTATAAACTCCGAAGCAATATTTACTGATAGATCCTTCTCGAACACCGGTTAACCTCACCAAACGAATAAATTGAGATCCAGAAGCCGCTTTATCACGTTTGGCCTCAGCAATAGCCATATGTGGAAATGAGATCTCTGTTGTTCCCTCTGACCCTGCCTGAATAAATTTAAGATCAGTATCGATGGTAAGCCTTTCTTGTGAAAATTTATTTACAAAAGTCATTCGTGAATAGTTAACCCATATTTTAGGGGAAAAAATTCTGGCGTCAAATGAAGATATTTCTTTCAAAAAACTTTCTGCCTCTCCTGTAATCATGTTTTTTATTTCATCCATTTTAACACGACTTTTAATCGTCCTTTCCTTGTTATTCTTGAATTTGATTTCAAAAAAAGTAAGTCCTCCGGAGTCTACGTACCTTCTAAAGCGAATTTTCCATCGGTTAAGCATGCCTCTTTGGTGTTTCTTATATAAACGAAAGTCATCTGTATCAAAATAAAGAGACTCATACCGATGATGACGAACACCATTTATATCCAGTATACAATAATCATTTTGCATTCCTTTAAGAATACCATTTAATTGAGAAGTAGGAAATACATATTTACTATCAACCCTTTCCATCAACTTAACATTATCCATCTCTGCTAGAGTGATGGGATCAAATGCTGACAGAATGGAACTAAGTCGTGACATATTTAGAATTCATATTGATATTTACGAGTAGAAAGCAGAATATTATTTCCATCGTATTCTTTTTTCTCCACCTTTAATCCCTTTGCATTATATGTATAAATAACTCTTTTAAGCAACTTTCCAGTTGCATCATAGATCACTTCTAAAGTTCTGTCATTATTCATGTTATAAGAATACAATGCTTTGCTAACAAGTTTATCATTAATATCATAGGTAAGTTCTTCTAATTTATTTTCTTCAGAATCATATTTACATATATGCTTGTAGTAGCGTTCCGCATTGGGTTGAAGCTCCGCCGCATCCCAAACAGTTTCTTCTAGTTTGTTTTCTTTTGAATCGTATTTTGCCGTTTCTTTATGTTTTAATGTTCCGTCTTTCCTATATTCTTCATTTTGTAAAACATTGGCATTTTTATCATACATTGTGTAAGAATCTTTTCGGGTAATTTCTTTTCCGTTTACCACATCTACAACATACTCAATAATAACCTTTACTCTATAAGTCTTAATAGCTTTCTTCTCTTTTTTCGTTTGTCCATTAGCAACAATCGTAAACAATAAAACAAATACTATTAAAAGACGAATCATAAACTAATTTTTATTGGTTTTAATTTTAAAATCCGCAAGCGTTACAATTGCTTTTTTTTCTGTTATTTCTACTTTTTGAAGCATTGCTGAGTCTAATTTATTGGGGCTTGTTTTAGAAAAAACATACACTTTGTAAGTTCCTTTTCTAAGATATTGGAACTCAAATGAACCGTTATTATCGGTATCTATATTATCTCCTACTGCATTTTCATCTCCATAAATGATATATACTTTTTGCCCTCCAATATATCCGGAGTCTTGTGGAACTGTCATAGCGGAATTATAATTAACAGCAAAAACTTTTCCATTTATGGTTGCCCTACCACCTTCCCCCGGACCTTTTTTACATGAAACAAGTAGCATAGCAAAAAGACAGGAAACCAACAGAGTCATAGATATACATTTACACATATTTTTATAATATTAATCTGTAATTATGAATTTTCCATTCGAAATAGTTTGACCAAAGAGTTTAACTTGATAAAAATAAATTCCGGTCGATAAAGCATCTCTATTAATAATAAGGTTACCATTTTTATGTTGAATGTTGGGATAAACTTCTTTGCCCATCATGTCGAACACTAAAACATACAACGAATACAATTTATTATTTGTTACTTTAATACAGGCAGACTGGTTAAAAGGATTAGGAAAAACTGTGCTCTCTACAAATACATTCGGTTCATGAATAGAACTGATTCCGTTTGCCGGTAAATAATGAGCATAAATATTATAATCTGTAGTATTTCTTTTGTCTTCCCATGCAAATATACTACCTCCATTTCCGTCTGATACATTCTTCCCGCTTCTTTGATTATCGGCAGCTGTACCTATGCTTGCCCCACCTGGTATCCATTTTATTATTCCGTTAGCATCAATGCGCTGAGCTTTCACATCCCAATTTCCGGAAGTTGAATCTTGCCATGCAATGATGGCACCACCTGCAACATCACTAATTATACTTGGATTGATTTGCGGAGCATTACCTGCAGCAACAACTACTCCATTCGTTGTCCATGCCACTACTCCATTCTGATTTATTTTTTGGGTATAGATATCTAAGTCTCCATTTCGCTGGTCTTTCCATGTAATAATAGCTCCGCTTACTCCTTTCGAGGTCATGTCTATTGCACTTTGAGAGCCCGTAGATGAACAAACCACTACACCATTAACTGTCCATTGCATTGTTCCCAATGAGTTTACCTGTTGTACATACACATCGTAATCTACTCCGTTCCGTTTATCCTGCCAAGTAATGTAAGCGCCTCCTGCTCCATCAGGTTCAATTTTTGGATTTGATTGAGTATTGGCGGCATTACAAACAGCTACACCGTTAGCTGTCCATGCAACAACACCTGTAGAACTTATCCGTTGTGCATAAATATCATAATGAGTACCGTTGCGTTTATCTTGCCATGTAACAATTCCCCCCCCTGCGTTATCTGTTTCAATTCTTGGGTTAATTTGTGAGTCTAGGCTATTCGAAATTACAACTCCACCCGCTGTCCATGTTGCAACGCCGGAGCTATTAATATGTTGTGCATACACATCATATGTGTTATTGCTAATAGAATCTTGCCATACAACAATAGCTCCACCTAAATCATCTCCAATGAGCTTAGAATCTTGCTGATGATTGGCTTTAACAACTACAGCAACTCCATTTGCAGTCCATAACAAATTTCCGGAAGAATCTATTTTCTGTGCGTAAATATCTCGGTTGCCATTCCTCCAATCATTCCATGCAATGATGGCTCCTCCATTACCATCTTCCACAATAGAAGGTGCTGTTTGATCAGTAGATAGGTTGCATAAAACAACTCCATTTGCTGTCCATTTAGGATTGCCATATTGATCTAAACGCTGTATGTATATATCGCCCGATTGTTGAGTTGCATCTGCACGATAATCAAGCCATGCAATGATAGCACCGCCTTTATTATCCGTTACTATACGTAAATCCTGTTGGTCATTAGCTTGAATACATACAGGTGTATTTATTGTAGGGTTTGAACTCCATTGAGCAAAAGACGAAAAAAATATAGAAGAGAAAAGTAAAAGAAAGAAGAATGACCGTTTCATAAAGGAATATTATAGTATGTATTTCAACCAATTTTATAGCACATGCTTTTCAGCATGGTAGGACGAACGCACAAGGGGGCCACTTTCCACAAAAAGAAAACCCATTTTCAAACCCATCGCTTTGTATGCCGCAAATCGATCAGGATGAACAAATTCTGCTACGGGTAAATGTTGTTTGGTAGGCTGTAGATACTGCCCAAGTGTAAGCACATCTACATTCGCATTACGCAGATCATTCATACTCTCTATAATCTCTTCGTCTTTCTCCCCTAATCCTAACATAATTCCCGACTTTGTTCTCAAGCCAAATTCTTTTGCAGCACGTAACACCTCTAAACTTCTGTCATATTTTGCCTGAACTCGTACTTGTTTTGTTAAACGTCTTACTGTTTCCATATTATGAGAAAGCACATCTGGTTTGGCAGCAAAGACTCTTTCCATATTTTCTTTTATTCCCTTAAAATCAGGAATAAGCGTTTCAAACTTTGTTTGCGGAGAGATCAACCTAACGGCATTTATCGTTTCAACCCATATTTGAGAGCCTCCATCTTTTAGATCATCTCTGTCTACCGAGGTAATAACACAATGTTTCACATTCATGAGTTTAACAGAATTAGCAACTCTCATAGGCTCATCTTTATCTACCGGGCTTGGTCTGCCCGTTGCTACAGCACAAAAACCACAGGAACGCGTACATACATTTCCTAAGATCATAAAGGTTGCCGTACCTGCTCCCCAACATTCACCCATGTTAGGGCAGTTACCACTCTCACAAATAGTATGAAGTTTATGAGTACTTACCAGATTACGAACACTTAAATAATTTTCTCCGGTAGGGAGTTTAACACGTAGCCAATCCGGTTTTTTAATTCTGGGTTCTGATGCAATTTCACTCACAAAACTATAGATTAACGTTATTCAATTATTGTTCTTTTAGAACCATTTTTTACCAAACATAATGTTCAGGTAAACATTCACATACACCTGATTATTTCTGGTCTTTGCCATTATTGGTAGGGTTTTATAGAACGCATCTATAACCACACCTGTCTCCAGAAGCTTAATATCATCATCTAAATTAGAATGCTCAAAACTCAAACCAAATTTTAAAAAACCTCCCGGAAAAAAATTCATATCATCAAATCCTCTAAAATAACCTGCTCTGCCTGCAATAAAGGCCGGAATATGTTCAGGATTATTGGGGTCGTATCTTTCAACTGTTATGTTTCCAAAACGCGGGTCTATGTTATCTTGATGCCAAATATTAAGATAAACAGGTTTTGCAAAAGCAATGGATGGACCAATCAGGGTAAGTAATCTCAATTCAACACCCCTTCTGTCGCTTTTCCCGGTAATCACTTTATGATATCCATATCCACCTCTCAGAAGTGTTACTACGAATTGTTTTCCGTAGAAATAACCTTTACCACCTAAATCAGGAACTAATGTTTTTAATTCTTTAGGATGTCTCAATCCAACTATTTCTGCTTCAAGAACACGTTTTTTGTATCCTGTTACATGTTTACATTTTCTATAATTGAGCCCCCAACCCGAAGAATGAACCACTATGCCAAATTCTTGTTCATTTCTATATAAAAGCTGAACATCATCGTTTTTAGGTGGATTAGAATTAACCGTTGGAAGTTGCTCTTGACAAAAAAGAAGAGTTGCGGGGAAGAAAACTAATAAAAACAGGATGTTTTTCATTGACTTTTGCCTTATACAAATGTACTAAACATAACGGATAAATAATACTTTTGAACCTCAATACAAATTTATGAATACATCTGAAATTATTTACAAAGGTGACCTACGGACCTCTGCTGTTCACCTCAAATCCGGACAACAAATTGTTACGGATGCCCCTGTTGACAACAATGGAAAAGGAGAAGCTTTTTCACCGACAGATTTAATGGCAACTTCGTTAGGCTCATGTATGTTAACTGTTATGGGCATTGTTGCCAAAAGGCATAATTTAAATATGGATGGAACAAAAGTGGAAATTTTAAAAGTAATGGCTGAAAATCCCAGAAGGGTGGCAGAAATACATGTAGATATGTATTTTGTTAATTCTTTTTCTGAAAAAGACAGAACGCTTCTCGAAAATACTGCGATGACATGTCCTGTAGCTAAAAGTTTACATCCAGATATAAATCAAAAAATCCGCTTTCATTACTAAAAGCGGATGAATATATATCTTAATAATATTAGGCTGGCTTCTGAGTCTGTGTCTTCGCATGTATTTTTCCGTATGCAGGGCATACCTCATGACTTTTACAAGAAGAAAAAAGGAAAGAAAAAAATGCGATGATTGCAATTAGGGATATAAGTTTCTTCATGATTTTATATGGAGTTTAGTTTAGGTATTTCATGTTATATTAGAACAAAATTATGCCTTTATATATATTATGCAAGTATTTTTCCTAACAAGAGACTTTTCAAACTTAGATTAACAACTTGCATTTTTAAATCTATACGCGCAAATGAGTGAACAGGTTTCAATAAATCCTACTATAGAAGAATCATGGAAAACCGCTTTAAAAGAAGAGTTTAATAGTGAATATTTGAAAACTTTAAAGGCATTTCTGATTGAAGAAAGATCTAAGAACATCGTTTATCCACCTGCATCTAAGATATTCAATGCATTCAATCTTACGCCTTTAGATAAAGTAAAGGTGGTCATTATAGGACAAGATCCTTATCATGGCGCAGGACAGGCTAATGGACTCTGCTTTTCAGTGAGTGAGGGTATTCCACAGCCTCCCTCACTTCAAAATATCTTTAAAGAGATTAATAGTGATCTAGGCTTCCCTATTCCAAAATCAGGCAATCTTGAGCCATGGGCGAAACAAGGAGTACTCCTGCTGAATGCGACATTAACAGTAAGGGCTAATCAGGCCGGTTCACATCAAAAAATGGGTTGGGAGTATTTTACAGATGCTGTCATTAAATATCTTTCTGATAAAAAGAAAGGCTTGGTTTTTCTTTTATGGGGGAAATTTGCACAAGCAAAAGAGATTTTAATTGATAAAACAAAACATCATATTTTAAAAGCCGCCCACCCCTCTCCTTTCTCGGTACATTCCGGTTTTTTTGGATGTAAGCATTTTTCAAAGACCAATGAATTTTTAATACAACAAGGACTTGAAGAAGTTGACTGGAGAATCAATTGATATTATTTTGGGAATACATTTCCAAGGCGGCATCTATATACCAATACAAATCTATCGGATGACCATTTACTGCCTCTTTTTCTCTATGTTTTCCTAATCGTACTATTATCATTTTTAACTCAGGCAGAACAACAATGTATTGACCTAAAACTCCTCGGGCATAAAAAATATTGTATGATTTTTCACTTCCAAAGGAAGGAGAATAGTTGGGCAATAGCCACCAAGAATATCCGAATCTTTTATTGTGGGTGCCCTCATCTATTAATGGGGCTGGTTGTAATGACTCTAATACATACTTT
>CAZCJN010000017.1:19812-23401 GCA_964498865.1 uncultured Bacteroidia bacterium
TTTCATAGTATAGGGAACTGATAAATTGTTATTCTACGGAAAAACTAATAAAAATGTTACCCGATTATTTTACATTCAAATACTTGCGAAAAATATTTCTTCAACTTGTCTTTTACAAGATGGATATCTACCTCTTTTCCCAACTCTTGTTTCATAGAAGTTACTGCTTTATCAGAAATTCCGCAAGGAATAATATTGTTGAAATAAGATAAATCTGAATTGACATTGAAAGCAAAGCCATGCATAGTAACCCATCGGGAAGTACGCACGCCAAGCGCACATATTTTTCTAGCCTTTGTCGGATCATTCCAATCGAGCCAAACTCCGGTGAGACCTTCGATACGGTCTGCTATTATTCCAAAATCTTTTAATGTTAAGATGATAGACTCTTCCAACAGACGCAGATACTTATGAATATCTGTAAAAAAATTATCCAGGTCTAAAATGGGATAACCTACAATTTGTCCCGGACCATGATATGTAATATCACCGCCTCTGTTAATCTTATAATAAGTAGCATTTTTATTTTTCAACTGCGAGTCGTTCAGCAAAAGATGTTTTTCATCTCCGCTTTTGCCAAGTGTATATACATGGGGGTGTTCACAAAACAGAAGGTAGTTTTTAGTCTTAGCCGCTTCTCCACGTGTGCGGGCATTCGTCTTTTCAGAGGCAGTTTCGTTAAATAATTTCTCTTGATAATCCCAACATTCTTTATAATCGATCAATCCTAAATCCTGGAAGAACACATTTTTCTTAGATGATATCTCTTGGTTAGATGAATGCTTTACGTTATCCGGCACACTATTCATTTGTTATGAGCATCAAATTTTAGCTAAAGCTCCTTTTAAATGATCAATGACTCTTATCTCCATAGAATCAACTCCTTTTACTTCAGAAAGCAAAACAGAAACCCAATCTACAAAGTGAATAAAGTAAATTGCCTTCTCTATTTGTGATTTGCCTTTAGACCATATCTCGGTTATATGCGGAGTATATTTTTTAATTACTTCTTTATTAATCTCAATACGTGCATTATTACGTGAGTACTCATCTTTATCTCTGAGAAATACTACCGAAATACGATCGCTGCCACTAGGCCATCCAACCAATTCATTGTGGTTCATCTCAGGTATTATATGATGACCGCAAAGTATTTTAGCATTTTCATTTAACTGTTGGCGGAAACGTATAGCCACCCCTTCAAAATAAGTAGTAGCATATATAATAGGCGTTTTACCAACTAATGCCTTTACAACTTGTCCAGCCTCTTTAATTATGTTTTCTTTTTCTGCCTCCAGTAATTGAACAGATGCTTTGAGTTGTGCTCGACATTTATTACTTACAATTTTAAAATAAGAAAGGATATAGAACTGTTGTGCAAGAGAATATCCCAAACACGAACGGGGTGGATTTCCTCCGGGAATGGTGATGCAGTCTAATTTTTTTTTCTTTGCAATCTCGGCCACCTTTCCACCGGATGTTATGCAAACTATTTTTGCTTTTCTTTTTAATGCAAGATTCAAACAATTCAACGTCTCTTCAGTATTGCCACTGTAAGAAGAGATGATTACTAATGTATTTTCATTTACAAATTTGGGGATAAAATAACCTTTACTTACGGTTATAGGCACCGTTGCTTCTAAGGCAGAAAGCTCGCTTACAATAGTACCTCCAATACCCGATCCACCTAAACCGGAGATAAATACATTGGCAATTTTCTTCTTTGAGGAAGTAAGTTTTGCTTTTTCACCAATACCAATTGCCTCCTTTAATTGGTTAGGAAAATTATCGATAAGCGCTTTCATCTCCATATATATAATTTTTTATAGGGAAACAAAAGTAGTAATAATTATATGCTCATGCTTCTTATTTAAAAAGCATGGTAACAAAGATGGTCTGAGTAATTAAATATCATGATCAAGAAAGTACCATGAATCTGTAGTATTTTAGATACTTCAATCGTAGTAATCAAATATGAAAAAAATTCTGTTTACACTTTTTATATGTTTTTACGCCTGTATTAGTATATATGCTGGCGGGTTAAAAGGCACCATAAAAGATAAAGAAGGAACTCCTTTAGGCTTTGTAACACTCTATGTAAAAGAAATTGGAACAGGTACAACAGCAAATGAGAATGGGCAATATGAAATAAGCTTACCAAGCGGCTCATATACCGTAGTTTTTCAGTTAATGGGATATGAAACCCAAATACATAATGTAACAATAGAAACAGAATTTTTAGTATTAGATATTACAATGGCCTTGCAATCCAATATGTTAAAAGAAGTAACCATTACGGCAAGCAAAGAAGATCTTGCTTATACTATTATGCGAAAAGCCATTGCTAAGGCAAAGTATCATACACAGCAATTAGACTCCTATTCCGCGACAGTTTATACCAAAGGAACGGGTCAATTAAAAGATTATCCGTGGCTGTTGAAGAAAGAAATGAAAAAAGAAGGAATTGAAAAAGACAGGGTTTTTATAACAGAATCCGTAAGTCACGTAGAATACACACGACCCAATACCTTTAAAGAAAAAGTAATTTCTGTTCATAGCGATGGAAACGATAATAACACCTCTCCCAATGAATATATTTTCGGAAGTTTCTATTCTCCCGAAATAGCCCAAACTATTTCACCACTTTCTCCTACTATCGTTTTGAATATTTAGGCTCTTTTCAAGACAGAGATTATATGATCGATAAAATAAAAGTAACACCGCGTCTAAAAGGAGATAATGTAGTAGAGGGTATCTTATTTATTGTAGAAGATGCGTGGAGCATTCATAGCCTGGATTTTACTACTACCAGGATGGGTATTAACATTCAGATAAAACAGATATACGCACCTATAGATGAAAAAGTATGGCAACCCGTTTCTCATCGTTTTCAAATACATGGGGATATCTTTGGTTTTGAATTCGAATACAACTATTTGGCCACTGTAAGTAATTATAAAATTGAATTGAATAAAGAACTGTATGTAGATACAATGGATTTGATAGATGAAACGTTGGAGAAAGAGCGTGCTAAGGAAATGCTAAACACACTAGGCAAAGATGCACAGAGCGTTCAAAAACGTTTAGAAGAAGGAAAAGCAATTACCCGCAAAGAGTTACGTACGGTGATAAAGGAATATGAAAAACAAGAAGCAAAATCAAAAAAGGAGCAAGATGTTATATCTGATTATACTTTTGAAAAAGACAGTATTAAATTTCAAAAAGATACAGCCTATTGGAACAACATCCGCCCCATTCCGCTTACTGAGCAAGAAATCAACGGTTATAAAAAAATAGACAGCATAGCAAAAGTTGAAAAAAAGAAAGAGGTTCAAGATAGTATCAAACATCGAAAACATAAGGGCTTCCAACCCTGGGATCTTTTAACGGGCGATAGTTATAAAATATTTAAACACTCTTACTTCAGCATAGAAACACCAGGCGGTGGGTTTAACACAGTAGAAGGATTGAATTTCATTTACAAGTTAAAATTCTCAACGAATATTCAAGACACCAATAATACCAGGTTTTCTGTTACTCCTGCTTTCAGGTATGGGATAGCAAGTCAGCAATTATATAGCAAGATCAC
>CAZCJN010000018.1:0-16358 GCA_964498865.1 uncultured Bacteroidia bacterium
CACGTTTAATCAATGTTGTATAAATAAGTACCCTTCCTCGTCTTTTTTTTAAAAATTCGCACTCCAGTTCTCATAGTATGTTAATTAGAAAATCGCAACTAATTATCATGCACAGGGAGGAAGCCGAAAATCCATTTAAAGAGTAGGCAGATATTATAATTGTCATGAAACAAAACACCATTAAAAAAGCAACAGCTATTTCTATTGAGCCTGAACGCTCTCACTTCCAGTTCATGCTCGCAAAAAATCCAAATTATTTTGGAAACATTCCTGGAAGCAAGATTAAAGAGAACATTAAAATCATTGCTAATATCTCCTATGAACAGCTTACCTGTGTTGGATATAATCCGGATACCACAGATATGGAGGCAACGTTTGCAATTAAGAAATCTGCAGGGTATTCAGGTAATTTATGTACAGGTGGTTCTTTCGAATATGTGAGATTTTATATGGACTTTCATGACGGGGCAGGTTTTATTGATCAGGGAAGTGTGGCGATCAATGTGCATGATATTCCTGCTGATAAAGATTGTCATGGACAATCTATCTTTCCTATTACTTACACAGCAGTACTGAAGAAAAAGACGCATAAAAAATCCTATTGCGACAATCCTATTTTACCAACCTTACGAGCTATTCTATCATGGAATATGGATCCACCAGCTAATTCTCCAGATTGGAAACCGGTTTGGGGAAGTGTGATGGATTGTGATGTGCAATTGAAACCATACTGGAAATTTAATTTTGATTTTGATATAACTCAGTTTTTCAACTTAGCACAAGTGTCTTCTAATGTATCGGTAAAACAGCTGATCGATATTTCAGGGATAGACATCAATGCTTTGGTGCCTCAACCTATACCGGTTCCTTTAAAAGAACTTGCTAAGAAATACGATAAGCTGAACGTACCGGCTTCTCGCTTTGCTTTAAAAACTATTCATAACATAGTTAAGTTTCCTTCATCGGAAGTTACCCTATTTGATAAATCGGTACTTAGCGATTTAAAAATAAACATAGGTTCTATAATAGACCAAATTGTAAAACCAATTCCTATTGATATAACAAAAGCAAATGTTGACTATGAAGAATTGGAATGTGTGGGACTGGATTATAATACAGAAAGTTTGGTTGCAACAGTTAAAATAAAAAAGAAATCGGGTTATATCGGTGATCTATGTGATGCAGGAAGTAAAGAATACATTGCTTTCTGGATTGATTGGAATGATAAATGCGATTGGGAGTACCTTAATACAGTAGAAATAAAAGTACACGACATAAAAATGGATGGCGATCATTTATGTTATAGTGCTTCACTTCCTTTACATACGCTCTATCATAAAAAAATATGTACTCAACCGAATGTTGTTAGAGTACGTGCTGTATTGTCGTGGAATATTCCTCCATCCACTACCAATCCGAATAAATTAGAATATTATGGTAATCGTATCGATACGCATATACAAATTAAGCCGGGCGTAGTTATAAACCCGGGAGATGTTATTCCGTTATTTAATATCATAGGAGGTATTGATGTTGATCATGTGAATGATATTACCGGATTAACGAAACCCGGCTCCTTCTTTGCCTTTAATGGAATAGGTGTACCCACAGGTGCACCATTCGATGGAGTCGTTGTATTAAATGGCCCTTCGTTTGAAGGCTATCGTTATAGAATAAAAATAACGAACCTTGACTTGGGTACATTTACCTATGCAGATAACTCCTTTACAGTAGTTGGTTTCTTACCATTCGCTCCATGGGTGCAATATACCAACCAGGCAGTAGATGCAGATGGCTTCTATCCGTTCTTAGCTCCTGAAAAAAATACATTGAATGTATTGGCAAGGTTTACTCCGGGTACAAGCAATAAATTCCTTGTAGAGATGGAGGTGGATACTGTAGCTGGTGTATTTTCTAAAGTAATTCAGATGGATAATGTGTATCCGGATATTAAATTGCAGGTAGACGATGGAGGAGATTGTACCAAATATCAAAAAGGAGATACCATTACAGGCCATTATTATGTAAATGATTTGCATATCTCTTCATGGGCATTTGGAAGCACGTGGGGAGGTGGTGCCAGTGGTACAAGTAACACGCCGCCTATGCCAGGTGTTGCTTTCAGTATTCCTACACCGCCGAATGCATACCCCTGCGGAAGTGTATCGCTTTGGGCTATTGATAAAACAATTATAGATAGTCAGAGTGTTGGGCATTATATACCTGCTTCATACAATATTTGCTTGCAAGATTAAAGACAAGTGATCATACTAAAAAGGTTGGGGTTGTTATAATCGGCAATTCCAACCTTTTTTCATAACTAATAAAACTATAAAAAATGATTGAAAAGTACGTAGTTGTAGTTATCGTAGTATGGCGTTTAACACATCTATTTGCATTAGAAGACGGCCCCTATGATATTATCATAGGGTTAAGAAAAATCCTAGGCAATTCTTTATTTGGTCACCTAATGGATTGCTTTTATTGCCTTAGTATATGGATAGGATTGGCAGCGGCTTTTTATGAAGGAAGCACTTGGCAAGAGATCATTTTACTCTGTTTGTATTATTCGGGCGTTTCTATTTTAATTGAAAAAATAACCAATAAAAATTTCTCTTAATACCTATACCCATGTGTAATTGTAATAATAAAAGAACGGATTATTCTTTACGGAAGGAAGAAAATGGAAAGGGAATGGTGAAAGTGAAGCTCACCGACAGTAAAACACAAGTAGTTAATGGAGATGTTACAGGGAGGACGTATATTTTTAATCAGAAAGATAGTATACAATGGGTAGATATGAGGGATGCTGCAGGTTTAAAAGGAATAAAAAATTTAAAAATATTGGGATGATCTTTATAGATGCATCTCCAACTTCTATTGGAAGATATTGAAGCTGGATTGATTTGAAATTTTCTTTTCAAAGACAATAAGGATTTGGAAATTACTTACCATCATTAGCTTAATTCATTTTGCTTACTTTTAATACAGCCCCTTTAGGGGTAGCAAAATATGTGTGGTATAGCGGGCATTATTAATCTTACAGGAAAATCGGATACTATCGTAAAAGATGTTGTGTTAATGACGGATGCAATTCGGCATCGAGGTCCTGATGGTGAAGGTTTCCTTATTTTAAAATCAAACAGATATATACTTACGGCCTTTGGAAAGGATACTCCTCCATCTGTTATTTCCTCCTCATTCAATTATGCCCCTAAACAAGCAATAGACGATATTACTGACGATATTCGTTTGGTATTTGGCCATCGCCGATTAGCTATTATAGATACTTCTCCAGCAGGCCATCAGCCCATGTGTGATTCAGAGAAAAAAATATGGATTGTTTTTAATGGTGAAATATACAACTACATTGAATTAAGAGAAGAACTTATTGCAAAAGGTATTTCCTTCAGAACCACTACCGATACTGAAGTAGTTATTCAATCTTATTTATTTTGGGGCGAAGATTGTATGAAACATTTTAATGGTATGTGGTCATTTGTTATTTATGATGCAAGAAAGAATATTGTATTTGGTTCGCGTGATCGAGTAGGAGTAAAACCGCTTTATTATTATAAATCAGCAAAATTGTTTGCTTTTGCATCGGAACAAAAGGCATTGCATAAATTGCCATTTGTGCAAACAGGAATTAATCCTGTTTCCGCTGCAGCATTTTTAGCAGGCAACATTGAATATATTGAGCACGGAGAAGAAAACATGTTCAAGAATATATATGAATTAATGCCGGGCCATAATTTTAAAATTGACCTGACAAATAATTCCTTCACTAATTGGCAATACTACACACTTTCAGCACAAACTCACTCCTTCGGCTTTAATCAAATTAAATTTAATGAGTATAGAGATAAAACAGAAACTCTTTTTGTAGAAGCCATTAAACTTCGTCTTCGTTCTGATGTTCCAATTGGTTCCTGTCTGAGTGGGGGTATAGATAGTTCAGCTATTGTGTGTGTAACTAATAGATTAAATTTTTCAGCAAATAAATTAAACGTCTTTACCTTAAAATTTAATGATAAAGCAATTGATGAAACCGGTTGGGCTAAGTATGTGGTGGATCAAACTAATTCCCAATGGAATTTGGTTTCTCCTACCTCTACTGACTTATTACGTGACTTTAGCGAAATTAATTATGCCCAAGATATTCCTATTTGTACTACCAGTACGTATGGGCAGTTTAGCCTGATGCGCGGAGTAAAAAAACGCGGTATAAAAGTAATTCTCGATGGGCAAGGAAGCGATGAGCTGTTTGGAGGTTATCTGCCTCACTCGTTTGTATTTTGGAAAAGTTTACTCAAGAGCGGTAAAGTGTCTGATGCCTTTTCCGAAATGTCGGCCAACGGGAAGCTTTTATCAAACACTAAATTCTTTATGAAGGAGTATGTCAAAAGTTTTTTGCCTGCAAAAGTTCGTTCAACTAATTCGTGGTATATTAATGAAGAATTATCGGCTCAGTATATTGCATCCCATATTCCTTTGTTAGAACGCTCTATTATTACTTCTTCTACACTTAATCAGGCATTAAAGAGAGAGTTTTCAAATGCACGTCTTAAAATGTATCTGAAGTACGAAGACCGTTCTTCTATGTGGCATTCTATAGAAGCGCGCACCCCTTTTGCCGACGACCATCGTTTAATTGATTATGTTTTTTCTGTACCCGAAGTATACAAAATTCATGAGGGCATAAGTAAATATCTACTGCGCGAAGCCATGAAAAATTATTTGCCAAAAGAAATTAAAGAAAGAAAAGATAAATTAGGGTTGGCAACCCCTATACAAAAATGGATTAGCGAAATTAAAAATGATTGCTTGGATTTTTTTGACGATTCGGTTGCAGATTACATCAACGTAAAAAAAATAAAATCTAACCCTGAAAGGTTTTTCTCAGCTACAAATCATGTTCAAGTACATAAGGTCTTTAGAACCATCAGCTTTGCTGTATGGAAAAAAGCATTTAAATTATAGCAATGAAAGTTTCTATCATTACTGTTTGTTATAACGCTGAATCAACAATTGAGTTTGCACTTCAATCCGTATTGAACCAGGATTATAAAGACATCGAGTATATAGTTATTGATGGGGCATCAAGCGACATGACCCTATCAATTATCAAAAAATACGAAGGGAAAATTGCAAAGATTGTTTCTGAAAAAGATAATGGAATGTATTATGCCCTTAACAAGGGCATTGAATTAGCTACAGGGGATGTTGTTGGACTTCTTCATGCAGATGATTTTTATGCAAGTAATAAAATTATTTCAAGAATAGTAACGGAGTTTCAATCTAAAAATATAGATGCTGTGTACGGTGATTTGCAATATGTGTTTAAGGAAGATATAAATAAGGTTTTTCGTAATTGGAATTCGAATCCATATAATCCCTCCTTATTTCTTAAGGGTTGGATGCCCCCTCATCCTACCTTCTTTGTAAAAAGGGAATGTTATAAAGATTTTGGAAAGTTCAATACTACTTTCTCTATTTCTGCTGACTATGAATTAATGCTGCGCTTTTTGTATAAACATAATATCAAGGCTACTTATATTCCTGAGGTAATTGTAAAGATGCGGGTGGGCGGGGTCAGCAACATATCCATACAGAACAGAATTAAAGCTAATATGGAAGATAGGCGTGCCTGGAAGATTAATGGGCTTAAACCCAATGTACTTACGCTTTTTTTAAAGCCCTTATCGAAATTAAGGCAATATATCTAATGAGCATACTAGAACTTAGCTCGAATAGTACGGCGGGAAAATTTTTTGCTTTTAAAGAATGATTTGTATTTCACCTTAGCAAATTTACTTTTTCCCTGTAAAACGTAGCTGGCACTTACTGTTGTTGTTAAGTATGAATCATTGTGTTTTGGATCTCCTCTTTTAGGATAAACCATAGTGCCATTCTCTACGTGTGGGTAATAATTTAATGGGTCAGGTATTCCGGAATTATCATCATAGGGTTGTAATTCAGGATTTCTATTGGCAAGGTCAATTGCCATTTGATTGTCTCCGAAAACGCTTGGGTCTACATAGTTAGTACTTACATCATCTAAATAATCCGAAAAGGTGGTACGCCAGTTAAATTCCCAACCTATTCTATAAACTTTATTAATTGTAAAAAAGAATCCAGCTCCTGCGGGTATAGCGGCAATGTATTTACCATACGGTTTTGGTGCACCTTCTACAATCCCTTGTCCCTCTGTATGTAAAGGAGCTAGGTCTACCCAAGAGCCTTGATACTTAGCTTGGGGGTTATGCATAGAAGCAGCAAGTCCAGTAAATACATAGGCTTTAAAATCATTTCTATAACGATAAGATCTGCCTATGTCTGAAATCGAATAAAATACATATTGAGCCACTCCGCTCAATTCGTAGATATCATTTTTAAAGCTCAAATTTCTACCTCTCCTTCCCGGGTTTGTAGAAAGTTTATCATCTCCCGATATCCTGTACCAGCCTGCGCTACCCCTGAAAAAAAATTTAGAATTGTATTTGTATCTGGCAAAACCACCGAAAGCACTCTTGGTCTGAGAAAGTTTTAAATCAAGAATAAAATCCCTTCTGGTTTTTTCTTTCCCTCCAATCTCCCCAAGGTAGTTAGATGCGCCTACCATTACTCCATAGTCCCAAATGTATTGAGCAAAGGTTATGGAAGAAAGAGAAATAGCGAGAAAAAGAAGTATTGTTTTTTTCATTAAAACCAGTCTAAAATATTATAAAACGAAAAATTCGTTTACTTTGTTTCAGATTTTGAAGGAATTATACACAAATATAATAATGTTAAGCAAACCTTTGCCAACCTAAGCTTTTGATTTAAAATGGAAAATAGCATATGTAATTTGTTCAAAATTAAGTATCCGATCATACAAGCCGGTATGATTTGGACTAGTGGATGGAGGTTAGCCTCTGCAGCCTCTAATTCTGGATGTTTAGGCATTATTGGAGCAGGGTCTATGTATCCGGATGTACTTAGGGAACACATTCAAAAATGTAAGAAGGCTACGGATAAATTGTTTGGGGTTAACGTTCCCATGCTATATCCTAATCTTGAAGACATTATCAATATAATTATTGAAGAAAATGTAAAAGTTGTTTTTACATCAGCTGGAAATCCGAAAACATATACTTCAAAGCTTAAAGAAAAAGGTATAAAAGTAGTACATGTAGTTGCCAGTGTAAAGTTTGCACAGAAATGTGAAGAGGCGGGCTGTGATGCTGTAGTAGCAGAGGGATTTGAAGCCGGGGGGCATAATGGCAGGGAAGAAACGACTACTATGGTTTTAATTCCGATGGTAAGAGATGCGGTAAAGATTCCGGTAATAGCAGCGGGTGGTATTGCTACAGGAAGACAAATGCTGGCCGCTATGGCATTGGGTGCCGATGGGGTGCAAATAGGTTCTCGCTTTGCAGCTTCAGATGAATCTTCACTGCATCAGAATTTTAAAAACAGGATCATCGAATTGAAGGAAGGAGATACCCATCTTGCACTAAAAAAATTAGTGCCGGTTAGAATGATAAAGAATAAATTTTTTAATCAGATCCAGGAAGCAGAAAATAAGGGGGCGTCTGCTGAAGAACTTAAAGCCATATTGGGCAGAGCCAGAGCTAAGAAAGGAATGTTTGAAGGTGATTTGGAAGAAGGAGAATTAGAAATAGGGCAAGTGAGTGCGATGCTTAAAGAAATAAAGCCGGTGAAAAAGATAGTAGATGAAATTATTCTTGAATATGATAATGCAAGGGCTAAGATTACTCATTCATAGAACTGCCTCTTACGTTTACTCCATAATTTTATCAAGATGAATCCAAACAGCATTCCCCCTAGATGGGCATAATGGGCGATATTGTCGCTTTGAGAGGGATTAACAGCACCGAAAAGTTCAATGAGTCCGTATAAGATTACAAAGTATTTTGCTTTAATAGGAAAAAAGAAGTACATGTATATCAAAGAATTGGGGAATAGCATTCCAAAAGCAAGTAAAAGCCCGAATACAGAACCTGAAGCCCCTACTACCACCGGCTCATTCAAAAAGACTTCTTTATATTTTATTACAAAATCTATGGATGTTTGCAGGGCTTGTGCATTTGCGCCCAGCATCTCATTCCTTTTTAGTTCATCGATCAGCGGTTGTAAATCTCGTGCAGTTTCAGGAGATGCAATTTTTATGTATCCCTCTGTAAATAAGGTTTGAAATTTATCTAGAGATGGATTTAGTAAATATTCATTCAGCACATTTAGCGTAGGTTGAATTTCAAAATAATGAACGGTGTAATGAAGCAGTGCAGCGCCTAAACCACAAACAACATAATAGATAAGGAATTTTTTTGGTCCCCAAATGTTTTCAAGCACATTCCCGAACATCCATAAAGCAAACATGTTGAAAAAGAGATGGGCGAAGCCACCATGCATGAACATATAGGTGATGATCTGATGAGGGCGAAAATCACTTGCAAAAAAATAATGTAAGCCGAGATAATGTGTAAGATCAATATGAAACTTTACCTGGAATATAAGAGTAGCTAAAAAGAATATGCCATTAATGATCAACAGATTTTTTATTACGGGTGGTAATACATTAAATCCGGTAGGTCTGTATTCTTGTGACATAAAACGTTTTTGTTCCTTATTTTAACGGTGAAAGTATAAGTTTATTTGTTTAATTTTTTTTCCAACTCGTTTATGCCAATAGTAACCAGGGTAGGTTTCCCTTCAGGTGAACTATAGGGCATTTTGCAGGCAAAAAGAGAATCTACTAAATGGCTCATTTCTTCATTAGAAAGAGATTGGCCGTATTTGATAGAAAGGTTTTTTGCCATTCCTTTTGCTATTATTTCCCTTTTTGTGTTTTTTATATTGGAATCACTTCCTTTAGATTCTTTATAATCGTCAATTATTTTTTCTACAAGTCCGATTATATTTTTATGATCAATACCTGCCGGTGTTCCGTGAATGATAAAAGCATTTTTCCCAAATTCATTGATGTCAAACCCCAACCCTTTTAACTCTTCCTGCAACTCAGTAAGAACCAGCGCATCTGTTGTGGAACATTCAAATGTTTGAGGGAATAATTGTTGTTGGGAAGAACCTTTCTGGTTCTCTAACATATCAAAATAGGTTTCGAAGAGTATGCGTTCATGGGCAGCTTGCTGGTCGATTACCAGCATGCCTGTTTTAATTTGAGCAAGAATGTATTTATTGTGCAGTTGAAATACAGAAGCCTTATTAGTCCTTTCTTCATGAACAGGAAGGGTAAGCTCTTCCTCGTGCTTATTTATTTGCTCGCTTAAAATATCTTTTTTGAAATGCGTAGCATTTGCAACTGTACTTTCAAATGAAGCAGGCTGCTCAAACTTAGAAGATGTAGTTTTATTCTCCTTCTTTTGAAGCTTAGCAGATTGTTTTTTTTCTTCTACTTCAAACGGATTATAATTTTTATTAATGGTGATCTTGGGTGGATTCATCAATATCTCTTCGCGCGATTTTTGAGGAGGAAGTTCTATGGAGACTTCTTGTTCAAAATCTAGTGTAGGCGCTATGTTGTATTTACCTAATGATTGTTTAACTGCAGAACGTATAATAGTATATACTGCTTTCTCGTCTTCAAACTTAATTTCTGTTTTAGTAGGATGTATATTTACATCGATCAATTTAGGATCTACGGCCAGATGAATAAAATAAGATGGGAAAACATCAGGAGGTAATAACTGGTTATATGCATTTTGAATAGCATGGTGCAGATAAGGACTTTTAATAAATCGATTATTGACAAAGAAAAACTGCTCTCCTCTTGTTTTACGTGCAAATTCAGGCTTGCCAACATAGCCTGTAACGTGTACAATGGTAGTGTTTTCGTCTACAGGCACAAGGCGTTGATTATAATTGCCGCCCCATATATCAACCAGGCGTTGGCGCAAAGTTCCTTTTTCCAGATGAAACAGCTCGCTGTTATTATTGTGAAGAGAAAAAGAAACTTCCGGATGGGCAATGGCTATACGTTGAAACTCATCAATGATATGGCGCAACTCAACAGAATCAGATTTTAAAAAATTCCTTCGTGCAGGTACGTTAAAGAAAAGATTTTTAACACTTATGCTGGTTCCCTTACTACACGCACATTGCGTTTGAGATTTAAACTCGCTTCCTTCTATTTCTATTTGTGTCCCTAATTGATCTTCTGCTCTTTTCGTTTTCATTTCCACCTGTGCAACACCGGCTATTGAAGCCATAGCTTCACCTCTAAACCCCATTGTTTTAATTCTGAACAGATCATCTGCTGATTTTATTTTAGAAGTAGCATGCCTTTCAAAACACATACGGGCATCGGTTTCACTCATTCCTATACCGTCGTCTATCACCTGAATGAGCGTTCTCCCTGCATCTTTTATGATCAGTTTGATAAAACTGCTTTTTGCATCAATAGCATTTTCTATAAGCTCTTTTACAGCAGAAGCAGGTCGTTGAATGACTTCACCGGCGGCTATTTGATTAGCAACAGAATCAGGTAATAATTGAATTATATCAGGCACTCTTTAAAAAGAATTAATAGGAGCAAAATTAAGATTTATCCTTCTGCTGAAAACAAAAATCCCCCTCCGATAAACACCGGAGAGGGATTTTTGTTTTACGATATGCTTCTTCGTTATGGAAGTTGTTTGTAATAGATCTTTCCATTGATAGTGATCGCTATCCATCCATCACAGCTTCCGGCAGGGTTGTTTTGCGAGTAACTGTAATCTACATGACGGGTAGGGTGAGTACCATGAGTGAAGTCAAACGATCCTTCAACAAAGTGTTTTGGGCAGATGATTTTTCTTATTAATGGGCTGGTAATTTGCATGCTGAATATTTTACCATTTGATGAAGTTCCGCTTGCAGAACCTGTAAGTGCATACGAATCGTCTAACCACCAGAAGAATGTGCTTTCTCCTGTTGCCCATTCGCGGTTAAGGTTGCAAGACCAGGTAATGTTACCTCCGTTGTTTGCTTTTGTGATGCTGCCGTTTTCTATAAGATCCCAATTGGTATGACCCGCTGCATTTTTTCCTTTATTGGCAACACTTACAGTTCCTGAAACATGATTGTCATTTACATAGTAAGAATCAGAACCGGGGTCACTTGCTTTAACGGTTGATACGCTTACAAAAGCACCGGGAGTCCAGTAAGTACCTACTTTAAATGAAATGAATACTTTACCACGACGGTAACGACCATCTAAACATAGGCAGTTAGTAGGTCCGAAATCAATAGTTATTTCCGAAATCGAATCACCACCTAGAAAGATTTTGTTTATAGTGATAACAGCACAGGTAGAAATAAGACTGCCATTACCCGGCTGGTTTTTAAAACTACCGTTGCTCCAATCCCCTTGTGATTCGTTTGCCATTTGTCTTAAATCTTCGAAGTATTGCTCTGCCATCGCATGCTCTTCAGCTCCTGTGGTGTCATTATCTTCTTCTCTGTCTTTACGGCAGCCGGTGAACGTTAGCGAGGTTGCTAACAATAAAGTTAATGCACCGAATACTAACTGTTTTGTTTTCATTTTTATTAAAGTATTAATTGATATAGTTTTTGCTGGTTTGGGAGTATGACGCTGACCATTAATCGAATGTTACAGGAGGTATTAAAAAATCTAAAAACCCCCTGAATTCATTGATTTTAGCCCTTAAACCAGCCTGAATACATTACATAATTGTTTGCTATACGGTTGATTTCCCCGCTAATAAGAGAAGGATTTATATCTTTTACCTTCTTAGCCGGTACCCCTGCATAGATACTGCCTGCCTCAACTATTGTGTTTTCTAATACTACAGCTCCTGCAGCAATAATAGAATTACTGCCAATAACACATTTATCCATTACAATTGCTCCCATACCTATTAAAACATTATCCTGTATTGTACAGCCATGAACTATGGCGTTATGGCCAATAGATACATTGTTGCCAATGGTAGTAGCTGCTTTTTCATAGGTACAGTGAATACATGCTCCATCTTGAACGTTTACTTTATTACCCATTTTTATGGCATTTACATCTCCTCTTATAACTGCATTAAACCATACGGAGCAATCATCGCCCATTATTACATCGCCAACGATCGTAGCATTTTCAGCCAGGAAACAATTTTTTCCTAAGGAAGGGGATTTGTCTCTTACAGGTTTTATCAGTGCCATTTTATTTAGATAAAAAATCTTTAATGATGGAAAATTCTTTTGCAGGCTCTTCTACCTGAGGGTTATGCCCGCTTCTTTCAAACATGACAAATTTTGCCTGAGGACAATATTGTTTGTATTTCACCATTTCTTCCGGTACTGCAACACGATCATACCTTCCTGCTACAATAAGTATCGGCATTTTCAGGCTCTTCAAATCTTTTCTAAAATCAAAATTTCCTATATCGCTTCCCACTATAAAATCACCATCTTTCCCGACCATCTGATAATATAGTTTTGTGTTCATGGGATTAGGATATGGTTTTTTATTTCCACCACTTCCTCTGAATTTATCGGGGTTATAGGCGTATAAAAATCCGTAAGGAACTCGTCCATAAATTTCAGAATGAAGACTGTCGCTTGATATGTATCCTTGCTTACGAAGGATCATGAGAGTGTCCCATACTTCTGGGTAATTAGTTTTTATTTCGTGATTGGAGTTATCATCGTTCTTTTGCCACATTAAATAACTATGAAAAGTATTGGCTAAGATCAAATGCTTTACATTGCTCGGGTATTTAAGAGCATAAGCCTGAGCTACTAATCCGCCGTAAGAATGACCAAGAACATTTATCTTATCAAAGCCCATTGCTTTTCTTAAGCCTTCAAGATCCTCAACATCTCTTGAAAGGGTGTACTCTTTTACATCTTTAGCCAGGTCTGACTTTCCTCTGCCAAAGCCATCATAATAAACAAGTGTGTTAGTGGTAGAAAGAGAATCAAAGCTACGTAACCCAACATGTGCTCCACCCGGGCCTCCGGCGATAAAAAATATAGGGTCGCCTTTTCCAAAACTTACTGTCCAAAGCTTTGCGCCATTGATAGTGTAATATTTTCCATCGGTATGACTGTCTGGAAAAGGTTGTGCAAGTACCTGAAGAGATAAGAATACAGAAAGCACAAAAGAAAAAGATTTCATAGTTGTTAATTTTATAATAAGTAGGTATGGCTAGTTGAGCGAATGTACTAATTATTGCAGGTTTGTTTTAATGAGGCAAAGCAAATTTTACCTGTTGTTATATCTTCTTTTTAAGAAGATCAGCCTGAGTTTTATGCTGTCATAAACCAATCCGGCGATTAAAACTGTTCCGGCAATAGCTAGTACATAGAGTGTGATGTTTGAATAGAAAACCCCGCTGATTATTCCACCAATAAAAAAGAAAGTAATAATAGTTAAACGAAGTTTTATAGATGAAAGAAGTTTTATTTGCGATTCCCGTTTCCTATAAAAAAAGAGTTGCGAAAGTTCTATTCCCAGATCTGTAAAAAGTCCGGTTAGATGGGTAGTTCTAACAGTTGCATTAGAGATAGTGGTAACCAATGAATTCTGCAAGCCCATTGCAAATAATAAGCTATAAGCAATAAGATCGGGGTGTTTATTTATTAGCGGCTCTCCGGCAAATGCTACTGTAAATAGAATAATGCTTTCTATGAGGGTGGGGATGATATAGATCTGTTTTTGATTTTTTTTAGCAACCATCTCGACCAAAAAATTGGAAACAAACGAGCCTAAAAAGAAGAATAAAATATAAAGGAAATAGACAAAGCCTTTCCAAAAATCAAGTTTAAAAACCTCATCTACAAAAAAAGCAAAGTGACCCGTAACATTCGTAGTAAGTTGCTGGACTGATAAAAAGCCTGCAACGTTTACGATGCCTGCCACAAACGATAATAAGGAAGCAATTTGAAGATTGTGTTTTAAGGTTCGTGTCTTACCTAAGTGTCTAAACATTCTATGCGCTTAAAAAATTGTAAAGCGATCGATCATTATCAATCTGCGTTAATGAATGCCAGCAGGCAATTTTAGCTTAGGATGGTCCGTCATGTAATGAAGTCCGACACTTTCTTTCCTTTGCATGGCATGCTTGATAATGATATAGCTCACTTTAATGATGTTTCTTAATTGACAAAGTTCAGTAGATACGGTTGTGCGTTCGTAGAGATTTTCTGTCTCGTTGTGTAAGATCAGTAGCCTGTCAAAAGCTCTTTTAAGGCGTAGGTTAGAGCGAACAATGCCCACATAGTTGGTCATAATGCCTTGTACTTCGCGCAGACTTTGTATAATCAATACCATTTCTTCCGGTGATGCAGTTCCCTCTGCATTCCAATCGGGAAGGCTTTCACAATGATTTATTTTTTTGAATTGTTCAATAGAATCTACAGCCGCATGATGTGCATATACGACAGCTTCGAGGAGTGAATTAGAAGCAAGGCGGTTAGCACCATGCAAACCCGTGCAGGAACATTCTCCGGCAGCATACAGATTTTTTATAGTACTCCTTCCTTTCATATCTACTTTTATACCACCGCACATGTAGTGAGATGCGGGCACCACCGGTATGTAGTCTTTAGTAATGTCTATTCCCAATGACAAACATTTTTTATGAATGTTCGGGAAATGCTTCAACAATCCTTCTTTATCCAAATGCCTGCAATCTAAATACACAAAATCATCTCCACGTATTTTCATTTCATTGTCAATGGCACGAGCAACAATGTCACGCGGTGCCAACGAGCCCCGTTTGTCATATTTATGCATGAACTCTTTTCCATCTATTGTTTTTAAAATTCCACCAAAGCCACGCATGGCTTCCGTAATTAAAAAAGAAGGCCGTTCGTTTGGATTATATAAAGAGGTGGGATGGAACTGAAAAAATTCCATGTTTTCTACATGCCCTTTTGCACGATATACCATAGCCACTCCATCACCTGTGGCTATAGCAGGATTGGTAGTTGTAGCATATACATGTCCTGCCCCCCCCGTAGCAATAAGAGTGATGCGAGAGAGGATCTGTTCTACGCGATTGTTTTTTGTGTTAAGTGCATATACTCCGTAACATTCAATATCAACAGATTTGCTGGTAACTTTTTTGCCAAGATGATGCTGCGTAAGAAGCTCAAGTGCGAAATAATGATCTAAAATTTCTATGTTAGGATGTGAATGTACTTTTTGCAACAGTGCTCTTTCTATTTCAAAACCGGTATTATCTTTATGATGCAAAATCCTGTTTTCCGAATGACCACCTTCTTTTCCCAGATCGTAAGCCCCTTCAGGAGTTTTGTCAAACTGAGCACCCCAATTGATTAATTCCTGCACGCGGTCGGTAGATTCAGTAACTACCATGCGTACCACTTCTTTATTACACAAACCATCCCCACAAGTAAGCGTATCTTTTATATGCTTCTCGTATGAATCCGGTTGATACATAACCGATGCAATACCCCCTTGTGCATATTTGGTATTAGATTCATCTTCGTTGGATTTGGTTAGGATCAACACCTTACCCTTCTCTGCGGTTTTCAGGGCATAGCTTAATCCGGCAATGCCGGAGCCAATTATTAAAAAATCTACTTTGCGTTTCAAAAGAAAAGATTTTAGTCGATAGTCTTCAGCCCAAGTCTGTTGTTTATAGTTTATAACTCATGCATTCAACTTTAGATAAACTACACAAGACATTAAACCGATTTTTCAATGTAAATGTACTAATAAGAGTTAAATTTGTATAACACAAATGTAAAATGACAACAGCAATAAAAACACCCGTGATCGTTTATGCAGAGAGTACTCCCAATCCTGCAGCCATGAAGTTTGTTGTAAACAAACCCTTGATAGAAAATTCCATTCCTTTAGAATATTTAACAGCTGCTGACGCAAAAGGTTCTCCTTTAGCAACAGAGCTTTTTAAGTTTCCATTTGTAAAGAGCGTTTTTATTTCTATCAACTATATAACGGTTGTTAAAACCGAGACTATTCAGTGGGACGATATCATTTTAGAGTTGCGTGAATTTGTAAGAGAATTCCTTTCTTCCGGCAAGGCAGCCGTTACGTCGATTGTAACCACAAAAGGCACAGATGAGGATAAAAATAAATTAAAAGAGGATATACAAAGTAATGATCATACTACGCCGCAGGGAGATATTGAAGTGAAAATTATAAATACGCTAGAACAGTATATACGCCCTGCTGTTGAACAGGATGGAGGAATGATTGTTTTTCGTTCTTTTAAAGATGGTATTGTAAACCTTAGCATGAAAGGGGCTTGCAGCGGATGTCCGTCTTCTACTGTTACACTTAAGGCCGGCATAGAAACCTTACTTAAAAAATTTATTCCCGAAGTGAAAGAGGTGGTGAGTGAATA
>CAZCJN010000018.1:16458-23032 GCA_964498865.1 uncultured Bacteroidia bacterium
AAATCATTTGAAACAGAAAGATTAATTCTAAAACCTACTTCTTTAGAAGATGCTGAATTTATATTTGAACTGCTTAATACTCCCAAATGGCTACAATACATCGGTGACAGAAAAGTAAAAACAGTAAACGATGCAAAAGAATATATTGAGAAAAAGGTCTTGCCACAGATGGAAAGGCTGGGTTATGGCAATTATACGCTCATCAGAAAATCAGACAAAGTTAAAATAGGTACTTGCGGACTTTACGACAGGGAAGGTTTAGAAGGGGTAGACATAGGTTTTGCCTTTCTTCCCCAATATGAGAAAATGGGTTATGCTTTTGAAGCAGCAAGCCGGGTGAAGCAAGCCGCCTTGGAAGAATTCAAGATACCCGGTATAAAAGCCATTACCGTAAAAGAAAATTCATCTTCTCAAAAACTTTTAGAAAAGCTAGGACTTAAATTTGTAAAAATGGTTCGTATACCTAATGATGAGGTGGAGCTTATGTTGTATGAGTTGGCTTTTAGTAAATGACCAATTAACATTCCGAAATATTCACAGGGATAGTTGTTGCTAATCCACCTTCCGAAGTTTCTTTGTACTTGGTGCTCATGTCACGGGCTGTGTTCCACATAGATTGTATCACTGCATCGAGGCTCACTTTGGCAGCTTTAGGATCACTTTCCAGTGCAATGTTCGAAGCTGTTATTGCTTTTATCGCTCCCATGCTGTTACGTTCAATACAGGGTATCTGCACTAAACCCCCTATGGGGTCACAGGTCATTCCTAAATGATGTTCCATTGCTATTTCTGCTGCCATCAGCACTTGTTCAGGGCTTCCTTCCGAACATTCGGTCAAAGCCGCAGCCGCCATGGCAGACGATACACCTATTTCCGCCTGGCACCCTCCCATGGCAGCAGAAATAGTGGCATTCTTTTTAAATAATGTACCGATCTCGCCTGCAGTAAGAATAAAACGAATGATTTTTTCTTCATTAAAACCCGGAACAAAACAATAGGCATACATCAGTACAGCCGGAATTACTCCTGCTGCCCCGTTGGTGGGAGCAGTAACGATACGGCCGAATGCAGCATTTTCTTCATTGACCGCTAAAGCAAAACAAGTGATCCACTTATTGATTTTGTTAAAATCATGATCCTGTTTTCGTAGCAATGCAATCCATTCATCAACTGTATGAGGCAGTGCTTCGTTCTTCAATAAATGCTTATTCAGTTCAGCAGCCCTTCGTTTTACATTCAGTCCTCCCGGAAGAATTCCCTCCTTATTAATGCCTCGATAAATGCAATCCTTTATTTCTTTCCAGATGGATAATGCTTTCTTTTCGATTTCTGCTTTGCTTCTCCATGCCTGTTCATTTATAAAGATAAGGTCTGATACACTTATATTAAGTTTTTTGCAATTGTCGGCAATGTCCTGTGCGTGATGACAAGGGTAAGGCGTAACAATGGAATTTTTAACGATGGTGTTTTCTTCGTCTGAAGCAACAAACCCCCCGCCCAATGAATAATATTTTTTTTCAATAATACTCCCATCCGAAAGCTTTGCTGAAAATGCCATTCCGTTCGCATGAAAGGGAAGACTCATTTTATATTCAAAGATCAGGTTGGTTTTGTACTGAAAAGGAATTTCATGTACTCACTTTAATTTGATCTTGCCTGCCTTTTTTATTCTTTCTCCTTTTTCCGGAATAGTAGTGGTATTTATCG
The DNA here is from genome assembly GCA_964498865.1 of uncultured Bacteroidia bacterium. Lineage (GTDB taxonomy): Bacteria > Bacteroidota > Bacteroidia > Palsa-948 > Palsa-948 > Palsa-948. Next base: position 18,166 of record CAZCJN010000018.1, read on the forward strand.
TAGTGAAATCTTCGCCGGATAGGCCCATTAAAACAGCTATATCTGTACCGTGGCCAATTCCTGTTTTGGCAAGGGAGCCGTATAAGTATACATTCAGCTCTGTAATATTTGTAAGTAATGTTTTTTTTGCAAGTTCAGTAAGAAACATGGATGCCGCTTTCCAAGGACCCATGGTGTGGGAACTGGAAGGGCCTATGCCAATTTTAATGATTTCGAAAGCGCTGATGGATTCCATAGGAGGAATGTAACATAAAATTATTTTAAATAATTATTTAGCTAATGTATATGTAAAACATATATATACCACATTTAACCGACGATAATTTGTTCCCCATAAAAAGTTTGTGAACCGTCGGCCAATATTTGTAGTTGTTTTTCATACTTTTAAGTTCTTAAATGTAGATAAGTAAAAAAATAACACAGAGGTTGCATCGCCCATCTGCTGTTAGAATCAGAGCGGCTCCGAAATTGATAAATGCATGTAATGAGAATATAAAATCGAACGCCTCTGGATAATTATCAGATAATTTCCGCTACATGCTTTTGTATGTTCTGTGCAAGCATCTCTGTAGGTATGTCGTTCTCATCTCCGCCAAACGGATCTTCGATTTCTTCCGCAATTAATTCGAGACTGGCAAGTACATAAAAAATAAAAACTACAATGGGTATTACATAATAACCCAGTTGAAATACAAAACCAAAGGGGAGCGTCATTACATAGAAGAAAATAAATTTTTTTATGAATACACTGTAAGAAAAAGGAATAGGTGTGTTTTTTATTCTTTCGCATGCGCCACATATATCGGTGAAAGATTGTAGTTCTGAATTTAAAAACAGCAATTGTTCTCCGCTTATCTTGTTCTCTTTATACAGCGTTTGAATGTGCTGGTACATGAGCAGGGCTGTTTGGTTGGGCACATGCTTGGTTTTATCGATCTGTTTGAAAAGATCCTTGTGTTCATCATCTTCAAACAATTCAATCCGGGTTTGCTCTTTGCGCAGGTGCTGGTGTAATGCCCATGCAAAGGCAGGAATTACTTTCCGGAAGAACGACCGCTGCCATTTTTCCTCTGCCGGTAATATCGTATGTAGTTTCATGGCAAAGTTGCGACTGTTATTGACAAGGCTGCCCCAAAGTCTACGTCCTTCCCACCAACGGTCGTAAGCGGTATTGGTGCGGAACACCAATAGCATGGAGATAGCGAAGCCCAGCAAGGTATGCATTACGGGTATATTCTTCACGTGGCTGTTTTCCGATAGGTTCCAGTATTCCAACTCCATGTAGGCAACAATGCCTGAATAAATACAAATACCAATAATTAATGGCAGTAGTTTGCGTACGGTATCTGCTTTGTGAAAACGAAAAATAAAAGTGAACCAGTCCTTAGGATTGTACGATATCATGTCTATTCTCTCTCCGATTTAGAAAGGGCTTTTAACGGATTGGCATAGATTTCTTTTTGTTGTCTTCTTGTATTGTAAATATCACAAGCAAGATAAACGGCTGAGCGGAACGATTCTTCGCTGGCCTTATTTTTTCCGGCAATATCATAACCTACGCCATGGTCAGGCGATGTTCGTATAACAGGCAGCCCTGCTGTATAGTTTACTCCGTTGTCAAATGCAAGTGCTTTAAAGGGTGTTAGGCCTTGGTCGTGATACATGGCCAATACTCCATCAAATTTCAGGTGCATGGCACTTCCAAAAAAACCATCGGCAGGATAGGGGCCGAAAACGGTAAGCCCTTCTAACTTTAGCTTTTCAATGGCCGGATTAATCACAGTTTGTTCTTCAGTACCTATAACGCCACTGTCTCCGGCATGTGGATTCATTCCGAGTACCGCAATTTTAGGCTTTCTTATTGCAAAATCACTGATCAGTGATTGATGTAACTGCTTTGCTTTTTGAATTATTTTTTCCTGTGTAATGGCACTGGCTACACTCGCAAGCGGAATATGCCCTGTTACAATTCCCACACGAAACGAATCGCAGCACATGAGCATAAGTGTGTTTCCTTTAAAACGCATTTCAAAATAATCGGTATGACCTTTAAATGGAAATTGTTCTGAGTGAATGTTATGCTTATTAATAGGCGCAGTAACTAATACATCAATTTTCTTTTGTTCGAGCGCATCAGTGGCTGCTTCTATTGATCTAAGGGAATATTTTCCGGCAAGGGGAGTAGATTGTCCGAACTCTATATTTATATCCTCTTCATATATATTATAAATATTAAACTGCTTATGTGCAATTTGGTCAAGACTTCTTAGAGGAGTAAAGCGGGTTTCAATATTTAAACTTTTTCGATGAAAAGCATAGGTTTTTTGCGAACCAAAAAGAATAGGCGTACATATTTCCAGCATGGTTGGATCAGCAAAGGTTTTGATTATCACTTCCAGACCAATACCGTTTATATCGCCTTGTGTGATTCCGAGCTTTATTTTTTCTGACATAAATTGATTTATTGCCTGCTAATTTACAAATGAACACGTACGAATGAATGTACATTGCTATAATTTATACTTTTGGCCGGTAAATTATGAATAGCGATCTCTTACTTAAGCGTGCACTTGATTTTGACTTTCTCTCTATAGAAGAAGGAGTTTTTCTTTTTGAACATACTCCTGTTTCGGAGTTAGTGTATGTGGCTAATGAGCTTAGGAAAATACAAAAGCCGGATGGAAAAGTTACATGGCAGATAGATAGAAACGTTAATACCACGAATGTTTGTATTGCTAATTGTAAGTTCTGTAATTTTTACCGCATTCCTGGTCATCCTGAAGCCTATATTACAGGTATTGATACCTACAAGAAAAAAATTGAAGAAACATTTAAATGGGGTGGTGATCAACTATTGTTGCAAGGGGGACATCATCCGGAATTGGGTTTAAAATTTTATACTGACTTATTTAGGGAACTGAAAAAACTATATCCTCAATTAAAATTACACTCCTTAGGCCCACCCGAAGTAGCGCATATTACTAAGCTTGAAAAATCTACTCATACAGAAGTTTTAAAAGCTTTAGTAGATGCCGGGCTTGATTCGTTACCGGGAGCAGGTGCTGAAATTTTAAATGATAGAGTAAGAAGACTTGTTTCTAAAGGCAAATGTGGAGGGAAAGAATGGTTAGATGTAATGAGAGCTGCTCACCAATTGAACATTACTACTTCCGCTACCATGATGTTTGGTCATGTGGAAACCATTTATGAACGTTTTGAACATTTAGTATGGTTACGCCAAGTGCAAAGTGAAAAACCAAAAGATGCGAAAGGTTTTTTGGCTTTTATCCCATGGACCTTCCAGGATGTGGATACATTATTAACCGAAATACGTGGAGTAAAAAATCAAACAACAGCAGAAGAATATATACGCATGATTGCCATGAGTCGCATCATGCTTCCTAATGTTATTAATATACAGGCATCTTGGCTTACTGTCGGTAAGGAAGTCGCTCAGATTTGTTTACATGCAGGTGCTAATGATTTTGGAAGCATTATGTTGGAAGAAAATGTGGTATCTGCTGCCGGTGCGCCACATCGATTTACATATAAAACCATTCAGGATGCCATTCGTGAAGCCGGTTTTGAACCACAACTCCGCAACCAGCAATACGAATACAGAAAATTACCGGCAGTGATAGAAGAACAGGTAGTAAATTATTGATTTGATTGCCGGATTCAGTTTGCAAGATTTTTAGTTAGGTTTTGAGTGTTGAATTGTAGATTATAAGCGTTTGTTTGGCTACTTGGAGTATATCTTTATCTTTGTAAATCTGTATCGTGAATTTGCATAAAAAACAATATACAATGCTTATGGCCTGTTATATTAAGCTGTCCGTTATTTTAATCGCCCTTTTTTCTATTGCAGTAGTGTCTCCCTCATGTAAAAGAAATAAGAAGTGCGATGTGGTAATTACAGTAATTAACGGTAATAACAGTACCCCTGTTTACGGTGCGGAGGTACATTTACATATTCCCAACACAACCGGCGGAAATTTAGCACAACAAGAGCAAAAAGGAACTACCGATGCATCGGGCTCCGTATCATTTACTTTTAAGCTGCCTGCGATTCTTCAAGCCGATGTTACTCCCTTACCTTCTTCCGGACTTGATCCCGGCACGGCAATGGTAAAACTAGAAGAGGGTAAACAAGTTACCAGGGAGATCACGCTTTATTAGCATTCTTTTAACCTTTATTTCTTAGGATTTTTCTTTGCCCAGCACGGTTTTTGATGTATTATTGTATCCGTGAAGAAGCTATTTATTTTATTATTTATTTCCATTGCAGTTACTGCCTTTGCTACACATGAAAGAGCGGGGGAGATCACTTATAGATGGATAGGTACAAATATTAATGATTATACCTACGAAATAATTGTAACTACTTATACGAAGGTAAGTGGTGTCAGCGGAAATGCGGACCGATGCTTTCTGCCTGTCAACTTTGGAGACGACACTAAATTCTATAATGTATGCAGGAGCAATTATGAGGTTGGACTTAATGACCCTATTAGTGACCCTTGGAGTGCCAGTTGCACCAGTGCAGCTACTGAATGTGGAACTCATCACATGGGGCAATGGACCATAGGTTCCCCCACTTTACAATCATTAGACATTAAAAAAAACATTTACAAAGCCATTCATACCTATCCCGGGTCGGGAACCTATACTATTTCCATGACTGACCCTAACCGTAATGAAGGAATTGTAAATATACCCAGCGGACAAGTTCCTTTTAGCATACAGAGTACACTTATTATCAATCCTCTGCTAGGTAGTTTAAACAGCTCTCCTTTCTTATCAAATATGCCCGTTGATCGTGCCTGTGCCAATAAGTTATTTATCCATAACGTGGGTGCGTCGGATG
>CAZCJN010000019.1:0-8661 GCA_964498865.1 uncultured Bacteroidia bacterium
CTATATAATCTTTTTTTACTCTCAAAGCAGCAACCCCAAATCCAATATAACAATACGGCAGGTTTTTGCTAACCAACGGCAGGAATAAGGAGGGAAACGTACAAAGAGAGGTATAAGAAAACAGTACAGAAAAGTACCGCATACTGAATAGTTGGCAACAATTATTCAATAAACAATTCCGTTTATTTAACACTTGATATCAAAGAGGAAAGAAACAGCCCCGTTTATTCAACATAGAACGTCAAAGGTTTAATGTTTAGTCTTGCAGATGTACTACTCCTTCATCAAGTCATCAAAACAATGACAAAGGTTCTTCATTTGAAACCAAAGAAAAATGTTTGAGGCTAAATATTAAAGAGAGATGAACGCAGATGTGATCTTTGTTACCAAAGGTTATACAAAGTAGACCAAAGGCTCAGCAAACAATACTATTGGAATAATCTTTAGGATCAAAGATTAAAGAAACGACAAGCAAGATCAAACAAACAGCACTGAATATCTATTATTTGGCCATCTAATGCAAAGATCAAATTCAATTTAGATTATTTGATTTATTTCTGTCTATATAATATTGCCGGCTATAGGTACCGGGCATGGCATGGTCCCCCTCTTCAAAATCATAATTCACATATTTGATATTCTTTAACTCTGTTAGAGTAAAGGTTGTAGTAGACATATAATCATCTGCTCCGGTAGTGCCCATTTGTTGTGTTAAATAAGTACTTTCTTTTATTCTCACATACAAAGTATCCTTAGAAACTTTCACAAAGTCAAGATGAATATTGTTATCGCCTATGTTATTGTTCACAAAATCAACCCACTTTTCAGGAGTTAAAGAACCAGCTTGTATCGCCTTGCTTTTCATCGGCATTTCATTTTCATAATCATACGTCCACACCGAAACGCTGTCTGACTCCGGAGGAGTGGTTTCCTGCCCCTCTTCTATCCTATCTGAAGAATTACACCCCACTAATATTAAAATTGCAAATAAGCTAAAAAGCTGTTTCATACTATTTATCTTAATTGTGATAAAATACAATCTAAACTTACATAAAATAAAAGGTCATATACAAAAATTGACGGATGCTTAAACACCCCTCAGTTGTATTTTCCTGCCTCTCGCAATTGCCAAACCCTCTCCCTTTTCGGTAAGTGAAAGCTCCTGATTTGTACATATAATACTGTAAAGAGTGATGGAATATTGCCCGCCCATACAACTATCCGGAATAAGTCGAAGCAAAACACTCACAACATTGTTAATAACTTTGAAAAAAATGATTGATGGTATTAAAATTTGTTTACCTTTGCGGCCTTCTAAAGTTCAATCATATATAAAATGATTTCTTTAAGGAAGGAAAAATTTTTTTGTTTAACCCCCAAAATAGGGTTAAAAAAACACAAAAAGTAAACAAAAGTAAATGCCTACAATTCAACAACTGATCCGCCACGGTCGCACAAAGTTTACCCGTAAGAGTAAATCAATTGCACTTTCACGCAGTCCGCAACGCAGAGGTGTTTGTATAAAAGTATACACCACCACTCCTAAAAAGCCGAACTCGGCACTTAGGAAAGTTGCAAAAGTTCGTCTTTCTAACGGTAATGAAGTTATCGCATACATTCCGGGAGAAGGCCACAACTTACAAGAACACTCAATCGTTCTGGTTCGCGGAGGCAGGGTAAAAGATCTACCGGGTGTTCGTTACCACATCGTTCGTGGAACACTTGATACTGCAGGTGTTGAGGCGATGAGGCAATCACGTTCTAAATACGGAGCAAAAAGACCTAAAGGCGGTGCAGCAGCAGCTAAACCGGCTGAAACCAAAAAATAATTTTAAAGACCAATGAGAAAGTCCAAAGCAAAAAAACGCATACTACTTCCAGATCCTCGTTTTCAAGACACCTTGGTAACTCGTTTTGTAAACAACTTAATGCTTTCAGGTAAAAAGAACAAAGCATTCGGTATCTTCTACAACACCATCGACATTGTTGCTGAAAAAACAAAAGAAGATGGCCTTCAAGTTTGGAAAAGAGCATTAACGAATGTTTCTCCCCAAGTAGAAGTAAAATCAAGAAGGATAGGTGGTGCAAACTACCAAATCCCTCAGGAGGTTCGCCCGGAAAGAAAAGTAGCTATGGCTATTAAATGGTTGATTTTTTATGCTAAAGAAAGAAAAGAGCACCGTATGAGCAGCGGATTGGCTTCCGAAATTATTGCAGCAGCAAAGAATGAAGGAGGTGCATGGAAAAAGAAAGAAGATGTTCACCGTATGGCAGAAGCAAACAAAGCATATTCACACTTTAAGATCAACTAATTAGCATGAGCGATTTAAGATATACAAGAAATATAGGGATTGCAGCGCACATCGATGCAGGTAAAACTACTTGCACTGAACGTATTCTTTACTATACAGGTGTAAACCACAAAATTGGTGAGGTACACGACGGTGCTGCTACGATGGACTGGATGGTACAAGAACAAGAACGTGGTATCACCATCACCTCTGCTGCTACTACCTGCTTCTGGAATTACCGTGGCAATAAGTATAAGGTTAACATTATTGATACTCCGGGTCACGTAGACTTTACAGTAGAAGTAAACCGGTCTCTTCGTATTCTCGATGGGCTGGTTTTTTTATTTTCAGCCGTTGATGGTGTTGAACCTCAATCGGAAACCAACTGGCGCTTAGCGAACAATTATAACGTTACCCGTATAGGTTTCGTTAATAAAATGGATCGTGCCGGTGCAGATTTTTTAAATGTTTGTAAGCAAGTAAGAGAAATGCTAGGCGGTAACGCAGTTCCTCTTCAATTACCTTTGGGTGCTGAAGAGAAATTTCGTGGCGTGGTGGACTTGGTAAATAACCGTGCTATTGAATGGAATGAAGAAGATAAAGGAATGACTTTCAAAGTAGTGGAAATTCCTGCTGAAATGAAAGAAGAAGTTCATCAGTGGAGAGAAAAACTACTTGAATCAGTTTCTGAGTTCGATGATAAAATAATGGAAAAATTCTTCAGCGCTCCTGATACCATTACTGAAGATGAAGTATTAACAGCATTGCGTAAAGCCTGTATTGCAGGTAAAATCATACCAATGGTTTGCGGATCGGCCTTCAAAAACAAAGGCGTACAAACCATGTTGGATTATGTAATGACGCTAATGCCTTCCCCTCTTGATAAAGACAATATTCACGGAATCAATCCTAATACAGAAGAACCTGTTTCTCGCAAGCCCGATGTAAAAGAACCTTTTACAGCTCTTGCATTTAAAATCGCTACAGATCCTTTCGTAGGCCGTCTGGCATTCTTCCGTGCTTATGCCGGAAGACTGGAATCAGGGTCTTATGTTTTAAACACTCGTTCAGGAAATAAAGAACGCATATCACGCATTTTCCAAATGCACGCCAACAAACAAAATCAAATCCCTTTTATTGAGGCAGGTGATATTGGCGCTGCTGTAGGATTTAAAGACATTAAAACAGGCGATACACTTTGCGACGAAAACAATCCTATTGTTCTTGAAGCAATGAAATTCCCTGAGCCGGTTATCGGCTTGGCAATCGAACCTAAGACACAAGGTGATTTAGATAAATTAGGAACTTCTCTAGGAAAACTTTCTGAAGAAGATCCTACCTTCCGCGTTAAAACTGATGAGGAATCAGGACAAACGATCATTAGCGGTATGGGAGAGCTTCACTTAGAAATCATCGTTGACCGTTTAAAACGTGAATTCAAAGTAGAAGTAAACCAAGGAGCACCTCAGGTTAACTATAAAGAGTCTATCAACGGAACAATTGAACATCGTGAAGTATATAAAAAGCAAACAGGTGGTCGTGGTAAATTCGCTGATATCAAATTCATCGTATCTCCTGTTGATGCTGATTTTGAAGTTACAGAGAAAAACGGAGGACTTCAGTTTGAGAACGAAATCACCGGTGGTAACATCCCTCGTGAATTCATTCCTGCTGTTGAAAAAGGATTCCGTGCTGCCATGGTAAACGGTGTATTAGCCGGATTCCCTATGCAAACCATGAAAATCGTTCTTACAGATGGTTCATATCATGATGTGGATTCGGATGCTCTTTCATTCGAGATCTGCGCACGTACTGCTTTCCGTGAAGCGCTTCCTAAAGCAAAACCTGTTCTTATGGAGCCTATCATGAAAGTAGAAATCATCACTCCTGAACAATACATGGGTGACGTAGTAGGTGACTTGAACCGCCGTCGCGGACTTATTGAAGGTATGGACAGCAAAGCAAACGCTCAAGTTATTAAAGCAAAAGTTCCTCTTGGGGAAATGTTCGGATATGTTACTCAGTTAAGAACACTAACATCCGGCCGTGCAACTTCTACAATGGAATTTTCTCACTTCTCAGAAACACCTAGAAACATTTCTGATGAAGTGGTAGCAAAAGCAAAAGGTAAAAAAGCAGAAAAAGTTTAGTAATTTATTATAAAGACATGTCACAGCAGAAAATCAGAATCAAACTAAAATCTTACGACCACCACCTAGTGGATAAGTCGGCAGAGAAAATTGTTAAAACAGCTAAAACAACCGGAGCTGTGGTGAGCGGGCCTATCCCCCTTCCAACTAACAAACGTATTTACACGGTTCTTCGCTCGCCGCACGTAAACAAAAAAGCGCGTGAGCAATTTCAACTTTGCACATACAAACGTTTGTTGGATATATACAGCACCAATGCAAAAACAGTTGATGCATTAAGTAAACTGGAATTACCCAGCGGTGTTGAGGTAGAAATCAAAGTGTAATAGATCGATTGCATAATGAGATGCGATGATGTTAACATCTGATCTCGCAACAGAAACAAAATAAAAACAAAATAGAATATAGAAATGAGATAAAAGAAATGAAAGAAAGGCAAATGCTAACCTCTCAGATCAACTATCTCAAATCTCAAATCTAAAAGACAATGTCAGGATTACTTGGAAAAAAAATAGGAATGACCACCATGTTCGATGCTTCAGGCAAATATGTAGCATGTACGGTATTGGAAGCGGGTCCGTGTGTTGTTACGCAAGTAAAAACAAAAGAAAAAGACGGATACAACTCTCTTCAATTAGGTTTTGTTGAAAGAAAAGAAAAACACACAACCTCTCCGGCTCAAGGTCACTTTAAAAAAGCAAACACTACTCCTAAAAGAAAAGTAGCAGAGTTTAAAGATTTTACCAGTGAACAAAAAGCAGGCGACACTATTACATTAGATATATTCACAGAAGGTGAATATGTTGACGTAATAGGAACCTCAAAAGGTAAAGGCTTTCAAGGCGTTGTTAAACGCCACCACTTCAGCGGGGTTGGTGCAGTAGGTCATGGACAGCATGATCGTCAAAGATCTCCGGGATCAATCGGAGCATCTTCTTTTCCTTCTCGTGTATTAAAAGGAATGAGAATGGCAGGCAGAATGGGCGGTGACCGCGTGAAGGCACGTAACTTAGAAGTTTTACGTTTAATCAAAGACAAAAATCTTTTGATAGTAAAAGGGGCTGTTCCCGGATCAAACGGAAGTTTTGTAATGATTCAAAAATAATTAATTGAATAATATTAAGATGGAACTCACAATTTTAAACAATAAAGGAACTAAGACAAAGCGCACTGCTTCGTTAAATGATGCTATTTATGGCATTGAACCGAATGAACATGCTATTTACTTAGATGTAAAACAATTTCTTGCTAACCAACGCCAAGGAACGCACAAGGCTAAACAAAGAAATGAAATTCACGGCAGTACTCGTAAACTTCATAGACAAAAAGGTACGGGAGGATCGAGAAAAGGGGATATCAAAAGTCCTATCTTCAGAGGCGGGGGAAGAATCTTTGGTCCTCAACCTAGAGACTACTCTTTCAAATTGAATAAAAAAGTAAAGCAATTAGCACGTATCAGTGCACTTTCTGACAAAGCAAAAAATAATGCAATAACTGTTTTAGAAGATTTCAAATTCGAAACTCCTAAAACAAAAAATTATGCTGAGTTATTAAGTAACCTTGAGTTAAGCAACAAAAAAACATTGTTAGTAGTCAACCAAGAAGATAAAAACATTGCTTTGGCTGCAAGAAACATTCAATCGGCAAAAGTTACCAGTGCAAACTCTCTTAACACGTATGATATCGTAAATGCCAACATCCTTATATTGGCAGAGAGCTCACTCAAAACACTTGAAAATATTTTATTAAAAACCGAGGTGGGCACCGATGCTGATATTGCATCTGCAGAGCCAAAATCAAAAGTAAAAGCTGAAGCAAAAACTAAAAAAGCGAAAAAGGCAACTACAAAAAAAGCGAAATCACCTGCTAAAGCAAAAAAAGTTGTTAAAAAAGCTAAGGGTAAAAAATAATAACAGTAAACAGTAAATCAAGATGAGTATATACATAAAACCAATTATTACTGAAAAGTACGCTGCTCAGGGCGATGCTACTGCTAAAAATAATGCAGGTAAAAGCCGTTACTCTTTTGTGGTTGAACCTACTTCTAACAAAGTAGAAATTAAAAAAGCAATTGAAAAAGCATACGGAGTTACCGTGGAAGAAGTAAACACGATGAACTATATCGGTAAAACCAAGTTCAGGTATACTAAAACCAAAGTAATGGCCGGCCTGGTTAAAAAAGCTAAGAAAGCTGTTGTAACATTAAAAAAAGGAGACACAATTGATTTCTACGGAAATATTTAATACGAAATAAAAAATGGGAGTAAGAAGATTTAGACCCCTAACACCGGGTCAACGACATAAAGTAGCAAACGATAACAGCGATATAACAAAAGGTAAACCTGAAAAATCGTTGCTTATACCCTACAAAAAAAGTGGTGGTCGTAATCGTACGGGAAAAATGACCATGCGCTATATTGGCGGAGGGCATAAAAAACGTATGAGGATCATTGACTTTAAACGTGACAAACAAAATATTCCTGCTACTGTTGTAGGAATTGAATATGATCCTATTCGTACAGGTCGTATTGCTCTTCTTCAATATAAAGACGGAGAAAAAAGATACATACTTGCTCCTCAAGGTTTACAAGTAGGACAAGTTCTTCTATCGGGTGCAACTGTTGCTCCTAATATAGGTAACGCTATGCCTCTCTCCAATGTTCCACTGGGTACTATTGTACATAATGTAGAACTTAACCCGGGTCAGGGAGGGAAATTTATCAGAAGTGCTGGTTCTTATGCACAACTTACAGCTAAAGAAGGAAAATTTGTCGTATTGAAAATGCCTTCAGGCGAAACTCGCATGGTATTAGCAGCTTGTATGGGTACTATTGGTTCTGTTTCAAATGCCGATCATATCCTTGAGGTACATGGAAAAGCAGGTCGTATCAGATGGTTCGGACGCAGGCCTAGAAACCGTGCGGTTGCGATGAATCCTGTAGATCACCCGATGGGTGGAGGTGAAGGAAGAGCATCAGGAGGTCACCCTCGCTCTAGAACCGGTAAAAAATCGAAAGGCGTTAAAACAAGAAATAAAACAAAAGCATCCAACCGCTTCATCATCGAAAGAAGAAGCAAAGGATATGGTCATAAATAATTAAAACATAAATAAAGAAAAATGGCACGTTCGTTAAAAAAAGGATTCTTTATAGATTTCAAACTCAACAGAAGAGTTCAAGAAATTGCAGGAGGAAAAAAGAAGTATGTAGTAAAAACTTGGTCTCGCCGATCAATGATTACTCCTGAATTTGTTGGAGTTACTTTTGCAGTTCACAATGGCAATAAGTTCATACCTGTTTACGTAACAGAAAACATGGTAGGTCATCGCTTAGGTGAATTTGCTCCTACAAGAACGTATAGAGGACATACCGGCCACGTTAAAGCTGATGCAGCTCCGGCGCCTAAACAAGCAGACAATAAATAATTTTAAATAACAGAGACAATGGGAATTCGTAAACGCGAAATGGCAGAGGCAAGAAAAGAAGCAAATAAGACAACTTATTTTGCTAAGCTTAACAACTACCCTACTTCGCCACGTAAAATGCGCCTTCTTGCCGATCTAATCCGTAATCAACCGGTTGAAAAAGCATTAAATGTTTTAAAGTTTCATGCTCAGCATTCATCTATACCTCTTTCAAAATTGGTTTTATCTGCTGTAAAAAACTATGAGGCAAAAACTGGTTTGCGTGCAGAAGACAGCGCTTTATTTGTAAAAGAAATTAAAGTAGACTCTGCTCAGGTTTTAAAACGTTTCCGTCCGGCTCCACAAGGTCGTGCATACAGAATTCGTAAACGTTCAAACCACGTAACAGTAGTACTGGATACTATTAAAGAACAAAAAACTAAATAATTCAATCACTCAACAACTTTCTTTGAATGGGACAAAAAGCAAATCCAATTGGTAATCGCCTGGGAATCATCCGCGGATGGGACTCTGCATGGTTTGGCGGAAAAAATTATGCTGACAAGCTTATTGAAGACGATCGTATTCGCAACTATTTGAAAGCACGTTTGCCTAAAAGCAGCATGTCTCGTATTGTGATTGAGCGTACTCAAAAACTTGTTACCGTTACCATTCATACAGCTCGCCCCGGTATCATTATCGGAAAAGGCGGACAAGAAGTTGACAAACTTAAAGAAGAGTTAAAAAAGATCACAGGAAAAGATATTCAAATAAATATTTTTGAAGTAAAACGCCCGGAAGTGGATGCTCGCATTGT
>CAZCJN010000019.1:8761-22802 GCA_964498865.1 uncultured Bacteroidia bacterium
GGAATTAAAGTATGGATCTGCAGAGGAGAGGTTTTCGGAAAACGTGACCTATCCCCTAACATCACTGATACAAGAGATAAGAAAAAAGGCGGCAAACCACGCAACGACAGAGATAGAAACGATCGTGAACGTGGCGGAGATAGAAGAGGCGGAAGAGATAACAACAGAAGATAAAACATAACTGATAACAAAGAAATATAGATACCAATGTTACAACCAAAGAAAACTACATACAGAAAAATGCATAAAATGGTTCCCAGCGGAAACGCCCGAAGAGGAACGACCCTGGCATTTGGATCTTTCGGTTTAAAAGCAACCGAAACTGTATGGATCACTGCAAGACAAATTGAAGCTGCCCGTGTAGCACTAACCCGCCATCTCGGAAGAGAGGCAAAGGTTTGGATACGTGTTTTCCCTGATAAACCTATCACCAAAAAACCTGCTGAGGTTCGTATGGGAAAGGGTAAAGGAAATCCGGAATACTGGGTAGCTGTTGTAAAAGCAGGAAGAATGATTTTTGAAACAGAAGGAACAACAATGGACACAGCGAAAGAAGCGCTAAAATTAGCAGGTGATAAATTACCATGCTTGTCTAAGTTCGTTGTTAGAAATGATTACAGTGTATCATAAGACAAATAATTAACCAAATGAAAAAAGTAAACTATTCACAGCTCTCAAAAAGCGATCTTCAGGAAAAACTGAAGGATGAAAAAAATGCGATCGATAAAATGAAATTTACGCATACTATTTCTCCTGTAGAAAGTCCAGCCCGCATTAATCATACAAGAAAAAACATTGCAAGATTAATGACAGAACTTCGCAAAAGAGAATTAGCAGATATTAAAAAATAATTTATTGAACAAATGGAACTAACACGTACACGCAGAAAAGAAAAAGTAGGACTTGTTACGAGCAACAAAATGACAAAAACAATTGTTGTTTCTGTTGAGCGTCAGATAAAACATCCTAAATACGGAAAATTCATCAAGAAGACCAGTAAGTTCATGGCGCATGATGAAAAAAACGAGTCGAACATCGGTGATACAGTTCGTATTGTAGAAACACGCCCTCTAAGCAAAAATAAATGCTGGAGATTGGTAGAGATAGTTGAAAAAGCGAAATAAAAATTATTAATATATAAGTTATGATACAACAGGAATCAAGATTAGTATGTGCAGATAACAGCGGTGCAAAAGAAGTACTCTGCATCCGCATATTAGGCAGCACACGCAAAACTGCTACCATTGGCGACAAAATTGTGGTTGCAGTAAAAAAAGCTATCCCTGCCGGTGGAGTAAAAGAGCACACTGTTTCTAAAGCAGTGATCGTACGTACTAAAAAAGAAATAAGAAGAGCGGATGGCTCTTACATTCGTTTCGATGACAACGCAGCGGTGTTGCTTAACGAAACGGACGAACTTAAAGGAACACGTATCTTTGGCCCTGTTGCAAGAGAACTTCGCGATAAAGAGTTCATGAAAATCGTTTCATTAGCTCCGGAAGTACTATAATTTTTACAAGAAAAAATAACAAGCACGATAATGGCAAAATTAAAAATCAAAAAAGGCGACACAGTAAAAGTGATTGCCGGAGATGATAAAAACAAACAAGGAAGGGTTTTATCTGTAGATAAAGTAAGTTTCCGTGTATTAGTTGAAGGTATCAATATGGCTACCAAACATACTCGCCCTAATGCTAAAAACACGAAAGGCGGAATCATCCACCAGGAAGCACCTATTCACATTTCTAACCTAATGCTTGTTGATGCAAAAGGCAATGCAACAAAAGTGGGAAGAAAAGTAGATGATGCGAGCGGAAAGTTGGTACGCTACTCAAAAAAATCAGGCGAAGTAATTAAATAATTCAAGTTAAAAGAAAATGGCAAAGCAAGAAGCAAATAAAAAACAAGAGGGCAAAGCGCAAGATGCAGAAAAAAAATCTGCTCCTTCTGTTGCTCCTAAAAATTACACTCCTCGTTTAAAGGCTAAATACAATTCAGAAATTGTATCTAACCTACAAAAGGAATTTGGCTTTAAAAGCCCTATGCGTGTTCCACGTCTTAAGAAAATAGCACTTAACCAAGGTGTTGGTGATGCTGTTTCAGATAGAAAAGTAATTGAAAGCGCATTGAACGAAATGGCTACTATTACCGGTCAAAAGCCAATGGCTACACTTTCTAAAAAAGATATTTCAAACTTCAAAGTGAGAAAAGGAGTTGCTATAGGTGTTAAAGTAACGCTTCGATCTAACAACATGTATGAATTCTTAGATCGTTTTATCTCTACTGCCCTGCCTCGCATCCGTGACTTTAAAGGCATCAGCAAAAAAGGTTTTGACGGACGTGGAAACTATACATTGGGAATTACAGAGCAAATTATATTCCCTGAGATAAATATTGACAGAGTAAACAAAGTGCGTGGTATGGATATCACCTTTGTTACTTCTGCAAGAACCAACAATGAAGCAATGTCCTTGTTAAAAGAATTCGGAATGCCTTTCAAAAAAGAGGAAGACGAAAACAAAGGCGGAAAATCAGACATGATGAATTTCGGTTCCGTTGCTAAAAGAGACACTAAAGAAACTAAAAAATAAAATAAATGGCTAAAGAATGTATTAAAGCAAGACAAAGAAAACGCGAAGAGCTTGTAGATCAATATGCAGAAAAACGCAAAGCTTTAAAAGCGGCTGGCGATTATATTGGATTAAGCAAACTACCTCGCAATTCTTCAAAAGTAAGACTTCGCAACCGTTGCAAAGTAACGGGAAGAGCAAGAGCTTACTCTCGTCAATTCGGTATCTCTCGTTTAGTGTTCCGTGAATGGGCATTACATGGAAAGATTCCGGGAGTAACAAAATCAAGCTGGTAATTTAAGTACAAAAGAAATCAAATACTCACAATGGATACAATTGGAAATTATTTAACAATAGTTAGGAACGCATTAAAAGCGAATCATAGAATCGTTGAGGTTCCGGCTTCTGGTATGAAGAAAGAAATAACCCGCATCCTAAAAGATCAAGGGTATATTCTTGATTATAAAATCGAAGAAAATCCGGTACAAGATAAAATTAAAATTGCTCTTAAGTACCACCCTACTACGAAACAACCTGCTATTCGTAAAATACAACGCATAAGCAGACCGGGGTTAAGAAAATATTCTCCTGTAGAAACTATGCCTCGCGTTTTAAGCGGACTTGGTATCGCTATCATTTCTACTTCGAAAGGATTAATGACCGATAAAGAAGCAAAGAGAATGAACATGGGAGGAGAAGTAATTTGTTACGTGTATTAATAATTATTTTATACTATAAAAAATGTCAAGAATAGGAAAACAACCCATCACAATTCCACAAGGTGTAACAGTAAGCGTTAACAAAGGCACTGTAACTGTTAAAGGGAAACAAGGTGAGCTTACTCAAAAAGTAGACACTGATATTACTATTAAAGTTCAAGACAATACTGTAATGTTAGAAAGACCTACTGAACAAAAACGTCATAAAGCAACACATGGCATGTATCGTTCACTTATTTCTAATATGATAAAAGGTGTTAACGAAGGATTTAAAATACAACAAGAAGTTGTAGGTGTAGGGTATAAAGCAGCACATAAAGGCCAACAGTTAGATTTAGTTGTTGGTTACTCTCACCACATTATTCTTGAACTACCAAAAGAAATTAAATTGGAAACCAAAACAGAAAAAGGAAGCAACCCTATGGTGATCCTTCAATCTGCAGATAAACAACTTTTAGGACAGGTAGCAGCAAAGATCAGATCTATACGTGCTCCGGAACCATACAAAGGAAAAGGTATCAAGTTTGTAGGAGAACAATTAAGGAAGAAAGCAGGTAAAACAGCAGCAACAGCAGCAAAATAATATTAAACTGAACTAATCATGAAATCAAGAAATTTCAGAAGAGAAAAAATTAAAAAAAGAATCCGTAGTAAAGTAAACGGCAACAGCACACGCCCTCGCCTTTCTGTTTTCAGAAGCAATAGCGAAATCTATGCGCAGCTTATTGACGACTCTACAGGAAAAACGATAGCTTCTATCTCTTCCTTAGGAAAAAACAGTACGAAAGCAAAAGGTTCTAAATCAGACAAAGCGAAATCAGTAGGTGCTTCTATTGCAAAGATTGCAACAGATAAAGGCATACAAGAAGTAGTGTTTGACCGCAATGGTTACCTCTATCATGGTCGTGTAAAGGCAGTTGCTGAAGCAGCTCGCGAAGCAGGATTAAAATTCTAATTACTTATAAAAATAGTACACATGTCTAAAGAAAATATCAAAAGAGTAAAATCAAGCGAAATAGAACTCAAAGAACGTCTTGTGGCCGTTAACCGTGTTGTTAAAACAACAAAAGGCGGACGTACATTTAGTTTCTCGGCAATTGTTGTTGTCGGAAATGGAAAAGGCGTAGTTGGTTATGGCTTAGGAAAATCTCGTGAGGTAACTGATTCTATCTCAAAAGGAGTAGATGATGCTAAAAAGAATTTAGTGAAAGTTCCTCTTATTAAAGGAACTGTACCCCACCTTCAACATGGAAAATTCGGAGGATCTCGCATATTTTTAAAACCTGCTTCTCACGGAACAGGTGTAATTGCAGGTGGTGCAATGCGTGCCGTATTAGAAAGTGCAGGTGTAACCGATGTACTTGCTAAATCACAAGGATCATCTAACCCACACAACGTGGTAAAAGCAACTATGGATGCTCTTATAAAAATGAGAGACCCTATTAACGTTGCGCAAAGTCGTGGAGTATCCCTAAAAAAGGTTTTTGAAGGGTAATAAACCACTAAAAATTAAGGAATTTTCAACCGAAAAAAATTGTAAATTGCAACTCAATAAAATGGAACTACATACATTAAAACCTAAAAGAGGTTCAGTAAAAATAAACACTAAGCGTAAAGGACGTGGACAAGGCTCCGGAAAAGGCGGAACTTCTACAAAAGGTCATAAAGGTCAGCAATCGGATAGCGGATATAACATGCGCCGCGGTCATGAAGGTGGACAAATGCCTTTGCAAAGACGTTTGGCAAAATTTGGATTCACCAATATTTTCAGGAAAGAATTTCATGGAATTAATATCCAAACACTTCAACGTTTAGCTGATGAAAAGAAAATAAGTTCGTTTGACATTCAAACATTCATAGCTAATGGATTAGTTTCTAAAAATAAAATGGTAAAAATATTAGGCAACGGAGAACTTAAGTCTAAAGTAGATGTAAAAGCACATGCTTTCTCTGCTTCTGCTAAATCTGCGATTGAAGCTAAAGGTGGTAAAACAGAAATTGTAAAAGCTTAGTTTTCCCTATGAGGAATTTAATACAAACTATAAAAAATATATTTTCGATAGAAGATCTAAGATCAAGAATATACTATACTCTTGGTTTTATTCTAATTTATCGTTTAGGATCTTATGTTATGCTTCCAGGAATCAACCAGGCTGCACTCGCCTCAAAAGGCACTGTAGATGGTTTAGCCGGATTGATTAACATGTTTGCAGGAGGTGCATTTGCCAGGGCATCCATTTTTGCTTTGGGAATCATGCCTTACATCTCTGCATCCATCGTTGTTCAATTATTAAGCATGGCCTTCCCCTACTTTCAACGTATGCAAAAAGAAGGAGAAAGTGGAAGAAGAAAAATTAATCAATACACTCGTTTTTTAACAATCCTGATTACTGCACTTCAAGCTCCCGGATATCTCTCTACTCAATTAACAAGTTACCCGGGTGTGGTAGCGGATGCTTCTCAACTATGGTGGGTTACATCGGTTTCTATTCTTGTGGCAGGAACCATGTTTGTAATGTGGTTGGGCGAAAGAATTACAGACAGAGGTCTTGGAAACGGTATTTCTTTAATCATCATGGTTGGTATCTTGGCTGATCTTCCTTTTGCTTTTGTATCGGAATTTGCTTCACGTATGGAAGCTAAAGGCGGCGGATTAATTTTATTGCTTTTAGAAATTGTATTCTTACTATTTATCATTATAGGTTGTATCCTTTTAGTTCAAGGGACAAGAAAAATTCCTGTTCAGTTTGCTAAAAAGATCGTAGGAAACAAGCAATATGGAGGAGTTCGCCAATACATCCCTTTAAAAGTAAATGCTGCCGGTGTTATGCCAATAATTTTTGCTCAGGCAATCATGTTCATTCCTATTACACTTGCAGGCTTTGCAGCAACTGAAAGTCTTAGCGGAGTAATTGGGGCTTTATCCAACCATAACGGTATTACATACAATATAATTTTCGCTTTATTAATTATTGTCTTCACCTATTTCTACACTGCTATTATGGTTAATCCAACACAAATGGCAGATGACATGAAACGTAATGGTGGTTTTATCCCGGGTGTAAAACCAGGCAAACAAACAGCAAGTTTTATCGATGATGTAATGTCTAAAATAACATTACCGGGTTCTATATTTCTGGCATTGGTTGCTATCATGCCTGCTATTTCAGGGGCATTATTCGGAGTTACGGATATGTTCTCGAGATTCTTCGGTGGCACTTCCCTACTCATCATGGTAGGTGTTATGTTAGATACATTACAACAGATAGAAAGTCATTTATTAATGCGTCACTATGATGGATTAATGAAATCGGGAAGGATAAAAGGAAGAACTTCAATGAACATGGCTACCGCTTAATACTAAATGATTGGTATAAAAAAATGAGAAGCAAGCAGATAAAAAACGTTAATGAGCAAGATATACTTAAAGACTAACGAAGAGATTGAACTGATAAGAGAAAGTTGTTTATTGGTATCGAAAACAATTGCAGAAGTTGAGAAAAGTATAAAAGAGGGTGTTAGTACGATAGAATTAGACAAGATTGCAGAGACGTTCATAAGAGATAATGGTGCAGTTCCGGCTTTCAAAGGATATAGAAAAGAAAGTCTGGTTTTTGACTACACGCTGTGTATTTCCGTAAACGAAGAAGTTGTTCACGGAGTCCCCGGCAAATACGTTCTTAAAAATGGTGATGTTGTATCGGTAGATTGCGGAGTTCTTAAAAATGGATTCTATGGAGATTCGGCTTATACATTTTCAGTAGGAGAAATTAAAGAAGATGTAAGGCAACTATTAAAAGTGACTAAGGAATCTCTTTATAAAGGAATTGAAGCCGCTGTAGCCGGAAGAAGAGTTGGCGATATCAGCAGTGCGGTTGAAGAGCATGTAAACAAATATGGCTATGGAATTGTGAGAGAGCTGGTAGGCCATGGTTTAGGAAGAAGCTTGCATGAAGCACCGGAAGTACCTAACTACGGAAGAAGAGGAACCGGGGCGAGATTGGAAGAAGGACTTGTAATAGCAATTGAGCCGATGATCACAATGGGAAAAAGAGAGATAAAAGTTGGAGAGGACGGTTGGACAGTGTTTGCAGCAGACAAAAAACCGGCAGCCCACTTTGAACATACAATTGTTGTAAGAAAAAACAAAGCAGAGCTCTTAACAACATTTGATTATATAAAACAGGAAGTAGAATTAAAAACAGAAAAGGTATAAAGTAAGCATGGCAAAACAATCGTTAATTGAACAAGACGGAACAATAACAGAAGCGCTTTCAAACGCCATGTTTCGTGTTCAATTAGAGAACGGACACATTATAACAGCACACATATCCGGTAAAATGAGGATGCATTACATCAAATTATTACCGGGAGATAAAGTAAGGTTAGAAATGTCGCCCTACGATTTAACAAAAGGAAGAATAACTTTTAGATATAAATAAAATGAAAATCAGAACATCGATCAAAAAAAGAAGTGTTGACGACAAAATAGTTCGCAGAAAAGGAAAACTATATGTAATCAACAAAAAAAATCCAAAACACAAACAACGTCAAGGATAAAACAGCTAGTGGTGAACGGATAAAAACCAATAACCAAAAAGCAATTAACGAATAACAAATAACAATTAACTAAAAAATGGCACGTATATCAGGTATTGACCTTCCAAAAAACAAGCGCGGAGAAATCGGGCTTACATACATATATGGTATTGGCAGAAGTTCTGCCCGCGAGATACTCACAGAAGCAGGAGTTAGCTTCGACAAAAAAGTTCAAGAATGGGACGATGCTGATTTAAGCAAGATCAGAAATATCATCACTGAAAAATTTAAAGTGGAAGGCGCTTTACGTTCTGAAACACAATTAAACATAAAACGTTTGATTGATATCGGATCTTATCGTGGTATGCGCCACCGTATGGGTGCTCCTGTTCGCGGTCAACGCACACGTTCAAATGCACGTACCAGAAAAGGAAGGAGAAAAACAATTGCCAACAAAAAAATGGCTCCAAGTAAAGGATAATTTGTCTTTACTATTTAACATATCATACAATTAAACATTTCAAACAATAAAAATGGCTGACGAAAAAAAACAACAGGATAAAGCGCAAGGAGGTGATGCTGCAGGTAAACCTGTTAAAGCGAAAAAAAGAACTGTAAAAGTAGATGCTATTGGCGAAGCGCACATTAACGCTACATTCAATAACATCATTGTTACCCTAACCAATTTAAAAGGGCAAACAATAGCTTGGTCATCTGCCGGAAAAATGGGTTTCCGTGGTTCTAAAAAGAACACCCCCTATGCAGGACAAGTGGCTTCTTCCGATGCAGCTCGTGTTGCGTATGAATCAGGTTTAAGAAAAGTAAAAGTATATGTTACTGGCCCGGGCGGTGGCAGGGAAAGTGCTATCCGTGCTTTAAACACAAATAAAATTGAGATTACAGAGATCATTGACACTACTCCTGTTCCTCACAACGGATGCCGACCTCCGAAAAAACGCAGAGTATAAAATCTACATTAATTAATACAATTATAAATTTTAAAAATGGCACGTTACACAGGACCAAAGCAAAGAATTAATAGAAAGTTTTCTGAGCCTATTTTAGGCGGGAACGGAAAAACGTTGGAGAAAAAAGGCTACCCACCGGGAATGCACGGCTTAATGAAAAAAAGAGCTAAACAATCGGAGTACGCTGTTCAGCTTTCAGAAAAGCAAAAAGCAAAATATACATATGGTGTTATGGAACGCCAGTTTGAAAATACTTTTACCCGTGCTGCGCGTGCAAAAGGTGTAACAGGTGAAGTATTACTTCAACTATTAGAATCACGCTTAGACAATGTTGTTTACAGAATGGGTATTGCTCCTACCCGTCGTGCAGGGCGTCAATTTGTATCGCATAAACATATTACGGTGAACGGAAGCATTGTGAATATTCCTTCTTATACAGTAAAAGCAGGTGATATTATAGGAGTTCGTGAATCATCAAAAGATATGGACCCTATCAGAAACTCATTGGCAGCAGGTAACACTACTTTCCAATGGTTAGAATTTGATAGAAACACCATGCAAGGGCGCTTCTTGGCGGTACCTGAACGCTCTCAAATACCTGAAAATATAAAAGAGCAATTAATTGTCGAATTATACTCTAAATAATAATTGAACTAAACTTTAATACTTAAAACTCTTACATATGGCAATCTTAGCTTTTCAGAAACCCGATAAAGTGATCATGATCCAATCAACTGACACAGAAGGTCAGTTTGAATTTCGCCCGCTGGAGCCGGGATATGGAGTTACTATTGGTAATGCACTTCGCAGAATCCTGCTTAACTCTTTAGAAGGACATGCCATTACCGGCATACGCATTGAAGGCGTTGACCATGAGTTTTCTACAGTAAAAGGAATTGTAGAAGATGTAACCGAAATTGTTTTGAACTTAAAACAAGTTCGTTTCAAAAAGCAGATTGAAGGAGTTGATACAGAAAAAATAACTGTTTCATTAAACGGAAAAGATACATTTACTGCAGGGGACATTGCTAAAGGAACTTCTGCCTTTCAAGTATTGAACCCTGATCACGTTATTTGCCATATGGAAAGCAGCGTGAAAATAAAATTTGAACTTACTATTGATAAAGGTCGTGGATACGTACCCGGCGATGAAAACAAGCCGGTTAATGCACCCGTAGGATACATTCCTATCGATGCAATCTTCACTCCTATCCGTCACGTAAAATACACTGTTGAAAATTACCGTGTAGAACAAAAAACGGATTATGAAAAATTAATCTTGGATATTAAGAGCGATGGAAGCATTCATCCTAAAGAAGCATTAAAAGAAGCTGCGAAGATCCTTATCCACCACTTCATGCTTTTCTCTGATGAAAAAATCACTCTTGATACAGAAGAAAAAACAAAAGAGCAAGATTTTGATGAACATGCATTACACATCCGCCAACTATTAAAAACTAAATTAGTTGATATGGATCTTTCTGTTCGTGCACTTAATTGCTTAAAAGCAGCTGACGTGGAAACATTGGCAGAGCTTGTTTCTTACAACAAAATGGATCTTCTTAAATTCCGCAACTTCGGTAAAAAATCATTGGCTGAACTTGAAGAGCTGGTAGCAAACAAAGGCCTTAACTTTGGAATGGATGTTGCGAAGTACGGATTCATGAAAGAAAAAGGAGCATTGAACTAAGTTTATATAAACCGATGCCAAATCGGTATAACGATTAACAAAAATAAAAATGAGACACGGAAAAAAAATAAATCATCTTGGAAGAAAATCGCAGCACAGACATGCTACGCTTTCTAACATGGCAAGTGCACTTATTCAACACAAGAGAATCAACACCACTCTGGCAAAAGCAAAAGCACTTAAAAAATATTTCGAACCTATTGTTACAAAAGCAAAAAGCGATACGACTCATTCCAGAAGAATGGTGTTCCGCTATTTGAAAAACAAAGAAGCAGTAGTAACCTTGTTTCGCGACGTAGCTCCAAAAGTAGGAGAACGTGCCGGCGGATATACCCGTATTCTTAAAACAGGGTTCCGTATTGGTGATAATGCCAACACTTGCTTAATCGAACTGGTTGACTTTAACGAAAACATGTTAAAAGCTTCTACAGACAAAGCAGCTCCTGCAAAGAAAACACGCAGAAGCCGCGGAGGAAAGAAAAAAGCAGATGCACCAGCTTCTACAGAAACTAACTCAGGAGAACAAAAAAGTGAATAATTTTTTGATAAAACCCGTTCATTATCGGGATTAAGATAAAAAAGGATGAAGTAATTTTACTTCATCCTTTTTTTATGTCCCAT
The DNA here is from genome assembly GCA_964498865.1 of uncultured Bacteroidia bacterium. Classification (GTDB taxonomy): domain Bacteria; phylum Bacteroidota; class Bacteroidia; order Palsa-948; family Palsa-948; genus Palsa-948. Next base: position 19,869 of record CAZCJN010000019.1, read on the forward strand.
TTATAAATACGAAAAAGAAAAGAATGAAATACAAAACGAAACCACAAGCAATACTCTTATTACAAGACGGGAAGACCTTTTATGGAAAAGCAGCAGGAAAGATTGGAACTACCACCGGGGAAATATGTTTCAATACGGGCATGACCGGATACCAAGAAACGTTTACAGATCCCTCCTACTTCGGGCAAATCTTAATTACCACTCATGTTCATATAGGAAACTACGGCATACATGCGTCCGAAACAGAATCAAACAGCATTAAAATAAGCGGGTTGGTTTGTAAAAGCTTTAATGAAATGTATTCCAGAAAAGAGGCAACAACATCTATTCAGGAATATTTTCAAAACCAAAATATAGTTGCTATCTCCGATATAGATACACGTGCGCTTTTTAAATACATTAGAAGCAAGGGAAACATGAATGCAATTATATCTTCGGAAATAACAGATATAAATGAATTAAAAAAACTACTTGCAAAAGTACCGAGCATGGAAGGGTTGGAACTTTCATCAAAAGTATCTGCTAAAAAACCATACTTCTTCGGTAACGAAAAAGCAAAATACAGAGTGGCGGCACTCGACTTGGGAATCAAAACCAATATATTAAGGTCGCTCAGTGAACGTGATTGCTACATCCAGGTATTTCCTATGGCAACCACTGCAAATGAAATATTGAAATGGAATCCGGATAGTATATTCATCTCTAATGGCCCCGGTGACCCTGCCGCCATGCCCGATGTGGTGATGAATGTACAACAACTCATAGAAAGCAATTTACCTATGTTTGGTATCTGCCTGGGCCATCAAATTATTGCTCAAGCCAACGGAATTAAAACATATAAAATGTTTAACGGGCATAGAGGTATTAATCATCCTGTAAAAAACCTGATTACCGGCAGAGGAGAAATAACGACACAAAATCATGGATTTGCTGTTATAGAAGCCGATGCAAAAGGAAATAAAAACATAGAGATATCTCACCTTAATCTGAACGATGGTACCGTGGAGGGCATACGCATGAAAAACAAACCGGTCTTCTGTGTTCAATACCATCCTGAAGCTTCTGCAGGTCCGCACGATTCACGTTATTTATTTGATGACTTTATTGCACTCATGCAAAAGTCAAAAATCACAGCGAGTAAATCAAAAAACAAAATTGAAGCATAAATTAATCCTGCATGAAAAAATATTTATTTAGAATAGCTTTATCTTGATTCTGTTGCTCGCTGTATTTGTTTACTGGAGGTTTTATTTTGTTTACAGCAACGGTTACAGAAGCGGGCTCCTTCAAAAATTTTCTTACAAAGGGACTCTTTTTAAAACCTATGAAGGAGAAATGATATTAAGCAGCATCCGAAGCAACATGAATGCACCCATTGCCAGTGAGAAATTTCTTTTCTCGGTTCATGAAGATATGGTAGCAAGAAGTTTGGAACTATTACAAGGGCAAATGGTGACCGTACATTATAAATATACAAATGGAGTTTTACCCTGGCGCGGAGAAAGCCCCTACATTGTGGATAGCGTTAAAGTTGAAAAGGCTCCTTTTTAATTCAGGCAAAACGGATTAGCTATAAGCCATTAGAAAAATATAAGAAGATTGATCGATCTAAGCTTAATTACCGCCGATATATTATTTTCCAAATTAGCTTATTTTCAAACCTGACTGCCGTCAGGCAAGTACACCTAATTCTCTCATTGGAATTCATTTCCTAAAAAATTCCCAAAGCACCACGCCTGCACTTACTGCAATATTCAATGAATGCTTTGTACCTCCTTGCGGAATTTCAATACATCCGTCACATACATTCATTACGTCCTGGTGCACACCATCTACTTCATGTCCGAACACCAAAGCTATTTTAGAATTTTTAAGCTGCTGCTTATCTACGTCATTTAAAGAAAGACTTTCTTCTGCCTGCTCTATGGCAAACACCTTGTACCCCATTTGTTTTAACTCCTCGACTGCTTCTAAAGTTGTAGTAAATTTTTTCCATACTACGGTTTCATGCGACCCCAGTGCTGTTTTAAGTATTTCCTTGTGGGGAGGATAACACGTAATGCCGCACAAATAAAGTGCCTGTACAGGAAAAGCATCACATGTTCTGAAAACAGAACCGACATTATAAGCACTCCTTACATTATCGAGTACAATTATCAAAGGCATTTTTTCTGCCTCTTTAAACTCTTCGGGCGACATCCTTCCCAATTCCTTATTTGTTAACTTCTTCATACCAAATGTTAAAACGTTTACTTATTTACGCCCAAAGTTATTTGTAAATTCGTTTTAATCAGCTATAGTACAGAAGAAATAATGATCAAGAGCAGCGAAGTAAAAGCCACCGCGAAAGCAACGGAAGAAACTCCTTTGATGCAACAGTACAACAGCATCAAATCCAAATACCCGGATGCTATTTTACTTTTTCGTGTAGGCGATTTTTATGAAACCTTTGGCAGCGATGCCATAACCGCTGCCTCTGTTTTAGGGATTACGCTTACAAAAAGAGGTAACGGTTCTGCCTCCAGTGTAGAATTGGCAGGTTTTCCGCACCATGCACTGGATACCTATTTGCCTAAACTGGTTCGAGCAGGTCATCGTGTAGCCATTTGTGACCAACTGGAAGACCCAAAGCTGGCCAAAAAGATCGTTAAAAGAGGAATTACAGAATTGGTAACCCCGGGTGTGACCTATAATGATAAGATACTTGAACACAAGTCGAACAACTTTTTAGCCTCAGTTTATGTTGAAGACAAACAAGCAGGAGTTTCGTTTTTAGATGTATCTACCGGAGAGTTTTTAACGGCCCAGGGAACCATAGAATACATTGATAAGCTGTTACAAAGTTTCAAGCCCAACGAGGTGCTTTTTCAAAAGAAACTGAAGAACACTTTCAGCAATTATTTTGGTGATAAGTATTATACTTATGGGTTGGAC
>CAZCJN010000020.1:0-22690 GCA_964498865.1 uncultured Bacteroidia bacterium
GTTATACTTAGCCTCTATAAAAAGTATCCTAAATAAAATTTAAACAGGCTCTAAGAGTTTATTTAAATGATGTGTGTGGGCAATACTGGGCTCGAACCAGTGACCCCTACCTTGTCGAAGTAGTGCTCTGAACCAACTGAGCTAATTGCCTCTTAATTTAAAATAAAGTTAAAAAAAAGCCACCAGTGATGGTGGCTTCTGTGGGAGCTGAGGGGTTCGAACCCCCGACCCTCTGCTTGTAAGGCATATTTTTGAAGCCTTATTCGTCCCAATCAATCCTAATGCAAACTTATTAGTTGTTGATTATCAGTTGTATAATGGTTAAATGGGTTTTTATTGGACTTTATTAAACTTGGGGCGACTTGTACCAAACTTGTACAAGTTTCATATTTTCTAATTATATTTGCTGTACACTTTTTAAAAATATTCGTCATGGCAACAGCAAAATTAATCCTGGATAAAAGAAGAAAAGATTTATCCCTTATTGATGAGACCAGCAATATTGATAAAAATAAATATCCTTTGAGGATTCGCATTTACAAAGACAAAATTAGCACAGAGATAACGCTAAAATACAAGTTTTCTCCTAACGAATGGATTGAATCGGAAAATCGTGTTGATAAATCATATCCCAATTCCGTAAGAGTAAATTCTGCAATTCAAAGAAGGTTTTCAATAACAACAACTGTGCTTTCTGATTATGATGGTGTTATTAAAGACATGGATATTGAATCAGTAAAGCAGTTGGTTCAGCGTGAAATTGACAAACAGATCACACCTGCCGAAGGTGATCCAGAGATTAAAAAAATTATTTCCAATGCCAAGTCAAATGATGAAGCCGGTTTGTTCCTTGAAAAATTTGGGAATCAAATAATAGAACGCACTGAGAAAAAAGGGAAGTTTGGAACAGCACGTTGGTATGAAACTGGAATAAATGCAGTAAAAAGTTTTAATAATGACAAAGACATTTTAATTTCAGATATAACCATTTCTTTTCTTGAAGAATTTGAAGCTGAACATATCTCAAGAGGTAATAAGAAAAATGGAATATCAGCATATCTCAGAGCGGTTCGATCAATTACCAATTACGCAGTGAAGGAGATTTTAAAGGGGAAAAAATATGAAACTTATCCCTGGGGACGTGGTGGGTATTCAATTCCGAGTGAAAGAACAAAGAAAAGAGCAATTAAAAGAGATGGATTGGATAAAATAAATGACCTTAAATACAAAGAGTTTTCGGCAAACTGGAATGCAAAAAATTATTTCCTTTTTATGTTTAACAACAGAGGAATTAACTTTATTGATATAGCCAAACTTAAAAAAAAACAAATTGTGAATGCTATATATAAAAATGGCAAGCTCACTGCTGGCAGGTTGGAATACGATAGAAGTAAAACGGGTAAAGATTTTTCAATTAAGTTAACTCCTGCATCAACTAAAATACTTAACCTGTACAACATCGCTGAAAAATCACCAAATGATTTTGTTTTTCCTATCGGATTTGAGGAAACAAAATCAGGTTTGACGAATCATCAACAAAGGTTAAAAAGATTTAATAGCCATCTAAAGGAAATTGCTACTGATGCTGGCATGGAAGGCGTTAAACTTACCTCTTACGTTGCCCGACATACCTGGGCTACTGAGTGCAAACGCAAAGGATATTCGATTGAGCTTATTGGCGATGCTTTAGGACACATGGATCATCGTTCCACAAAAACGTACATGGCAGAATCGGAAAACGAAGTGCTGGATGAGATAAATGAAGTGGTGGTTGGTTAAAAAATAGAAACGAAATAAATAAGTCGTATTTTTGCAAGAATTTAATTATCGTTCTTTTGAATAAAAGATAAAATTAAGCGCTTTGTCGCTTGCTTAGGTATTAGAAAATCCGCGAAATTTTTAGATCCACCGGCAAATGATGAAGGAAGCGCCCTATATGGGTGTGTCCTTCTCATTTTACTGGTGGATCGGGTCCTCGCGGAACCTTCTAACTAAGTGGATGAGTAAGGTACACGCCCACCATATTGAGGAAGGTGTGTGCCTAAAAGGTTCATACCTTTTTTATTTTTATTAACTTTAATTACTCGTTTTAGAATAATTGTTACAGGCGTAATTAAAGCACCAATTATTTTATAAGAAATGTAGATTATGAGAAGGTTAGTTTTGAGGAATAAAATGATTTGCCTGCTTTTGGAAAGTTGCAATGACGAGCTTGCAAAAGATCCAAATAATATTGCTATTCTAAAGACAAGAGCAATTGCCCTAAGTATCGCGAGAAAGTATATTGAAGCCATTGAAGATCTTATTAAAGTTATTAACGCCTCACCTGATGATGTAACCTCTTATTATATGAAAAGTGATTGTTATTTTCAGCTTGGAGAATTTGAAAAAGCGAAAGAAGATTATTTCAGAGCGGTATTATTGGAAGACAATCCAAATATTGAAAAGAAATACATTGAAAATGTAACTGTTCCTGAAGAAACAGAGTTGTCTGATATTGAAAAAATTTTAGATTATGAGTGGAACAAGGCAGTTTCCGAAAGTTTTCCCGAAATAATTAATGGAGAACACAACCACTAATTAGGAAACTTGAACGGCTCAAGCCATCTGATTGCAGTTTCCTCGCTTGTGAACACTTTTGCCGGGATAGATGGTTTATCCAGTAAAATAAAAGCATTTGCGACAAATACCAGCAATTTGTTCTCAGTATATATCGCTCCTGCACTTACCAGTCCGCATCCCTCGTCTGCCAAATATTTTCTTCCTTCAGTATCAATACTAAGTAACCCGGTTACATCAATAAAAAACGGACGTACAATTCCATTTGATATTTTCATACGGTCGGCTACAATATCCTTTGCTACCTGAAGGTCAATTACGAGATCTCTTTTGTACTTGCCAAAAACAATTTCATTTTTGATCCACACAGTTGTGTGATAAAATTCGTGAACAGGGCAGTTTGTGGGAAGTCTAATTGGCATCTTACTATCACTTAGAAACTAAACTCTCCTGGAAAGAGAATCCAAAAGAAAAGTATCTCTTCAAAAATTAAATATAGTGTTTCCTAAAATACGAAATCAAATTTATCCACGATTGCTGAGATTACCTACGAATTAGTTCCTTGAAGTTACCTATGTAAGTTTTTCCAAAAACAGGTAAAACACCTGTTTTCATTCTGCCATTAGCCTGCATCCCTGATCTTGTCTCATATAGAAACACCTATGTCTTTTTACGGAGTTGAAAACTTATGTTGGAGTATATGGATTAAAAAAAATATTTGGTTTGTCAATTAGACACAAACTGAGATTCAAATTGCGTGAATTGAATTTCGGAGATTAAAACCGTTAATTTTTAATCTCGTTCCGAGTAAACAATAAGCATCTAAGAAAGGGGCGTGAATTTGTTACTCAGAACGAGGGGGATTTAGCGGTTCCTAAGAATTGGGTAACTGTAAGTCTTGCGCCTGATTTTTTAAAAACAAAACAATGAGAAGATTTTATCAATTAATATTTATTCTTTGGGTAATTATCTTGAAAGCAACAGGGCAATTCAGCGGCTCGCAGTCTCCCTCATTCATACCAATAACTCCTGAGTAAACCTATCAGAAGGAAAACTTTAACAACAATCATCAACAGAACCAGCAAAATCAAAAACTAATCTATCAATCCGTTTAAATTATTAGCGCGAAGTACATAACGGTCTGCCGGGAATTACTTTTCAAGTTTTGAGATTTCGTCTTGGATTGCTTTGATTAACCTACGCACTTGATTTTTTTGATAACTATCCAACACGTTAGAGTGTCTGTCCAGTAGTTTTTGCATGTGGTCAAGTTGTTTTGAACAGTAGTCCAGTTTGTCTGCTATCGGAAGTTGACTGACTGTCTTTTTGTAAAGATTGTCGAGGTCAGAGAGCGTCTGCATTTTGTTGATTTTTCTTGTCTGTATTCATTGTTGGGGAAGTGCGCAAGCCACATTTTTATTTTTTCTTTCTGTCCCCTTTGCTATTATAGATATTGATTTCAATTACTGCCTTAAGAATTGTCAATGATGTTAAACACAAAACTATTTCCCGGATTTTTTCCGTATTTTATCAAGCAACTTATTTAGCTCAATTGCTTCTTTGGGAGTGAGGTGGCTAACAAGTTTTTCAAATACCTGAACTTCCTTATTCATTTTTTCCATCAGATGATAGCCTATGATATTTAATTTAACAATTACTTTTCTACGATTAGATTGGTCCCGCCTCCTGGCAATGAGGTTTTTTCCCAAAAGCCTTTCAACAATGCGTGTAATGTCAGAATTTTTATCCAGCATCCGTTCTTTAATATTTGAAATCATTATGGGTTTAGGATAACTGGCAAATAAAATTTTAAGAACATTATACTGCTGTGCCGTCAGGTTGTATTTTTTCAGAACCTGTTGGTAATTGTCAAACAGCCAACTGTTGGTATAATAAACATTAACAAGGATTTTTTCGTATTCACTTCTGAAGTGATGGTAATTAACCTCTTTTTCTAACCCCATACATATTCTTTTGACAAATTTAAGGTTAATTGCTTATTCCCAAGTAAGGTTGCTTTAATTTTCCCCAGTTATTCTGAGTAAAATATGAGATAGCATCCTGTCAACCTCTTATTGATCTGATATATTCAGATCATTTTTCCGCCTTATTAATATCTTTTGAAAGCTTTCAAAATTATTTTTATCTACAACCGGAAGTATTTTCTCTGCACAGGCAATAAAAGCTTCTGAAGGAGAAATTCCAAGTATTACTCTTAAAGCATCGCAAATTTCTTTATAATAATCGGGAGAAATCTTAGCAAGCACTACCATAAGCTCAAGGAAATTATCTCTTACATCATCACCGCCTTTCAAAATAACACCTGAAATCAGATCCAGCTTCTCGAATATTTTCTTATGCTGGGCAGGAGCAAGCGCAATCAGGATTCTTAAGGAATTATTATAGAGGAATTCCTTTTCCGCAAAACATATTTCAATAAATGAATCGACTTCCTTTTCTAATAGGGAATGATCAACCAGACTTACCTCAAATAAAATGTTAGAAATAATTAAACCGACATTTTTATTTTCTACTTCAAGGGCAGAAACCAATATTTTAATATCAGTTTTTCTCCTTTCTTCAACAAGTTCCATAGCGTACTTTTTGTAAAAAGCGGGATCATTGATTGCGTTCGACAATAATTGATTATACCAAAAAAACATCTATATCCTTTTTAGGAGAAGCAAATTTATGATTAATTCAACATGTTTGTCTAACTGTTATCGTTTAAACAATTATTACTCGTTAATTAAAAAATAAGTTATCATAAATAGGCATATATATTTGATATTCAATTATATATAATTATAAAATGATACTTTTTTATCTTCTAACACGAAAATAAATTTTACAGGAAACCATAAAACATAAAAAAGTTTCCGTAGTTTTGCGGCTCATTTTTGATTAACAGTGGAAATAAGAGATAGAATACTTGATGGAGCCAGAGAATTATTCTTCAGCTATGGAATACGAAGTATTTCTATGGATGACATCGCGCGCCACCTAGGCATGTCTAAAAAAACCGTATATCAAAATTTCAAGCATAAAGACGAGATTGTCAATACGCTATTGACGGCAAGCCTTAAAATTAACGATGAGCGGTTAAAGCAATTAGAGAAGGATTCAAAGGATGCAGTTCAGGAGATTATTCTCATTATGAAGCATATTTCTGAAATGTTCTCCCGGATTAATCCCAATCTCTTTTATGATATGCAGAAATACTATCCTGAAGCATGGAAAAGGTTTCAGGAATTCAAGCAACAGTCAATGATTAAAATGGTGGAGACGAATCTTGAACAAGGCATTCAGGAAGGATATTTCAGGAATGACATAAATGTGAAGATACTCGCAAAAATGCGTATTGAGCAGGTGGAAATGGCAATGAACCCGATGACATTCCCGCCTGATAAATTTAATATTGCGGAAGTTCAGCTTACCATGCTAGACCACTTTCTTCATGGGATAACAACCCTTAAAGGACATAAGCTCTTAAACAAGTACAAAAATATTAATGAAGATGAATCATAAAAGAAATATGAACAGATTAAAAATACTATTCCTTTCTGCTTTATTCGGGGTGAACATGAGCGTAACAGCTCAAACATCTACAAACGAACAAGTCCAATCTTTTTCTTTGAAAGAAGCCATTGATTATGCTTTAATGGAAAACCTGAATGAGATTTTTGAGCGGCTTAATCCACGGATGATTTTTGACATGCAGCGTTATTTTCCGGAAGTATGGCAAATATTTAAAGAGCACAAGAACGGCTATATGTTCAATAAAATCATTGCCAATTTGAACCGAGGCAAAAGAGAAGGGCTATTCAGGAAAGATATTCATGAAGAAATATCAGCACGAATGCGTTTGGAGCAGATTCAAACGTCAATGGATCTGGAGGTTTTTCCTCCTGATAAATTTACTATCAAGGAAATAACATGCAGTTATTAATACAGTACTTGCATGGAATAACTACGCTGAAAGGGCATAGGCTGATTAATAAATATATGAACATAAAAGAAGATTAAATATGATAAAGAAGATAATAACTGTCACTATACAAATAGTTTTAACTTGCTTTTTGGTGACTGAAACTTACGGGCAAACCGAATTTCAAAGTCTTAATCTCCAAAAACTTATTCAAAGAGCTTTAGAAACCAATCATAACGTAAAAAAGGCAAACTTAGATGTTGAAAACAGCATGTATAGAATTAATGAAACACGATCATCTACCATGCCTCAAATTAGCGGATCGGCTTTAATGAATTACAATCCTCTTCTGCAACAAAGCGCTTTACCGGGTGATTTTTTTGGACAACCCGGAACAACCATACTGGTTGCCTTAGGACAAAAGTGGAACGCAAGTGCTGGAGTAAATCTTAATCAGATAATCTATAATCAGGCGGTCTTTGTAGGTCTTAAAGCAGCTTCTACGACCCGCGAATTTTATAAATTAAATTCAGACTTAACAGAAGAAAATATTATCGAACAGGTAGCTTCTTCTTATTATGGAGTTATGGTTCAGCTTCAGCAATTGGTTGTATTGGATACTACGATTAAAAATACAGAGAAACTGCTCGCTATTCTGCAAACACATTATCAAAATGGTTTAGTGAAGAAACTTGACGTTGATAGAATTTCCGTCACATTATCTAATCTTAAAACCCGGAAGCAGCAAGTAGTTAACTCCATAAGCTTATTGGAGAATCAACTTAAGTTTCTGGTTGGAATCCCACTTGAACAATCTGTAACATTTGCGGAAATTGATATTACGGCAATTAATCCTCAGCCTGCTCAAAGTACCGTTCCTGATTTTTCTAACCGTCTTGAATTAAAAATGTTAGAAACCCAACGCTTACTTTTAAATTACCAGTTAAAATCCTATCAGGCTGAATACTATCCCTCATTATCTTTATCAGGAAGTTATAATTATCAGGGATTAAGCAACGAATTCCCTATTGATGCTCCAAAGGGAAAGGCAAATTGGTTTGAAGTGGCAACAATCGGTATGAATTTAAGGGTTCCACTTTTTAATGGTTTTGCTACCAATTCAAGAATTCAGCAATCAAAGATTGCTATTAAAAAAATGGAAGAAGATATTTCCCTGACAAAGGAATCTATGACGCTTGCCTATGAAAATGCTATAACCCAATTGTCCAATAATTTGCTGAACTTAAACGCTCAAAAGCAGAATATGCAATTGGCTGAAGAGGTATATAACAATACAGCTCAAAACTACAACACCGGGTTAACTTCTTTAACAGATTTGTTATCTGCTGAAAATTCGCTCACTGAAGCTCAAAATAACTACTTGACAGAACTATTGAAGTATAAGCTTGCCGAACTCCAGGTTATTAAATCAAGAGGGCAGTTAACAACATTAGTTAAATAATAAAAATCAAAAAAATAAAAAGCAAATGGCTAACAAAACAAAAAATATAATTCTTTGGGTTGGTATTGGTGCAGTAACAATATCATTAGGTGCTTTTATTCTTAACCGGAATAAACAAAAAAATAAAGATAAAATGTCTGTTGTTTCAGATGTAAATACGGAGATAATGGTCAGGGTTGATACAGTGCAAAAGAGAACTCTTGATATGGTCTATGAGTCTAACGGTAAGTTTGCCGCAATTAACCAGGTGGATTTTTCTTCTGAAACTTCTGGCCGGGTATTACAAATTTTAGTCAACGAGGGCGATCGGGTTTCTTCAGGGCAAGAACTGGCAGTTATAAAAGCAGATGCTTTGGGGGTTGATTTGGAAAATGCGCAGGCCGCATATGAAAACGCGTTAAAGGAAAAAGAAAGATTTGAGAATGCTTTTAAAACTGGCGGTGTTACTCAACAACAGCTCGATCAGGTAAAACTGGCTTTAAAAAATGCAGAAAGCAGGCTCTCACAAGTCAAATTAAGATACAGTGATACGAGAATAAAATCAACTATAAATGGATTTGTAAATAAAAAATATATAGAGCAGGGTGTCTTTGTTGCGCCCGGCAGCCCGTTATTTGAAATTGTTGATGTATCCAAACTGAAATTAAAGATTGCCGTGAATGAAAATCAGATAGCGAGAGTACAGTTGGGTGATAAAGTAATTGTAAAAGCCAGCGCTATTCCCGATCAGGAATTTGAGGGTATTGTCAGATTTATAGCAGTTAAGGCTGATAATTCTCTCAATTTCCCGGTTGAAATAGAGATTAATAATGATTCTAAAAAAAGCCTAAAAGCGGGTATGTTTGGTACGGCCATTTTCAAAACAAAAGGTTCTGAAGAACCGGCTATCATTGTTCCAAGAAGTTCTTTCGCAGGAAGTGTAAATTCAAAAGAAGTTTATGTTGTTGAAGGTAACGGAAAAGCGAAATTGAGGAAGGTAGTTCCCGGCAGGATCACAGGGGATTTGGTTGAGATTCTGAGCGGTTTAAAGGAAGGAGAGCTAGTTGTCACAAGCGGCCAGATAAATCTGGAAGATGATGAAGTTAAAGTAACCATTGTGCAATAAGCAGGAACGATTATAAAAATAAATAAGGATGAAAATAACTGAAATATCAATAAAAAGGCCGACAGTAGTATTGGTTCTTTATATAATATTAACATTGGGGGGATTGCTGAGCTATTCATTTTTGAATTATGAATTGCTGCCTAAATTCAGCCCGCCTGTACTGCTGGTTACCACCATTTATCCGGGCGCATCACCGGGTGAGGTTGAAACTTCCGTCACAAAGGAAATAGAAGCTGCCGTTGCTTCCATGGAAAATATAAAAAAACTGGAAGCAAAGTCATTTGAGAGCGTATCGATCGTAACAATGACTTTTTATGATGATGCCGATATCGATTATGCGCTGAATGACGCACAAAGAAAAATAAATGCTATACTGAAAAATCTTCCTGATGATGTGGATCCGCCTTCTCTGGCGAAGTTGTCTTTAGATGATTTGCCGATCATGACTCTTTCAGCCTCTTCAAACCTGGCTGACCCGGAATTCTTCGATGTCATTGATAACCGTATAGCCCCTGCTTTATCAAGGGTAGAAGGCGTAGCAAGAATAGACATCATTGGGGGTCGGGAACGTGAAATTCAGGTTAATATTGATCCGCAGAAACTCGAAGGATTTGGATTATCCTTAATGCAGGTTCAGAATGCCGTTTTAACATCCAATCTTGATTTCCCTACGGGAAGCGTTAAAACCAATAAGCAGGACATTCTCATTCGCCTTTCAGGTAAATTTAAAAACCTGGAAGAACTCCGTAACCTTGTCGTTTTTGACGATCCCAAAAATTTTGCTCAGATAAGGTTGAAAGATGTTGCAGATGTTCAGGATTCCGAAAAAGATATTGAAAAAATTGCAAGGGTAAATCAAAAGAGCACACTGGTGTTATCGATTATGAAACAAACGGACGCCAATGCGGTTGATGTTAGCAAAAAAATAAAGTCCGGCCTTGAAAAAATGATGGGCCAGGATTACAAGAATATTGACCTCAATGTTCAGGTGGTGAATGATAAATCCGACTATACCCTTGAATCTGCTAATGCGGTGATTTTTGATTTGATTATTGCGATTATTTTAGTGGCTGTAGTGATGCTTTTTTTCCTCCATAGTATCAGGAATTCACTGATAGTAATGATCTCCATACCTGCATCTTTAATTGCCACCTTTATTGGAATGTACTTAATGGGGTATTCATTAAACCTGATGTCTCTTCTTGGGCTATCGCTTGTGGTAGGTATTCTGGTTGACGATGCCATCGTAGTACTTGAAAATATATACAGGCATATGGAAATGGGAAAAAACAGGGTACGGGCAGCTTTTGACGGAACAAAGGAAATAGGCTTTACCGTAATCTCCATTACCCTTATTATTGTTGTGGTATTTGTACCTATCGCGATAAGCTCAGGAATAGCAGCCAGGATACTTAAAGAGTTTTGTGTAACGGTTTCTATTGCAACCCTTCTTTCTTTAGTCGCATCGTTTACTCTGGTTCCCTGGCTTTCCTCCCGGTTTGGCAAGCTGGAACGAGTAAGCGAAAAAACTCTTTTTGGAAGATTCATACATTCCTTTGAAAAAGGGTTAAATGATTTCACGGAATGGATAAGTAATCTTTTGAAATGGTGTTTAGCGCATAAAAAAATAACACTGTCTGTTGTTACTGTTGTATTTTTCAGTTCATTTTTATTAGTTGGAAAAGGGTTTATTGGGACTGAATTTTTTGCTACGGGCGACCGTGGTGAATTTATTGTGAAAGTTGAGCTGCCTAAGAATGTATCTATTGAACAAACTAATCTTTATACCCAAAAAGCTGAAGAATATTTAAGAAGAAAACCTGAAGTAACAAGAGTAATAACAACGGTTGGAAAGTCAAGCGATGGATTTTTTGGTTCTCAGTCCCCTGCTTACGTTTCTGAAATTTCCGTTCAGTTAATTCCAAAAGAGATGCGTGAAGAGGCTTCCATCTATGCCGTGAAAATAAAAAAAGAGCTTTCTAATATTTTGGTTGGAGCAAAGGTCAAGACAACTCCTGTCAGTATCATGGGTACAGCAGAGAGAGCCCCAATAGCATTGGTTGTTTTCGGTGCCGAACTGGATAGTATTATGAGTTTTGCCAATTTGGCAATGGATGAACTGAAAAAAGTAAAAGGTGCAACAGAAATCAAACTTTCAGTAGAAGCAGGAAATCCTGAGATAAAAGTAGAAGTAGACAGGGATAAAATGTCCTCGCTAGGATTGACTATGGCAAACGTAGGGATAACCATGCAATCTGCGTTCAACGGAAATACCAATGCAAAATTCAGAGAAGGTGAGTATGAATATGATATTAATATCAGATTTGGAAGTTTTGACAGGAAAAATATCGATGATGTGAAAAATCTAAAATTCATCAATAATCGGGGAGAGAAAATCATGTTGAACCAATTCGCTGAAGTTAGGGAAGGATCAGGCCCGAGTATGTTGGAAAGAAGGGATAAAAGTACCTCTGTAACCATTGAGGCTCAATCCGTAGGGCGTCCGAGCGGAGACGTGGCTACTGAATGGGGAAAATCTATCGATCAATTAAAACGGCCTGCAAGCGTTAATTTTCTTTGGAGCGGAAATATAGAGATGCAACAAGATGGTTTTGGAACTCTGGGAATTGCTTTACTTGCCGCTATTCTATTAGTATACTTAATTCTTGTGGCCCTTTATGATAATTTTGTTTATCCTTTAGTAGTACTGTTCTCCATACCTCTTGCGATTATCGGGGCTTTGCTTGGTTTAGCACTCACAAATAACACACTTAATTTATTTACCATATTAGGTCTTATTATGCTTATTGGATTAGTGGCCAAGAACGCCATTATATTAGTTGATTTTACGAACCAGCGAAAGAAAGAAGGGGCTAATACTTTTCAGGCGCTCCTGGAAGCAAATAAAGCCCGCTTACGACCAATCTTAATGACTACACTAGCGATGGTATTTGGTATGTTACCAATTGCTATGGCAAGCGGTGCCGGTGCCGAATGGAAAAACGGGTTGGCGTGGGTAATCATTGGCGGATTGATTAGCTCTCTCTTTTTAACCTTAATTGTGGTTCCCGTTATGTATGATATTTTTGATAAGATAATTGCAAGGTTCAATAAAGGAAAGCAAAAAACCGCCATTGACGAACTAATGGTTGCGCAATTCAATGGACATACAGAAGAATTCCTTTCAAAAGAATCTGTTGTAAACCGGAACTAATGGGGTAAATTGAATAGGAATTTTCAAAGGGAAATATGCTAATATCTAACGAAAAATGAACATGTATTTCACTAATTTGAAAACCAAATGGAGGATTAACAGCAATTGGCAGTTGTTGTTAATCTTTCTTGTTTTCTCACTTGCGGGATTCTCTGTGGTTAAATTCCGCAAACTGTTTTTTATGCTTGTAGGGATAGAAGACGATACCGCTTTATGGATAAAAACAATTACCTATATACTGTTCATCTTTCCTGCTTACCAGTTATTGCTGCTGCTTTATGGATTCCTGTTAGGGCAGTTTTCTTTCTTTTGGGAGAAAGAAAAGAAACTTTTCAAATCAATAAGGTGTCGATTTAAAAATAGATAGTAAAAATAACAATTAGGAAAAACCTTCGCTCTATTGAAACAGAGTTAAAAATACATGAATGAAAAGATTAAAATAATATGCGTATCATACCTTAATGCAAAGCCATTCATATACGGACTTAAAAAATCTTCTTTAATTCATGCCATTGACCTTACTCTTGACAATCCCGCCCGATGTGCTGAGAAATTCCTTTCAGGAGAGGTTGACCTTGCCTTGATTCCTGTTGGATGGTTTCCTCTACTGAACAGAAAAATCATAGTATCGAATTATTGCATAAGCGCAGAAAAAAGAGTTGCTTCTGTCATGCTGTTCAGCAATGTACCTATAGATCAAGTAAAAAGAATATACCTTGATTACCAATCTAGAACATCTGTTCTTCTTGTTAAATTTTTGGCGAAACACCATTGGCACATTTCTCCTGAGTGGGTTGATGCAGAGGAAGGGTACGAGCAGAAAATACAAGACGATTCCGCGGGATTAATTATTGGCGACAGGGCGCTTTTGTTATCCGATAAATTCACCTGCAAATATGATTTGGTAACCGAATGGAACAAGGTCACACATTTTCCATTTACGTTCGCCTGCTGGGTAGCAAACAAGAAACTTCCCAGTCAATTTCTGAACGATTTCAATAAAGCTCTTCACTACGGAGTGAGCAACATAGATAAAGTGATTGATGCGATAGAAAAGGAAAGTCCCTCCCGCAAAATTGACCTGCACGATTATCTCAGCAATTGTATTCAATACGATTTCAATGAGGAGAAAAAGGATGGAGTGCGGATTTTTCTTGCATGGACAGGGTTTGGAACAGGACACTTATAACTTAAATTGTTTAAAATTCAGTTGAGAAAAATGTTATGGTATTTAGCCTCCTTAAAAATATTATTGAATAAAATTTAAACAGTTACTTAATTAATAATAATAATGTCACGAGCACTTAAATTCTCCGAACTTGTTACGGTAAAGAACAATTTAGAGTTGTGTATAGATACAAATCTGCATCTTTCACAAAAAGAGAAGTGTAAGGCAGAGAGGGCAGATTTCTTCTCTTTAGTGATACTTTTAAAGGGTGAAGTAATTATAAAGATAAATTTGAAGGAGAAACTTTCCCGGAAAAAACACAATCTCTTGTTTTTTTCTCCTAATTCAATCAATCAGATCATTTCGACAAGTAAGGATACGCGTATTCATTTTTTGGCTTTTACGTCTAAATTTCTATTACAGGCTGGGATTACTATGCATGAAATGGAAATGATAACTTTTATTTCTTCTCAATATGATGGAGCGATATCACTAACTGACGAAGAGTTTATTCGCCTTGGAAAAATTATCGAAGAACTGGAGAATCAAAGTAAGGTTATAAATAGACATTCATTTGTCGAATCGATTGTAAAACTTCAGTTTAGGGTTTTGCTCTATGAATTAGCAGCGATAGGCCAGCGATATAAATTATCCACTGGGTTTAAAACAACCCGTAAACAGGAAATTGTTATAGGTTTCGCAAAACTGCTTGAAAAGCATTTTAGGGAAGAACGGAGTTTGAAATATTATGCAGCACAGTTGTCCATCAGCGCGAAGCATTTGACAGAAGTAGTTTATGATGTTACCGGGAAATCGGCTGGTGTACTTATACACGAAAAGCTCATTATCGAAATAAAATATCTGCTAAGTAATCCTTCACAAAATATTAACCAGATATCTGAATATCTTAACTTTCCAAATCAGTCTTTCTTTGGAAAATATTTCAAACGTTACTGCGGATTATCCCCCAAAGAGTATCGCGAAAAAATCTTAGAAGGCGCCATTTAGAAAAAACTTGGAAGGCGACTTTTAGAACATTATCTCCGAATAACAGACCTTTTCTGTAACAATATAACATAGGACATTTGTATAGTCAACAATTCACTAGTAAATGTTTTATGATGGTTAAAGATAATAAGTTGCTTTTGAGCGCCAACATTGTTCTTACAGCCAGATTGCTGGTGAAGAGCGTTAATAACCATTTCGCTAACTCTGGAGTTAACATCACTATGGAGCAGCTAGAGATTTTGTTTCACATTGTTTCCAACTCAGAAAAACAAATCATTCAGACCGAGGTCGCAAATTGTATGCTTAAGAACAAATCGGCAATTGTAAAAAGCGTTGATATTCTCGAAAGAAAAAATTATGTGAGACGTCTTTCGACATCTGATGATAGGAGAAAAAATATTTTGGAAATTACGCCGGAAGGAAATAAGATTATGAAGGAAGCATCGAAGATATTCAATCACATAAAACACAAATACATCGAGCAATTAAAAAATGAGGATATCGAAACATGTAACAAAGTATTAGATAAAATAAGAAAGTCCATCGATTCAATTGAATAGTAAATAAATTCCATGAAGAACATATACGCTACAACAAAATTAAAATCAGACAAAAGAGCTGAAGAAGCTATAAAAGCTGGCATTTATCCTTATTTCAGGCCAATTTCCTCTGACCAGGACACGGTAGTTAAGATCAATGGAAAGGATGTGCTGATGTTTGGATCCAACAGTTATCTTGGATTAACTAATCATCCACTTGTAAAAGAAGCCTCTCAGAAAGCTATTCAAAAATATGGTTCTGGATGCGCGGGCTCACGGTTTTTAAACGGAACACTTGATATTCATATTGAATTAGAGGATAAACTGGCGAAATTCCTCAATAAAGAGGCTGCATTGGTTTTCAGCACGGGATTTCAAACCAACCTCGGAGTTGTCTCATCCATAACCGGACGACATGATTATATTATTCTTGATGATGAAAATCATGCCTCAATTTATGATGGAGCCCGTTTGTCATTTTCAAAAATACTTAAGTATAAACATAATGACATGCTCAGCCTTGAAAAGGTATTATCTTCTTTACCTGAAGGGGCTATCAAGTTAATTGTTACAGACGGTGTTTTCAGTATGGAAGGAGATATAGCAAAACTACCTGCTATCGCGGATCTATCCAGGAAATATGATGCTATGCTAGTTGTGGATGATGCACACTCTATTGGGGTTTTGGGTGACAATGGACGAGGGACTGCAAATCACTTTAAGCTAGAAAAAGATGTTGATATTATCGTTGGCACATTTAGTAAGTCTCTGGCTTCTCTTGGAGGCTTTGTGGCAGCTGATTCAGATGTTATTGAATACTTAAAACACAATGCGCGTTCGCTGATGTTTAGCGCGAGTGCTACTCCAGCATCAGTTGCAGCCGCTTCTGCCGCTCTTGATATCATGAAAGAAGAACCACAAAGAATTGAAACCCTTTGGAATAATACTGAGTTCGCACTCAAGCTACTGAAAGAGGCTGGTTTTGAGACCGGGCCTACTGAAACTCCTATAATTCCAATCTATATACGGGATGTAATTAAGACTTATCAAATTACTCAAAGGCTTCTGGACGAGCAGGTATTTGTAAACCCCGTTGTTCCACCAGCAGTTAAGCAGGATTCTACGCTCATTCGCTTTTCGTTAATGGCTACACATACTTTTGATCAGATCGAAACCGCAGTCAAAAAAATTCATAAAACAGCTGAAGAGCTGAACGTTCCGTTGTTTCAACATTCATCATTTTAGAGGTTAGATTATGATTACAATTTACGAGGTAAATACTAAATCTGACTTAAGGAAATTTATAAAATTCCCTGACGAGCTTTACAAAGACAATCGTTATAGAGTGCCACAACTGCATTCGTTTGAAATGTCCACTTTGTTGAGGGAGAAGAATCCTGCATTTGAGTTTTGTGAAGCAAAATATTGGTTAGCTCTACGTAAGGGTAAAATTGTGGGACGGATTGCTGGAATTATTAATGAAAAAGCTAATGAAAAATGGAATGAAAAAGTAGTGCGCTTTGGTTGGATTGATTTTGTGGACAATCAAGATGTGTCTCGGTTACTTCTAAAAACCGTAGAAGAGTGGGGAAAAAAACAAGGAATGGAAAAGGTGCAAGGCCCCTTAGGGTTTACGGATATGGATTTAGAGGGCATGTTGGTAGAAGGCTTTGATGAAATTTCAACCCAAGCTGTTATTTATAACTTTCCTTACTATCCAATTCACTTGGAAAAATTTGAATATTTAAAAGAAGTTGACTGGGTACAGTACAAAATAAAAGTTCCGGAGCAAATACCTGATAAAATATTACGAATTTCTGAATTGGTAAAAGCAAAATATGGACTTAGGGTTTTAAAATTTAAAAGCGCAAAAGAGTTAGTGCCATATGCCGACAAGATGTTTAATACACTTAATGAAGCATTTAAGAATTTGTATGGTTTTGTTCCACTAACCGATAAACAAATAAAATACTATATAGATAAATATTTTTCAATGGTCAATCCAAAATATGTAAGTTTTGTAATTGATAAAAACGATGATGTTGTAGGTTTCGGGCTGGGATTTCTGTCATTATCAAAAGCCCTAATGAGTGCTAAAGGAAAACTTTTTCCATTTGGTTTCATTAAAATATTAAGGGACATAAAAAAAAACGATACTGCGGACTTATTATTGCAGGCGGTTAAGGATGATTATAAGAACAAAGGTGTTCCTGCATTATTTTACGCACAAATTATGCAGGCATTCATTGATAATGGGGTAAAAACTGCTATATCCAGCCATACTTTGGAAGAAAATAAAAATGCACTTCTCATGTTTACCAACGGATATGAATCCCGCCAACATATGAGAAGAAGATCATACATGAAATACTTGTGATGTTAGAAAGAAAGACAATATTTATTACCGGTGCAAGTGGTTTTGTTGGCTCTCACATTGTAGAAATGGCTTTGCAACAACAGTTCAAAGTTTATGCAATGGTGAGGAAAAGTAGTAGCATGGAATATTTAGAAAATGTGGATGTTGTTTATGGAGATGTAAATGATGAGCAAAGTTTATTGTCAATTTTTTCTGCCTTTAAAAACACTAACGTGACAATTGATTATATTATACATGCAGCTGCACTGACAAAGTCAAATTCCAAAAGGGATTTTTTCAAGACAAACTATTCTGGAACTGAAAATCTAATTAGCGCTTTAAAAAAGTCTAATCTAAGTACAAACAAAATTATTTTTATTAGTAGTCTTGCTGCTAGCGGGCCTGCAAAAGCAAACAGTCAAATTCAACTATCAGATCAAAATCCAATCACTTTATACGGACAAAGTAAGCTAAAAGCCGAGCAGCTAATAAAAAATTGTGGATTGCCTTATATCATTATTCGGCCCACGGCGGTTTATGGTCCAAGAGAAAAAGATTTATACACCGTATTCAAGTTTGTTGATAAAAACATTAACCCTGTTTTAGGAACACATAAACAAGATTTGACTTTTGTATATGTCGGGGATTTGGTAAGGTTGATTCTGCGGGCAACATTAAGTGAAATTGAGAACGAAATTTATTTTGTTTCAGATGGAAGAATCTATGATAAAAATGCACTTTCTACTGCCATTGCAAAAGCCTTGAATAAAAAGCCGTTACATATAAAGGTTCCATTAGGAATAGTTAGAATTGCCGCCTTTATTTCTCAATATGTGAGCGCAATTTCAGGTAAAGTCAGCCCTTTAAATATAGAAAAATATAATGAGCTTGTTGCAGAAAGTTGGAATTGCGAAATGACAAAAACAGTTCATCACTTTCAATTTCAGGCAAAACATGACCTGGAAAGTGGTGTTAAGAAAACAATTGAATGGTATAAACAGAATAAGTGGATTTAATAATTAAAATAAACTAAATGAATACAATAGAAAAACCTCAACCTGCAACAAGAAAATTAGCAATACTGATACCTGGGTTAGGCGCAGTTGCAACAACACTAATTGCAGGCGTCGAAGCAATTAAAAAGGGAAAAGCGCATCCCATAGGTTCGCTTACACAAATGGGAAATATTCGCTTGGGAAAAAGAACGGACAACAGAAACCCCTTGATAAAAGATTTTGTGCCGTTAGCCAGTCTTAAGGACATTGTTTTTGGGGGATGGGATATTTACACGGACAATGTGTATGAGGCGGCAGTAAATGCCAAAGTACTCGAAGCTCATCAGCTTTTTGATTTAAAAAGTGAGTTGGAAAAAATAAGGCCAATGCCTGCGGTTTTTAACCAGGATTACGTGAAGAATATTCACGGCACGAATGTAAAGACAACCGCAAGCAAGGTAGAGCAAGCACGTGAACTTATGGATGATATCCAAAGGTTTCAAAAAGAGAACAACTGTGAGCGCGCAGTAATCGTATGGTGTGCATCCACCGAAAAGTACATCGAACCTGGTTCTATTCACAAAAGCTTGGAGGCATTTGAAAATGCGCTGGAGAGGAATGATGTACATATCTCCCCAAGTATGATCTATGCTTACGCTGCATTAAAACTGGGAGTTCCTTTTGTAAATGGAGCGCCCAACCTTACTGTAGATATTCCCGCATTATTGGAGTTGGCAAAAGAAACTAACACACCGATAGCAGGTAAGGATTTTAAAACAGGGCAAACTCTTATGAAAACTGTCATAGCACCGGGATTGCACGCACGTGCTTTGGGAGTTAACGGGTGGTTCTCCACCAATATTCTCGGCAATCGGGATGGGCAAGTACTGGATGACCCTGATAACTTTAAAACCAAAGAGGTTTCGAAGCTAAGTGTACTCGATGAAATTTTTCAGCCAGCGTCCAATCCCCTGCTTTACGGTAATATGCACCACAAAGTTCGGATCAACTATTATCCGCCCAGAGGTGACAATAAAGAAAGCTGGGATAATATTGACATTTTTGGTTGGATGGGTTACGAGATGCAGATTAAGATAAATTTTTTGTGCAGGGATTCAATACTGGCTGCACCCATTGTACTGGATCTTGCATTGTTTATTGATCTCGCCAAGCGTGCCGGTATGAGCGGTATACAGGAGTGGTTGTCTTTCTATTTGAAATCTCCGCAAACAGTGGAAGGTTTAAAACCGGAGCATGATATTTTTAAGCAGCTTATCAAACTCCAGAACACACTCCGCCACATAATGGGCGAAGATCTGATAACACATCTTGGCCTCGATTACTACCAAGACCTGGTAGAATCCATGTAATGAAGCTAAACAAGTGTATAGCTAGTTTTTTTGGTATTGGCTTAATAGGAAAAGGAGGTGGAACCATTGCTGCATGTGTAACCTGTCTTCTTATATATTTTGCCACGTACCTTGAAGCGGGAACGGACGTTGTACTCCTGATCGCTTTTCTTGTAACGCTAATTTCTGGCGTGTATAGCGCATCGGTAGTAGAAAGAAGTTGGGGGAAAGACAGTAAGCAAGTAGTGATAGATGAAGTGATGGGGATGATTACCAGCTTGCTCTTTCTCCCAATCAATTATTTTTCACTGGGAATTGGCTTATGTTTATTTCGCTTTTTTGACATTGTTAAGCCGTTTGGAATCCGACACCTTGAAAAGCTTAAAGGGGGCTGGGGCGTTATGGCTGACGATTTACTGGCTGGTATTTACGCAAACTTAGGTGTGCGGTTAATTATATACATAATGGCAGGTTACTATGAATAATTTTTTAAAATCTCAACTATCATCACTTATAGCTACAATGGTTGATTTTATTACAACAATAGTATTAGTTGAACTTGTTAGTGTAGGTTTTTCTTTAGCAATGATAGCCGGAGCATTGTCAGGTGCCGGCACTAACTTTATTATAAATCGCTATTGGTCTTTTAATGCTGCCAGGCAACCTACGGGTAAACAAGGTATACGTTATGCGTTAGTATGGACAGGCAGCTTAATTCTAAATATCGCTGGAACATTTGCACTCGTACAATTCCTTCAGCTTTCATATGTTACCGCTAAACTAATTGTAGCACTTATGGTTGGATGGGGATTTAATTATATTCTTCAGAAAAAATTTGTTTTCGCCATCTCATGATCAAGTGTTACACACATATTGCATCCTTAATATTCTTCTGCCTTTGGGCAGTTATCGTAAATGGACAAAACACAATAGTAAGTGGTACTGTAAAGGATAGCAAGACTGGCCAGCCGTTGCAAATGGTAACAGTATTCTTCGATGAATCCAGTGTAGGTACTATTACCGATGAGAAAGGACATTACCGGCTTGAAACCGACAAAAGTTTCAATAAGCTGAAGGTATTGCTTATTGGATATAAACCTCAAAGCAAAGAAGTAACTCCTGGTAAGGAGCAAGTGATTAATATCAGTTTATCAGAAGAAGCGACAGAATTAAAAGAGGTTACTGTAAAAGCGGGCAGAACAAGATATCGCAATAAGGACAATCCGGCTGTTGAACTGATTCGGAAAGTAATTGATCATAAGTCTGAAAACCGGAAGGAGGGATTTGATTTTTATGAATATGAAAAGTACGAAAAGATTCAATTTGCACTTAGTAATGTTACCGAAAAGTTCCAGCATAGAAAAGCCTTTAAAAAGTTTCAGTTCGTTTTTGAGAACCTGGATACAACGAAACTCCAAGGAAAACCTGTTCTTCCAGTATATCTCAAAGAATCTATATCTGATGTGCGACACCGACAATCACCCAAAGCAAATAAAGAAATTATTAAAGCAAATAAGACAGTAGCTTTTGAAGGGTATGTTGATAATCAGGGCATAGATGCTTATATGAAATATCTGTACCAGGACATTAACATTTATGACAATAATATCACATTATTAACAAATCAGTTTATAAGCCCCATTGCTAATCTGTCACCTACTTTTTATAAGTTTTTTATTACCGATACCATAACCGAAGATAACAGCAAGTTTATCCGTCTTGCTTTTGTTCCCCGCAACCATTCCGACTTCTTATTTCAGGGGCACATGCTTATAACTCTTGACAGTAGCTATGCTGTTACCGAGATTGACATGGGTGTTAACAAGGACATTAATCTTAATTGGGTAAAAGAGCTTAGAATAGTACAGCACTTTGAAAAAAGCAATACTCAGGGGTATATACTGGCAAACGATGAATTCTCAGCCGACTTCGGACTTTCAAGAGGTAAAATGGGAATCTTCGGGCAACGCACAGTTTCATATAAAAACTATCAGGTAAATGTTCCCCGGCCCGATTCTGATTACGCTGGTGATGAGATTGTTTCCAGGGATAGTGCTGATATATTACCTGAATCCTATTGGCTGACCCATCGGCATACGGAGCTGTCCAAAACAGAGAAAGGAGTATACACTACTATTGACAGCATTAAGAAAGTGCCTGCGTTTAAACGCTCACTTGATATACTGGTATTATTGTTTGCAGGCTACAAAACTATTACTCCTTATTTTGATATGGGTCCGTTAAGTACCTTTTATAGCTTTAATCCTGTTGAGGGATTTCGACTGCGATTTGGTGGCCGTACAACAAATACATTTAGCAAAAAAATTGTACTTGAAGGATATGGGGCTTATGGATTTAAAGATCAGAAGTGGAAATATTATGGTGGCACTACTTATTCGTTAACAAAGCGAAGCATTTACGAATTTCCGGTACGTTCGATCAGGGCAAGCTATCAACGTGAAACGAAGATTCCGGGACAAGAGCTTCAATTTGTTCAAGAGGATAACATTTTATTGTCTTTTAAACGAGGCCCTAATGACAAATGGCTGTATAATGATATTATTAATGTTGAATATTTGAACGAGTTTAGAAATCACTTCTCTTTTACAATCGGTTATAAAAACTGGACGCAGCAGGCAGCGGGCGGTTTACATTACAACCTCACCGATTATAACGATCATGCTTCGGATATAAAGAATATACAAACGTCAGAGTTCTCTCTTTTACTACGCTGGGCTCCAGGCGAAAAATTCTATCAGGGGAAGACCTACCGCATTCCTATTTCTTTTAAAAATCCCATATTCACCCTGCGCTATGTAGCGGGCATTAAAGGCTTTCTTAACGGACAGTACGATTATCACAATATAACTCTGAACATTTACAAACGCTTCTACCTTTCGCAGATAGGTTATACCGATGTGATTCTCGAAGGGAACAAAATCTTTGGCACTGTCCCTTTCCCATTGTTAAGTGTTCATCGTGCCAACCAAACTTATGCTTACCAGCT
>CAZCJN010000021.1:0-22576 GCA_964498865.1 uncultured Bacteroidia bacterium
ATTTAAAGAGCTTTTTTACGATAAAGATTTATGTAAACCATGTATTGATATTCTTAGAAAGGCAGACCCTCCTTTAATTGATGCTGAATGTAATTACATAGGAAGATCTAAGGGAGCTTTTTGTGTTTGGATTGAGGAAATGCAAAGGCAAGGAATTATACAACGTTATCCGGATAGAAAAATTTATGCTAATTTATTACCTACAATAATCAATGGCTTTTCTATTAATGAAAGCATGTTTGGAAAAATTCAGAAACGGGCAGAAGAAATATACAAAAAGGACTTTAAAATCATGATTTCTGAAATAAAACTTTCACAAAATTCACAAAAAGCAAAGTTGGGAAAGTAATGTAATCGCACTTCTATTATTTAGCCATATCAAAATAAAAGATATGAAAATAAGAGAAACCCAAACTTCATTCCAAGAAGGTAGTTTACGAGTCAAAACATTAAAAGAAAAAAATCATACTAAAAGAAGAAAAGCACAACACAACTCAATTCTACAAAGTATATTTTTATTACTAATCCGCTACTTGTTAATACCTATTCTATTTCGACTTTTTGAATCTTATTTTTTATAACCATAGCATAATACTTTTAATATTTGCACTTTATTAAATAAAATGCATTTACAAAAAGTAGAGTCTAAAATTTATGAGGTAAGGGCCCATAAAGTAATGCTGGATTTCGATCTTGCCGAAATGTATGGTGTTGAAACCAGGGCATTGAAACAAGCTGTTAAGCGTAATACTGATCGCTTTCCTACTGACTTTATGTTTCAACTTACAAAGAAAGAATGGAATGAGCTTATCACAAATTGTGATAACTTACCCAAAGGGATTAAGTTTAGTCCGACAACCCCTTTTGCATTTACAGAGCAAGGAGTAGCCATGTTATCAAGTGTATTAAAAAGCAAAAAAGCACTACAGGTAAATATAGCCATTATGAGGGCATTTGTATTTATGAGACAGTATGCCTTAACCCATAAAGACTTAACGGACAAATTAAAAGAGATTGAAACTAAATATAATAAGCAATTCAAAGATGTGTATGAGGCAATCAATTATCTATTAGCTAAGGATAAACAGGAAACAGAACAAAAGAAACGGAAACGCATAGGCTATAAATATGGAAGATAATTCCCTATCTTAACTCAAAATTCTTTCCTAAATATACTTTTCGCACTTGCTCATCATCGGCCAACTCTTGTGCGGTTCCGGCTTTTAATATCTTTCCTTCATATAACAGATAAGCCCTGTCCGTAATGGAAAGGGTTTCATGTACATTATGATCGGTAATAAGTATACCTATGTTTTTTTCTTTGAGCTTACGTACAATGGTTTGTATGTCTTCTACAGCAATAGGATCTATTCCTGCAAAGGGTTCGTCTAAAAGAATAAAACCGGGTGAGGTGGCCAGGCAACGGGCAATCTCGGTTCTTCTCCTCTCCCCACCTGATAATACATCGCCGTTGCTTTTTCTGATTTTATTCAAACCGAATTCCTCTAACAAACTCTCCAGCTTATCTTTGCGTTCCGGTTTTGCAAGTTTTGTCATTTCCAATACCGCCATTATATTATCCTCTACACTTAACTTACGGAACACACTTGCTTCTTGAGGAAGATAACCTATGCCCAATTGAGCGCGTTTGTACATAGGCTCCGAGGTAATGTCTTTATCTTCTAAAAATATTTTTCCTTCATTAGGTTTAATAAGACCAACGGTCATGTAGAATGTAGTGGTCTTCCCTGCCCCATTCGGACCCAATAGACCTACGATTTCTCCTTGTCTTACTTCTACAGAAACATTATTAACAACAGTTCTGCTTTTATATCGCTTTACTAAATTTTGTGTTCTTAAAATCATAAACAAAGATAAGGGTTATGTTTTAGAAAGTAACTTGCAAACTCCACATGATGCCAAACTCCGGAACTTTTCTTCCTCCACTTCTAATTTCATACGACTTCTTGTATGCTTTATCTATGTATGATAATCTCCATAAAGCATCTATTCTGAAAACCTTAAATATATTTTCTATTCCGGCGCTTACTTCATAATATGGTTTTCTGTCAAGCGAAGAAAGTGTACTAGGAAATAACAACAAAGTTTTATTTTCTTTTGAGATATTGCCGACAATAGCTTTTGCAGTAACCACTTCTCTCCATTTCAATTTTCGCATTAATGGAATGTGATTTAAAAAGAATCCATCAAAATGATGAAATGCTTGAAGTGTAACGTACTCATCACTGCCAAACTCATAATAGTTCATCATATTAAATGCATACGGATCATAGATAATAGTTTGATTCCCTCCGTGCAACTCTAACAACGGATAAGGTACTTTACCAAATATTTTACCTACCTCTACAATATAATCGGTATATCCCAGAAGGGGCATAGTGCGGATACGATCGTTGATATTAAATGCTACTTTATGGTATTCGTAATCACTCTTAAAAACATTTTTAGCGCCATAGGTATATAACAATGTAAGTACAGGATAACGTGTGCCTGTACTCGTTCTTGTAAATGTATAGTTGATGTATTTTTCATCAAATGCAAAGCGTATTCTGGCTCTTGCTTCAGAAGAAATAATATTATTAACAGACAGCGTATCATTTAAGCCGACTATATATTCATATTGTTGAGAGCCTTTTGGAGTCATGATTCGGTTCACAAGAGAAACCTGCATATTAAAACCTTGAAAAGGCTCTAGTTCATACTTTGTACTATACTGTTGCACCAAAGTCATGTTATTAAGGGGGGTGCGACGAAATGCAGTGGCTAAAATATTATCATTCGTAAATGCATTACTGCTTTGGCCCAGTATCTCCAAATCATTTTTATAGTTGAAATAAATTAATTGCCTCCTTTTTTTTGTAATAAAGGATTTAAATTCTCCAGAATATTTTAGTGCTTGGTCCTTAAGCCCATACGCACCATACCCGCTTATTTCCTGCCATGTGCTGAATTTATCTGTTGTTCTTCCTCCAATACGAAAACGGTGTCCTTCTACATCATTATAGCTATACGTATTGTAGTAAGGCCCGAATTCAACGGGTCCAATTTGTTTATAGCCAGTTATAAAAATATAAATCCATTGATACCATGCTTTATAAATAGGTAGGGATTTAACGGTATCAACAATATGATAAATAAGTTTTTCATTTTTAGAGAGGCTATCATGACGGGCATTTTTCCAAAATGATTCATCAGTATTAATAGCACTATCCGCAACTATGATGTTATTATTCCTATTAAAAAAATCTTCATCTTGTGGTTTGTTTATGACTATGTTTTTATAAGAAGTTGTTTTACGCCCGTAAAATCCAACCTGGCGGGATTTCTTTTTATTATCGTCGTACTTAAAATCTACAATGAGCCTATCCCTATTTACCATCCAAGCAGTATCTTTACCGGTAGAATCCGCAACAGGTGTGTATTCCTGAACTACACTAAGCGATTTGATAAAATTCAGGTTCACATCTTCCGGTATAGACATCTCAAGGCGCTTAACCGCAAAAGAAGTATCGGCAATAAACATGTTACCTGAAAAACAGAATTCCTGTTTCCTTCTTGGTTTAAATTGTATTTGGTAACAGCGCGTATTACCAATAAACATGCTGTCTATTAAATAAAGTTTATAATAACTCAGTGCGTAATCAGAAATAGGGCTTGGAAACTGTTTACCAAAAACAAGAATGTTATTGTCATAAATATTTACTTTTTGATACATTTCCCCCATAAACTGAGAGATGCTTTTGTCTTGTATGCCCGATACTCTACTCGCTTTAATGATTTCCTTTTTAAAGTTCGGGTCCTTTCTTACGTAATAATCTGATAAGGCTTCGGAGAGCAGCAATGGCAAATATGGTTTTTCGGTAACACTTGTACTGTCGATGTAATCAAAAACAAACTTAATAGGCTTCATCATTTTCTTATCCTTAACAGATGGAGGAATGTTATTCATATCAAACTCCACTTTATTATAGACTTCGTACTCATAGGCCTTTAGTTTTTCTTTGTTATTCATATCCTTACGGGCAATCACCTTCCTTAAAATTTTATGTGCCGGATTTTCTCCGGGTAAAATAACAACCTCTCCCAACATCAATGCATCTGTCTGGAGATATATAGTAACCTCTTGGGTGATATTGTGTTTTACATGTTGTTTATATGTTTTGTAGCCGATATAAGAAATTTCGAGTGTATCGGAGGGAGGTTCTGCAGTTACTAATGAGAAATTACCGTCCAGATCCGTTGTTGTAAATGGTTTGCCGCCTTTGTACTTAATATTTACAAATGGCAATGCTTCTCTCGTCTCAGCATCATAAACCATTCCTTTAATAGCTGTTTCTTGGGCAAATGAAATAATAGAATAGATAGAAAACAATAACATAACAAACAAACGAGTAATTATCGCCCCATCTTGCCTGGCAGTTATTTTATAGTTATTTTTTCTTTTCTGCATACTTTGCGACAAATATACTTGCTTCGTACAGAACATAAAGAGGCATTGCTACAATTACAAGGGTAGGAATATCAGATGAAGGAGTAATGATAGCTGCTACAATCAGTATAACAACTACAGCATGCTTGCGATATAAACGCATAAAAGTGGCTCCTATCAAACCTATTTTGGTCAAGAAATAAATGATAATGGGCATTTCAAAAACCAAACCAATTACAAGTGTTAATACCGTTACCGTAGAAATATACGAATCCATGGAGATTGTATTTTTCACTACCGGGGAAACGTAATAGTTTCCTAAAAAATTAACAGTCATGGGAACAATAACAAAATATGAAAATAAGATGCCGACAATAAATAGTAATGAAGCAAAATAAAGTACACCACCCGCATAAAATCTTTCATTCTCAACAAGAGCAGGTTTTACAAATCTCCACAACTCCCAAAATACATATGGTGACGAAACTATAACTCCCCCTATCATTGATATCCAAACATGAGTGGTAAATTGTCCGGACAAGTCTATATTGATTAATTCAAAGGATATATTTTGCATGCATAATGAGTCTCCCAATCCAATCCAGTAAGAAAATTTACATAAAGCCCTATAGGTAAGAAAATCGGAATGCATGGGGCCAAAAATGACCTTACCAAATACTATGTCATTATTAAAAAATAAAACTGTACCCACTACTGTTACTACTGCTGCCGATCTCACTAAATGCCAGCGAAGTGCTTCCAAATGCTGTAGAAACGACATCTCTTTCGTACCATTACTCATAAGGGCATAAAGATAAAAAGGTATGTGGGATGAACGTGAATAAAAAAGTAAAATAGAAAGGGAGAAAGCAGGAGAATAATCTTAGTGAGGAACATCACATCTATCTTCGTTACCTTTAAGCCTGTATGTTAATAATACGCCTGCAAATGAATACCAATCGGGGGTCAACGAATTACCTCTCTGCCTGCCGGTGTTATTGCCATCAGAGGTCAAACTTCTATCTGACAGGCCGGCAGCTTCAGGTCCTTTTTCAGACGCGAGCAAATTAACATCCGCGTATTTTCCGCTTACATCATCTAAATAATCTGTAAATGTTCTTCGCAAACCCCATTCAAAATTTAAACCTACATGTTTTGAAACATTAATTTTCAATCCTACACCAAATGGAATTGAAAATTGAGTAAGAGAATATCTTTTGTCGTTTGAAAAAGTTGTACCTTGCCCTTCTGTGCTTAATGGTTGAAGGGAATACCAACGAGAATAATAATAGGCTTTAGGTTCAAAATGATAAACGGCCAATCCTGCAAATATATAGGGAGAAATATGTGCCGATCTTTTATTGCCGGTGATGTACGGCAAAAAATTAAACTCGCCTTCAACAGCAAACTCCATTAAGTTAGATTTAAAAGAAAGATTTCTATTTCTATATTCAGCCTTATCTGAATAAGAATCATCGCCCTCTATCCCACCAAAAGAAGCAATAGCTTTTACAGAGTAACGGGAATTAAAATTAAGCCTCAGCAAGCCGCCACCGGCAGGTCTTGTAAAACGATTAAAATGTCCCGATGGATTTAGATCTCCAACATAATACGAACTTCCAATAAAAATACCTACTTCTGTAGTTTTAACTTTAACCCTAATAGGTTGGGGTACATACATATGCTCTTGTGCAAATGCATTAAATCGTAACAAAAAACAAGATAAAATCAGGAGGGTGATTATGCTTCTCATACTTTGGAATTACCTAGAACGAAGATAAGGAAAAGATATTGCAAATCAATTTCTTTTATCAATACCCCAACTCAGCTTATTTCTAAGAGTTGAGAGAAAGTCATGGCCATGTAGTTTTGCAAGGGATATTGAAAAACCAGCTTTTTTAATTTCTAATGTTATAGAAGAGGGCACACTTTCTGACTTAGAGTCAAGCGATATTAAATAATTGGGATTTCTGCTTTCTATCTCCAATTTCACAGTATCATTAGATGAAATAACAACAGGTCGCATACTTAAGTTATGAGGGGCAATGGGTGTAAGAATAAAATTATCTGAGTTGGGCATTACAATAGGTCCCCCACAACTCATAGAATAAGCCGTAGACCCTGTTGGTGTAGATACAATAAGCCCATCTGCCCAATAAGAATTTAAAAAATTACTATTGATTGATGCATGAATGGTTACCATGGAAGATGAATCGGTTTTTTGAA
The DNA here is from genome assembly GCA_964498865.1 of uncultured Bacteroidia bacterium. Classification (GTDB taxonomy): domain Bacteria; phylum Bacteroidota; class Bacteroidia; order Palsa-948; family Palsa-948; genus Palsa-948. The sequence goes on from CAZCJN010000021.1 coordinate 6,677, forward strand.
CTGTAATATCATTGAGTGCATACCTACAGTCTGAAAAATAGTTACCCTTTATTTTCAGTTCCAGTAAAAAGCGTTTATCAAGCGAATAGGTTTTTTTGAGTACTGCATCTACTGCCTTTTCTATTTCATCAACCGAAACAGCCGGAATAAACCCCAATCGGCCGGTATTGATCCCCATCACCGGTATTCCTGAATCTCGTATATAGCAAACGGTTTCGAGCAACGTACCATCGCCTCCAATACTAAATAGCAAATCTGCTCTTTTATTTATTTCATTATGGGAAGAAAAAGTTTGAGGTGAAGAAATTTTAATTTTTTTAGAGATGGATTTATAAAATGCATCGTAAAAAATAATTTCAACTTGGGCGGACGTAAGTTTTTTTACAAGTGTATTTACCGCCTCTATCGACACGTCTCCACTGTTGGGCCGACCATAAATTGCAATTCTCATTTTTTATAGGAGTAACTTTTAATATTTAACACTCTGTTATACGAATGTACAAATGATAACCAAAATGCTGTTCGTTAAATTCCTGCATTAAAATGAATAAAAAAACCAAGTTCGTTCATTTTATTCATCGAACATTCCAAACGTAGTACTATATCATAATAAGTAACATAATCTACCCCCACACCATAGCCTGCAAGTAAAGAATTTGCAAGTGGATTGGCACCTGCGTATAATCTATCTTCTACATACCCCATGTCTCCATATAACCCAAAATACAAAGCATAATGAAATGTATTGAATTTATTTAGTGGAAGTGGAACATTTTTTATATGGGGTTTTATTATTTCATATTTCAATCCGGCTTTTGCCAATGCATAACGCCCCCCATCTATCACATAATACTCATAGCCTCTTATATAATCTCTCCAACCTAATCCCTTTTGAACATAATAAGGATGATTAACAGTCGATGAAATTTTCGTTTTGAATCCGCTTGAACAATATATTCTATTTGCAACCTGAACATAGCCTTTTGCAGTTAAGAAAAAATTAGTGATATCAACTTTCTCTTTATTTAAAACTCCTATGCCTAATTTAATAACCTCAAAGTCTAATAAATATCCCTTCAATGGATATTGTTTAGAATTTCTAAAATCTCGGGTAAATGAATAATCGAGTGCAAAATATTGCAGTGCGCCAGTATTATTCGGAAAATAATCAATGGTAATAGCCCGAACAGTATCATCTATTTGTGCGCTTACAAACTTAACTTCGAAATAATGTGAATTTTGAATATTTCTACGGTAATAATACTTCAGCCTTCCCACCAATTCTTTTCTGATAAACACATTGGGATCTTTAAAAAACTGTTGCTTATTATCAATAGTCATGTAAGGTATTTCGTGATTGCGTGCATATGAAAATGAAAAACCCATTCCGCTTGTTTGCTTTCGGGACAGATAGGGGACATCATATGAGATACCATATTTAACAGTATATCCTGCCTGTGCGTATAAGCCTAACTCTTCTTTTCTTCCTCTAAAGTTATATTGATTCAATGTAAAGCCATAGTTAGCTCTGCTTAGATCTCGTCTTTCCCACCAATCATTAAAATTTCTTTCCTGAAATTCAAAAATAGGTACTGGCCAAGTGTACCAGCGTTCATTAACAGTAATAAAAATATTTAGCATGTTTTCATGAAGAGGGACTGTATCTACCATTACAAAATTGAACAAAGACGTATTTAATAAGTTTTGTTTAGCAGAGAGAAGTTTATTTGAAAGCACTCTTCTTGAAATGGTATCACCGGCATGAAAGGGGAGCTCTCTAAATATGATGTGATTCTTTGTAATCTTATTTCCAATTACACGAATATTATTAATCACCACTACTATAGAATCTTTCTCTTGTCCTTTAGATAACAAAAGATGAGGGAAAAAAAAGAGAAAAAGAAAAGAAGGAATTATTATTCTGACTTTATTCATTAAAATATATCAGTAACTGCTATCAGATATTCAAAAAGTGTATGAATTGATCATATCTGTCTTTAAGGTCATTATTAAAGCTCTGTTGATGATAAATAGCTTTTACAGTATAGTTATAACGACTAAATGTTTGAAGTATTGGAGATAGATCTTCCTTATTGATTTTCAAAGTAACCTCTATCTTATTAGATTCATGGCTCGCTGCATTGATATGCATATTTAAAACCTTAGCATCATTGCCTTCTACAATCTGTGCTATTTGTGATAAAGAATAATCTTTCGTATTCATCTCAAGAATAATGATTCCTCCTGGTTCATGAATAAAAGGCATTTTTGCTATTTTATGCATGACAGAGTCTGCGGTAATAACTCCCATATATTTGCCATTGTTATCTACCACCGCAACTGCACTAATATTAAAATTTGCAATAACTTTTAACACATCAAACGCATGGTAATCTTCCCTAACAAATACTTTGAGTAATGAGGCTTGTAAGTTATCTAGTGTTTTTGACGTGTCATTCAAATCCAAAATATCGGAATATGATACTAGCCCCATAAACTCACGTTGATTAACCACCGGCAAATGCGTCAAACGAAAATCTTCCATCCAATCAAGTACTTTTTTACATGTATCTGTTGGTTTTAATGGGGGGACTTCGTCTGTAATTAACTCTCGTGCAAGCATCGTAAGTATGTTTTAGACAAATATACATTATAACTGTTTCCACAGTTCCATCTTCATAGGTTAAAAAACAAATGATATACCATCATGAGTAAACCCAAGCAAATACAACATAAAAATTATATTTTTGGCTCCTCAAAATTTATTAGCCAAACGGGTTGTGCTAAAAATTTGAATTATTAATGACAAAATTATCGGTTAACATAAATAAAATTGCTACCCTAAGAAATGCCCGCGGGGGAAACATCCCGGATGTTTTAAAGGCAGCAATGGATATTGAACGCTTCGGCGGGCAGGGAATAACAGTCCATCCTCGTCCGGATGAAAGGCATATACAATATGATGATGTTATAAAATTAAGACCAGCAATTACTACTGAATTTAATATCGAGGGATATCCCTCAAAAGAATGGATAGATCTGGTATTAAAAGTAAAACCTCATCAGGCTACTCTTGTGCCAGACCCACCTGGCGCTCTCACTTCCAATGCTGGCTGGAACACAACTAAGCATAAGAGTTTTCTCAAAGAAGTGATTTCTGAATTAAAGAAAAATAAAATACGCTCTTCTATATTTATTGAAACAGATTCAAAGCTAATTGAGAACGCCATCGAAACAGGTACGGACAGAATTGAACTTTATACAGAACCTTATGCAAAATATTATAGTTATGATAAACATACTTGCATAAAACCATTTACTGAAGCTGCAATTCTTGCAAATAAATTAGGACTTGGAGTAAATGCCGGTCATGATTTAAGTTTAGAAAATCTCAACTTTTTTTATAAAAATATTCCCAACCTACTTGAAGTATCCATTGGCCATGCTTTAATATCTGACGCTTTGTACTACGGTTTAGAAAACACAGTACAACTCTACCTTCGTCAGTTAAAATGAAGTATGTTGTTTTTCTTTTTTTATTCGCCCTGATCAACCATACTGCACTTAACGCTTCCGACAACTTGCCTACCTCAGCACGTTCAATGGCTTTGAGCAATGCATCTGTTTCTCTTGCTGATCTATGGAGCATTCAAAACAATCAAGCTGGATTGGCATGGATAAAAACACCTCTTACAGGAATATCATACGAAAATAAATTCATGATGAAAGAGTTAAGCACAAAATCAGGAAGTTTTATTTACCCTTTAAAGAAGGGCACAGTGGGTGCATCTGTATCCTCATTCGGATACAACGTATATAATGAGAATAATATAAAACTAGCCGCAGCAAAGGCATTTGGCAATAACCTTTCTTTTGGAGTCGGATTAAATTATTTTCAAACTACAATTTTTGAATATGGAATTAAAAAATTATTTATTGCCGAAGCCGGGTTGCAAGCAAAACCCTTTCAACACTTAACAATAGGTGCTCACCTTTTTAATTTAACCAGAACAAAATTAGCCGACTATAACAATGAACGAGTTCCAACTACAATGCGCTTAGGAGCAAGTTATTTGTTTTCCGAAAAAGCAATGTTAGTTATTGAAACAGAAAAAAGCACAGAAAAAAAGCCCTTGTTAAAAACAGGGATTGAATACCGCCCTATACCAACACTATACATACGCTGCGGAATTTCCACTAACCCATCGCTAAACTCATTTGGAATAGGGCTTAATATAAAACAAATCAAAATAGATATTGCAACTAACTACCATTATCTATTAGGCCTAAGCACACAAGTCGGGATGATTTATGAATTTAAAAGAACAGAAAATAAAGAAAAATAATAAAAGTCTATAAGGGAAATGAAAACTCCTGACAATAACTCATTATTTATTTTTTTGCTCTTTCTATGTAGTACAAATGCAATAGTACACGCTCAGGAAATTATTGAAAAACCTTTAGAACAGAAATTAGAAAAGCTAGCAGAAACTTCTCAAAATGAGGATATAGATTTTTTATTTATCACAGAAGCTCTTGCCTATTACACAAAACATCCCATTAATCTGAATAATACAAATGCACAAGAATTAGCTCAATTAAGTTTGCTTAATGACATTCAGATAAGCAACCTTTTAAGCCATATAAATAAAAATGGAAAGTTAGTAGAGCTTTATGAACTTCAAAGTATAGATGGGTTTAACCTGAATACCATTCATATTCTGTTGCCATATATTAAAATTTCAGATAATGGAGTAATCCCCATAACTACAAAAAAGATTTTAAAAGATGGGAATCATTCCTTATTTACCCGTATTCAACAAGTACTCGAAAAGCAAAAAGGGTTTATATCCACCAAATCTTCAGAAATCAATAACAATCCAAATGCTCATTACTTAGGAAGTAAGCAAAAAATCTATACACGCTACCGATTTACCTATAATGACAGGATAAGCGCAAGTATTATGGGTGATAAGGATGCAGGGGAAGTATTTTTCAAACAAAATGTTAAATGCAATGATTCAATATATCAAGATGTTCTTAACAAGAAACTTAAAAATGGTTTTGACTTTTATTCCGCTCATTTATTCATTACTGGTAAAAAAAGAATAAAAACAATAGCTATTGGTGATTATCAAATAGATTTCGGTCAAGGACTTACAGCTAAAAACACATTCAGATTCGGGAAATCTGCCGACGTCATTTCCATTCACAATAACCCTATAGGTATTCGGCCTCACACCTCTGCTGATGAAAATTCATATATGCGGGGATTTGCCTTCACAGCAGGTGGGAAAACAATCCATGCTACCGGATTTTTATCAAAGAAACAAATAGACGGTAATATCATAAATACAGACAGTCTTAATGAGAGCACAATTGTTTCTTCCTTTCAAACAACAGGTTTGCATTCCACCCCCTCAGAAATATTAGATAAACATTCTATTACGGAAACAGTAATGGGTGCGAATATCTCATATGTAAAAAATAAATATAGCTTAGGTATAACAGGAACCCATACATTGTTTAACTCCGAAATACAAAAATCATTTCATGCTTACAATCTATTTCAATTTAGAGGAAAAGAGATTACTAATTCAGGTATAGATTATAACTTGCATTTTAAAAACATCAATGTCTTTGGCGAAGCTTCTTTGTCTTCTACATCCAACTCCGGTTTTAGCTATGCATTTTTAAATGGATGCATCATCTCTCTTCATTCAAAGGTTGCTTTATCTCTACTTCATAGAAATTTTAAAAAAGGTTATCAAAATTTATTTGCTAATGTATTTGCAGAAACAGCTTCTGCTTCAAATGAAAAAGGAATTTACTGGGGAATAAATATAACTCCTATTAAAACGATAGTCATTAATTCGTATTGCGATCATTATTCTTTTCCATGGCTAAAGTACAACGCAAATGCTCCGTCGTATGGTAATGAGTACCTAGTGCAAATAACTTATACTCCCAATAAAAATTTCGAGACCTATGTACAAGTCAATAACAAAAAGCAATTAATAAATTCAGACTTATTAAGCTCTATAGATTTTATTGTGCCGGTAAAGAGAATAAATTACAGATGGAATCTACGCTACAGAATATCTCCCGTTCTAACCTTACGTAACAGAGTAGAGTTACTTTTTATAAACAAAACAGACAGTCCTGAGGAAAAAGGATACATTATCCTTCAAGATGTAGTATGGAGACCTTATTTCAAAATAAGATCAGAGCACAAGAACAAAATATCACTTACACTTCGTTATGCCGTGTTTGGGACTTCAAGCTACGATTCCAGAATATACGCCTATGAATCGGACATACCGGGCTCCTTTTCTATTCCTTCATATTATTATAATGGAAGCAGAGTCTACACTATGATCAACTGGAGTATTACTAATCACCTTGATTTTTGGATACGTTTTTCTCAAACCTACTATACTAATAAAAACAAAATAAGTCCAAACACATTAAATGAAATAAATGGGGACACTAAGTCAGAAATTAAGGTTGCAATTAAAATAGATTTTTAATTTTAAAAATCTACAGACAGAACAAAACCTTCATGCTTCCTTATGTTAACCACAGAATTGTCCTCAAAAATCAAATACTGTCCTTTTATACCTGTTAATTTACCAGAGACTAAATTTTGCTTTTCAAAATCTATGCTTTTTATTTTATGAGGATACTGCAATACAGGATAAGCAAGAGAAACAATTGCATCATCATCAGAATAATAGGGTACTAACTCAGCAGGCAATAATTCTTTTGCTCTCTTTTTTTCATTCAGCAAATTCTTTTCACTCGCTATCCCCTTTAACATTTGTTGCCAACTTGTTTTGTCAGTAAAATTTTTTTTCATTTCCACTTCGATCAGACCTGCTAATTGACGGTAAGGAACTTTAGCAAAACGAATCGCGGCAGATGCTCCCTGATCGATCCAGCGTGTTGGGATTTGAACAGAACGCGTTACCCCAACTTTCACCTCGCTTGAAAGAGCAAGGTAAACTATATGTTCCTGCAAATGATGCTCTCTTTCCCATTCCATGTCTCTTCCTTTTCCTTCATGAGCCAAACACAGTTCAGGACGTAAGATGCATTCAGAATTTTCAGGAGAAGAGATAAAACAATTATAACAAAAGCCATTGGAAAAAGATTTTTTAATTAGTTTTTCGCAGCCTACACAATAAATCTCATTTTGAAATTGTATGGATATTTCCTTACCCAACAGGTCATTCATTGCAATTAATCTTTCTTCAACAGGTAATTGATATATTACTTGCATTGCAAGCTTGGATTTCATTTTAGACACCCTTCCTGTAATCATAACCCTGCTAAAGTATAAAAACAATTTTCCTATACATGAGTTACAATAAAATTAAATCTATTTAGTTATGCCTTTTGTATATTCGTCAACCCATGGCTTTAATTAATTCATTTGCATCTTGGCTTATGACCAAGAGAATGCACCAGATAGAGTTGTTCATGAAATATCCGCATGAGGTACAACTTGAATGGTTTAAAAAACTTATTGATTCTGCAAAAGATACAGAATGGGGGAAAAAATTCTCTTACAAAAGCATTGAATCCCCCGAAGAATTCAGCAACCATGTTCCTTTACAGGATTATGATTCTATAAAACCCTATATTGAAAGGATTAGAAGAGGAGAACAAAATATTCTTTGGAATACAGAAATAAAATGGTTTGCAAAATCATCGGGGACCACCGGAGATAAAAGTAAATTTATACCTGTAAGCACCGAGTCATTGGAAGAATGCCATTTTAAAGGCGGAAAAGATATGATTGCTATTTATTGCAATAATTATCCCGAAACACAACTTTTTACAGGAAAAAATTTAGCCTTGGGCGGAAGCCATTATACGGATAGTTATAACAATTATGAATCTTATCATGGGGATGTATCGGCAATCATTATGAAACACCTGCCTTTTTGGGCAGAGTTTTTACGTGCTCCGGATTTATCAATTGCTCTTCTAAGCAACTTCGAAGAAAAATTAGATAAAATGGCAAAAATCATGGTGCAAGAGAATGTAACAAGCATTGCAGGTGTTCCCTCATGGATGACAGTTTTATTAAAACGGATCTTAGATATATCAAACAAAAGAACAATTAAAGAAGTATGGCCGAATCTGGAAGTATATTTTCACGGCGGAGTCAATTTCTCACCCTATTCAGAAAGTTTTAAAAATATTTTTGGAAGCAGGTCGATTCGGCTACTTGAATTATATAATGCTACAGAAGGCTTCTTGGGTCTGCAAGATCAAAAAGAGTCAGATGAATTATTACTCATGTTAGACTATGGTATTTATTATGAATTCATTCCCTGTAATAATAAAAAAGAGAAAACAATTCCTCTTAGTGACGTAAAGACAGGTGAAAATTATGAATTAGTAATTTCCACCAACGGTGGATTGTGGAGATACCGACTTGGAGATACTGTACAATTCACATCTACTAATCCTTATAGATTTAAAATCACAGGAAGAACAAAACAATTTCTAAATGCATTTGGAGAAGAAGTCATCATTGATAACACGGAAAAAGCAGTGGTAATTGCATGTGAAAAAACGGAGGCAATAGTAAAAGAATATACGGTTGCTCCGGTATTTATGGACACCAAATCAAGCGGAGGACATGAATGGCTTATTGAATTTGAGAAGCCACCTTTTGACATAAATTACTTTTCTGAAGTATTAGACAATGCTCTTAAATCCCTCAATTCTGACTATGAAGCAAAACGCTTTAACAACTTTATACTTAGGCCACCCAATATTATTCAAATAAAAGAAGGAACATTTTATAAATGGATGAAGGAACGAAATAAATTAGGGGGGCAAAACAAAGTCCCTCGCCTTTCAAACGAAAGAAAATACGTTGAAGAAATTTTAGCAATAAAATAGTGAAATGAAAAAAATCCATCTGCTTTATTGGATCGCCTCTGCTCTACTTCTCTTTGCTTTTCAAAGCGATAAATTTATTCTTTTTAAATCCATAACATCGAATTCGGAAAAAATAACTACAGATAACATGGGTAGTATTTACCTGTCGGCCGGAACTGTTCTAAACAAATATGATAACGAAGGGAAATATTTAAAAAACTACAGCGATAAGAACAATGGGGGCTTAAGCTCTATAGATGCAAGTAACCCGTTAAAACTAATGCTATTCTATCAAGCATTTCAACAAATAGTATTCCTAGATAACATGCTTGCTCCTACCCGGGCTCCAATCTCCTTGGGAGAACTCGGATTTCGCCAGGTTTCCGCTGCATGTATTTCAGCAAATAACGGATTTTGGATATTCAATAAACAAAATTCAGAACTGATTAAATTTGATAACAACCTTCAAAAAACATTTCAATCAAGAAACATCAGCCAGATTACCGAAAAAGCCATACAGCCTATTTTTTTAATCGAGCATAATAATAACATATTTATCAGCGACACTACTGTAGGTATTTTGGTATTTGATGGATATGGAACATATAATAAAACAATTCCTTTAAAAGGCCTTATACAGTTCCAAGTATTGAATGATTTACTTATTTATTTTCAAGATGAGAAATTAAGAAGCTATAACATGAAAACAATGGAGCAGACAGAAATTTCACTTCCTGACTCAAACATAATTATGGCACGAACCGAAAAAGAAAAACTATATTTGCTTAAACAAAAAAGTGTAGATATTTATCAAATTAAAAAATGAAAAGCAGCACATCCACCTCCAACATGCACGTTGCAGTCTCTGGCAATATAGGATCCGGAAAAACCACCCTCGCTTCCTTATTATCTAAACATTATAAATGGACAGCCCAATACGAAGACGCAGACAACAATCCTTATTTAAATGACTTTTATGAAGACATGCAACGTTGGTCTTTTAATCTCCAAGTATTCTTTTTAAAAAGTCGTTTCGAACAGGTTATAGAAATTCGGAAGAACAAAAAAAATATTGTTCAAGACAGAACTATTTATGAAGATGCTCACATATTTGCTCCCAATCTACATGCCATGGGATTAATGACCACGCGTGATTTCGAAAACTACATAGGCCTATTTAACCTGATGCAATCGTTTGTTCAACCTCCAGATCTTCTAATTTATTTGCGTGCTAGCATTCCTACTCTGGTGGAGCAAATTCAAAAAAGAGGCAGAGAGTATGAAAAAGCAATACGCTTGGACTATCTTCAACGTTTAAATGAACGATATGAAGCCTGGATTACTAAGTATGAACAAACACATAAAGACAGCCGTTTACTTATTATAGATATTGATGACAATAAATTTTCTGAGAAAAAAGAAGATTTCGGAAAAATTGTTAGAAAAATAGATGGAGAACTTCATGGTTTATTCAAAAAATAGGCTCTCTTTCACCCTATTAATTTCTTAACTTTAACTTCATTTGCTTGCATGGTAGCATTTTATGTTGTATTCTTTTTATGTGCATTTGGATTTTCTTTCCTTATAAATGCATTATTTCTTCGCTTTGCCAGGACATTAGGTATGCGCGATAAAAAAGAAATAATGCGATGGGCAAGTACTTCCAAACCTGCCTTTGGTGGCATTTCCTTTTACATCGTTTTCCTGATTTCTCTTACATGCCACTCCATGTTTTTTGAATCTCATGATATTTTATGGAACAAAAAAATAGTAGGTTTATTAGGCGCTGCTACATTAGCTTTTATGATGGGACTTGCTGACGATGCATACAACACAAGGCCCCTTTTAAAATTGTTTGTACAAATACTTTGTGGGTTAATATTATGTTATTCCGGAATTTATATATCAATTTTTGACAACATGATTGCAGACTATTTATTAACCATATTTTGGGTGATAGGCATGATGAACTCACTGAATATGCTTGATAATATGGATGCTATCGCAGCTATAGTATCTGCCTCTATTTTCTCAACTGCAGCTCTATTAATTATCTCATCTTATGAAATCAACAACCTACATTTAATAATACTTATAGGATTAGTTGGCTCTTTATTAGGATTTTTAATCTTCAACTGGCACCCTTCAAAGTTATACATGGGTGATACAGGTAGTCAGTTTATAGGATTAATGTTATCTGCTATAGGTATTATGTATTTCTGGAATATACCATTCGCTGAAAGCAACCCGATATTACCATCGAAACAAATCATGATCGTATTAACTGCTTTTATTCTGCCAATAGCTGATACTACTACAGTAGTAATAAATCGATTACTAAAAGGAAATTCTCCTTTTATTGGCGGTCGTGACCATACTACACATAATTTATTTTTTAGAGGGCTTACAGAAAAACGAATTGCCGTTTTATTTGGTGGTATTGGAGCGGTTGCATTAGGTATTATCTATTTCATAGAAACACACATTACTACTTGGGGAATAGAAGAATTTTCTTTATTTTCAATTTTCCCCGTAACCATCTTCTTTTTTCTTTTTGCGACAACTAAAATTAAAAAAAGAGGGGAAAGAAATTCTGTAGCTACCTCTTCAGTTAAAACTATAGCCAACCATGCTAAAACACATTTATCATAAAGCGGTTGCATTTCTTTTCGGATCTAATAAGCTGAGCAGGCCTGTTCTTATTCTATTGCTGTTTTTAATTCCTGTTGATTTATTAATCTTTTCCACCAAACCTTCTCCTAATGATGAGCTTTACCGTAAAGAGTTTGTAAGCAACAACAAAACTTATAGTGTAATCATTCCTCATAATTTGCACTTTGCAGGAGAAAAGGTTCCACTGTATGATTTTACTGTAATGGAAAGTTTAGAAAGAGAATTTATTGTTAACACCTATTTCCATTCTCAAACAATCCTTATGCACAAACGTGCTAACAGATGGCTTCCCTTGATTGCTGCAATACTCAAAAAAAACAAAGTACCTGACGATTTTAAGTACATACCCTTGATAGAAAGTAATCTTTCACAAGCCATTTCACCAAAAGGAGCAACCGGATTTTGGCAATTTGTAAATAGTGCTGCTAAACAATACGGCTTGGTGGTCAATGAGGAAATAGATGAGCGCTATTCGATTGAAAAATCTACAGAGGCAGCATGCAGATATTTTCTTGATGCATACAAACAATTCGGCAGTTGGACATTAGCAGCTGCTTCTTACAACATGGGCATAGACGGATTAAAAAATCAACTTGAAAAACAAAAAACAAATTCCTATTACGATTTAGCATTGAATGAAGAAACATCTAGATATATTTTCAGGTTATTAGCTGTGAAAGAAGTCATATCCAATCCACAGAATTATGGTTATCAATTAAGAAAAAAAGATTTATACCCTACTATTCCTACTGAAAAAATTTATATAGACAGTAGTATCACTGATCTTGCCCTTTTTGCTCAACAAAAGAAAATAAGTTATAAGATATTCAAATACTTTAATTCTTGGTTAAGAAAAAATTCATTAACAAATCCTGAAAATCAAACCTACACCCTACTTATTCCGCATCCGGATTTTAATGAGGAATATTTATCTTTTCTTTCATCTTCAGATAGCCTTGGTGTAAAACCTATGATTTCCTTACAAGATACCATGGCTACACTTTCTGCGGATTCCCTAAACAGTCAATGAACGCATTAGAAGAAATAACAACCGACATACAATCAGAAACTGAATCACTAGAGGTCATCGGGGCAAGAGTGCACAACCTGAAGAATATAGATGTATCTATACCCAGAAATAAATTAGTTGTTATTACCGGCTTAAGTGGAAGCGGGAAATCTTCGCTTGCATTTGATACTATTTACGCAGAGGGCCAAAGAAGATATATTGAAACATTCTCTGCTTATGCACGTCAGTTCTTAGGAGGGATGGATAGGCCAGATGTAGATAAAATATCCGGACTATCACCGGTTATTTCAATCGAACAAAAAACAGTAAACAAAAATCCGCGTTCTACGGTAGGAACCATTACTGAAATTTATGATTTCATGCGTCTTCTCTTTGCACGGGTAGCAGATGCATTTTCATATGTTACAGCAGAAAAAATGGTGCGTTATACATCCGATCAAATATTAACGCTAATAAAACAAAAATATAAAGGCAAAAAAATAATTGTACTTGCACCAATTGTAAGAGCCAGAAAAGGACATTATCGAGAGCTATTTGAACAGTTTCAAAAAAACGGTTTTACAAAAGCCAGGATTGACGGACATATTACTCAGCTAAAACATAATATGTCAGTTGACCGTTATAAAATTCATGATATAGAGCTGGTAATTGATATTGTTGAAGTGCGATTTGAAAATGAACTCAGGTTGTCAGACTCTGTTACATTAGCCATGAAACATGGCAAAGGCACACTCATGATCGAAGAACCAAGCCTTGCAGAAAAAGATTTTCCTACAAGCAAGGAGATAGTGCCACAGATAAGTTACTACTCAAAAAATTTAATGTGCCCTACTACCGGTATTTCTTACGATGAACCTCAGCCAAATACATTTTCATTTAACTCCCCATACGGTGCTTGCAATAAATGCAACGGATTAGGACATATTAGTGAAATAGATGTACACAAAATAATCCCTGATTTCAATAAAAGTATTTACAAGGGCGGAATTATTCCTTTAGGCGAATATAAAACCAATAATTTTTTCCAACAATTAGAAGCCATTGCTCTTAAATATAATTTTTCGCTGAAAGATCCTATTAAAAAGATTCCGGAACATGCATTAAATATTATTCTATATGGAACAGATGAAATATTTAAAATACAAAGCACACCCAGCAGCAATGCCTATAGTTATTCCCTTTCTTTCGAAGGTGTCGTTAATTTTCTTATTCGGATGAATGATGGGTCTATTTCACCCTCTACTACGCGTTGGATAGAAGACTTCATGAATGAAAAAATTTGTCCCGAATGCAATGGAACACGTTTAAAAAAAGAATCTCAATATTTTAAAATAGGAAACAAAAGCATTTCAGATTTAGCAGATTTAGATATAATAGAGTTAAAAAAATGGTTTGATCATATAGAAATATTATTGGATGAAAAACAAAACATAATTGCGAAAGAAATCTTAAAAGAAATCAAGAAACGAGTTCAATTTCTGGTAGATGTTGGCTTAGATTATATTACACTGAACCGAAGCGCACAAACGCTTTCAGGTGGAGAAGCGCAACGCATACGTTTAGCTACCCAAATAGGATCTCAATTGGTAAATGTACTGTACATATTAGATGAGCCAAGTATCGGCCTCCATCAACGCGACAATAACAAACTTATTAGTGCCTTACAGTCCCTACGCGACATAGGTAACTCGGTAATTGTAGTGGAACATGATAAAGATATGATCCTTGCTTCTGATTATGTTATTGATATTGGCCCCGGTGCAGGAATACACGGCGGAAGGATTGTAAAACAAGGTAAGCCTGAAGAATTCCTACATACCATTAATAAAAGTAATTCAAACGATAATGTCTCTTTAACAGCCGAATATCTTAATGGCACAAAAAAACTTTTCTCTTCTACCAAGAGAAGAAAAGGGAATAGTAAATTTCTCACATTAAAAGGAGTAACAGGGAATAATTTAAAAAATGTTTCGGTACGATTCCCTTTAGGTAAATTTATTTGTGTTACTGGGGTTTCCGGAAGTGGTAAATCAACTTTAATTAATGGAACACTATACCCTATTCTCAATAAATATTTTTACCGTTCACATCATAAGCCCATGCCTTATGAATCAATAGAAGGGCTGGAGCATTTAGATAAAGTAATTGATGTAGATCAATCTCCTATAGGAAGAACACCTCGTTCTAATCCTGCAACTTACACTGCTGTTTTTTCAGAAATACGAAATTTATTCACGCTATTACCTGAAGCAAAAATTAGAGGATACAAACCTGGCAGATTTTCTTTCAATGTAAAAGGTGGTCGTTGCGAAACTTGCCAAGGTGCCGGCGTACGAACCATAGAAATGAATTTTTTACCGGACGTATATGTTCCTTGCGAAACTTGTGGAGGTAGAAGGTATAATCGAGAAACACTCGAGGTGCGTTACAAGGGAAAATCCATAAGTGATGTTTTGAATATGAGTATAGATGAAGCTGTGGGATTTTTTGAAAACATACCGAACATTGCACAAAAGATGAGAGCATTAAAAAGTGTTGGTTTAGGATACATCACATTAGGGCAATCATCTGTAACACTTTCAGGTGGAGAAGCACAACGGGTAAAACTTGCTACTGAACTTGCAAAACGTGAAACAGGGCAAACACTTTATATTTTAGATGAGCCTACCACCGGGTTACATTTTGAAGATATACGCATGCTACTGGATGTACTAAACAAATTAGTTGACAGTGGTAATACGGTTATCGTGATCGAACACAATATGGATATTATAAAAGCAGCTGACCATATTATTGACTTGGGACCTGAAGGCGGCAAAAATGGCGGACTTATTCTTTGTGAAGGTAGCCCTGAAGAAGTTGTAAACCACAAGCAATCCTATACTTCGGTTTATCTTAAAAAAGAATTATTGGAACAATAATCAAAATCTTACGTACAAAAACCTACTTACGCCTCTTTTATAGAGATTATCGATTTAGATAATGAGTAAGAAATAATACTGTATTTCAAAAATATTAACTTTAGAAAAAATTTATGGAGAACAACAACACAGAAGAAAGAATGAGAAAGGCCCTTCAGACCAAACACTGGGGCGATATTAAAGCAACAAATTCCTGGCAGATTTTTAAAATCATGTCTGAATTTGTAGAAGGTTTCGAAAAAATGGCAAGTATTGGTCCATGCGTTTCTGTTTTTGGTTCTGCACGCACTAAACCAGGCACAAAATATTATAAACTGGCAGAAGAAATTTCCTTTAAACTTACTAAAAATGGATATGGAGTAATATCAGGGGGTGGGC
>CAZCJN010000022.1:0-7285 GCA_964498865.1 uncultured Bacteroidia bacterium
GGCTGTTAATAGGAGTTATTGTTTTAATGCTTTCTTTATCCTCTATTTTGTTATCTGAAGAAACGCATGGAAAGGAATTAGACTACACGGAATAACCTCCAGGTTATCCCTGCCCATCATTTAGCTGACGATCTGGAATCAGAACTTCAACTCAATATTATTCCTTTACAGAAAAGAACCGATTACGATACTTCTGTACCTCACAGGCATAATTATTACGAGATCTTCTTCTTCACAAAAGGTGGTGGCAATCATATGATAGACTTCATAGATTATCCTATAAAATCACAAAGCATTCACATTATTTTTCCTGGACAAGTCCATTTAGTAAGAAGAGAGTTAGACACTCATGGATACGTACTTATATTCTCGAATGAGTTTTATTATCTAAACACAAAAGGAGCCGATGCGCTTTCTGATATTCCAAACAAACTTAGAAGCAACTTTCGCCCTGTTCTTAATTTAGTTGTTAAAGAATATTCAAAAGGCAGAGAGACACTGAATAACATGATAGAAGAATTAAAATCAGAAGGCAGCTTCACAAAAGAGATTCTTAAATCAAATCTCGATATAATACTTTTCATCATAAGGCGGAATTTAGAGATTAAAAACGATGGGGATAAACTAAAAAACAAAAATAAATCCTATGAGTTGTATTACCGCTTAAATGAATTACTCGAAAAAAATATAATACACAATCTCCACCCAAAAGACTATGC
Source organism: uncultured Bacteroidia bacterium (assembly GCA_964498865.1). Taxonomy (GTDB): domain Bacteria; phylum Bacteroidota; class Bacteroidia; order Palsa-948; family Palsa-948; genus Palsa-948. The sequence continues at coordinate 720 of CAZCJN010000022.1, forward strand.
AAAAATGCTCTCAATAACAGAGAAACATTTAAATGAATTTGTAAAGAATGTTTGTGGGAAAACAATTACTGAATTACTACATGACCGTATCATTCTTGAAATAAAACGCTTGCTTACTCACTCCTCACTATCTGCCAAAGAGATATCTCTTTACCTTCACTTTGATGACCCTTCTTACTTTATAAAATTCTTTAAGAAAAAAACAGGCGTCACTCCTAAAGACTTCCAGTCTTCATTCAGGAAAAAGTACCATTTTTAAGGAAATCCGTACTTGTATTTCGCCTACCTCTCCTCTACCTTTGAATAAAGAAAAGGAAGAATAGTAACATTTTTATAAAACCTAAAACTATATGAAAGTCAACTTATCAATTATCATTTTCTGCAGTATCATGTGTAATTGCAACTTCATTTCGGCTCAATACACAAAACAATGGGCTGCTGCTTATGGTGCATACCCCAATTCATATGAACACACCTCATATATTGCTATAGATACAGCTGAACAATTTGTGTACACTTTGGTCTTGTCTGATTCTATGGGTATATTTTCAAATATTCTACTAAAGCATAGAATTGATAATGGCCAACAAATTTGGGAAAAGAGACTAGAGTCAGCTGATTTGACAAATAAAATGTGTTTAGACAACGAACAAAACATATATATCTGTGGACATTCTATTGATGCTACTTCTACCAGCCATTTTTGGGTGGCTAAATATAATACCTACGGTATTTTAATGTGGAAAAAAAGTTTTGATGATTCTCTCTCTTATCATATTCAATCCGCTTATTCGGTTGTAGCAGATGCTTTGGGAAGTATATACATAATCGGAATCTATAATAGAAATGAAATCACTAAAAACATAAGCGTTATAGTCAAATACGATTCTCTGGGAAACAAGTTATGGTCGCAAGAATACCCAGACACATTACAGGAAGTGGGTTTACTAAAAATAGATAGACAAAATAATGTTTACGCTCTTAACCATAACGGATTTTCTGTAGCCAAATATAGCTCTCAAGGTATACTTCAATGGATTACTAAAGTTCCCTTCAATGCGAATGAACATGCACTTGCTAATCTGATAACGACTGATAGTTCAGACAATTTATACATCATGGGTACTATACATTACTATAACAATATATTTGGATATGCAGTAGCTAGAATAAATAATGATGGGGTATTTGCATGGGTTAAAAAAAATTTCCCCACCTACATAAGTTTTGGAGATGTTACATGCAACTTATTAGTTGACAAGTCTCAAAATAACATTATCATCAGCGGCATTACCGACCCTAATACAGAGAAAGATTTAGTTTATAAATTAAACGCTTCAACAGGACAGGAAATTTGGCAATTAGAAATTCCCAACACATACAATTCACACATTATAGCAATTAACAAACAAAACAACCTGCTTTGCTTAGATAATAATGATAGCGGCGGTAAATACATTCTATGGCTTACAGAATACAATAATAATGGTATAAAAACATACAGTCAGAAACTTGATTCATCTACTACTAAAGCATTTACCCGCCATATAATAGTAGATAGAAAAGACAACATACTACAGGCTGCTATGGACGGAGATCTTCAAATAGCTCAATATACCTTGAATAATACAAGCATAAAAAATCTTGAGAACAAAACAGCAATATACTCTGTATATCCAAACCCTTTTAATACATCCATTACCTTCAAAACAGAAAACAGGTTTATTGAAGAAGCGTTCCTTACCTTATTTGATCCTACAGGAAAAGAAGTCCTACAGCAAACCTTTAACAATTCAAACACTATTACTATTAATAGAGAACAACTCTTTTCAGGTATATACTTTTATACTAGTGAAAATGTAGTATTACAATCCGGAAAAATAATGGCTAAATAAAACCAATAAAATTCTATCGGCTGTATTTCTCCTTAAATGATAAAAACCGTACCTTGTTTTAATGAAGGATACCCTTATTATTGGCGCATCTGAAAAAACAGAGCGATATTCTAATAGAGCTGTCAAAATGTTGCGCAGTCATAATATACCTGTTACTGCTATTGGAATAAGAGAAGGACAAATAGATGATGTAAAAATTATTATTACAAAACCTGATCTTAAGGATATACACTCGGTTTCTCTCTACATCAATCCACAACTTCAAAAAAAATACTACGATTACATTTTATCATTAAAACCTAAACGAATAATTTTTAATCCAGGAACAGAAAATCCTGAGTTATTGGAAAAAGTTAAAAATGAAGGAATTGATCCGATAGAAGCATGCACTTTGGTGATGCTCTCCACAGGGAGTTACTAGACATTAAAAAAATCAGCAGAGATTTTCACAACTCAAAGGGAGTCTAAAATAACAGAGCAAGCATGCCTGATTTCTTTGTCAGAAATAATAAGAGGAGGAGCTATACGCATAGCAGATGAATTAAAAAGAAACCAATCCGTGATTACCCCATTATCAACACAACGAGCAATTACATTTTTAGTTTCTTCCTCTGTAGAAAATTGCACAGCCAGAAGCAGCCCTTCACCTCTTACCTCTTTTATTTTAGGGTGCTTCAAAAGTTTTTTAAATAATTGCCCTTTTTTATCGGCAGACAAATGCATTTTTTTAGAAACTATTTCCTTTAAAGTAGCAGCCCCTGCAACACAACTTAGAGGATGACCTCCATAAGTGGTTATATGACCCAACACAGGATCATGGCTAAGCTTACTCATAATTTCTTTAGATGAAATAAATGCACCCAAAGGCATTCCACCGCCAAAAGCCTTAGCAAGACAAAGAATATCCGGAACAACCTTATACTTTTCAAAAGCAAACAATCGTCCTGTCCTGCCCATCCCTGTTTGTATCTCATCAAAAACTAACAATGTTTGAGTCTGGCTGCATCGTTTTCTTAGTTTCTGAAGAAAATCTTTGTGAGGAACCACCACTCCGGCCTCTCCTTGAATAGGCTCCACCAATACACAGGCTGTTCTATCGGTTATTGCATCAATATTATTTTCATCATTAAATGTTAAAAACCTTACATCAGGCAACAAAGGCCTGAATGCCTGCTTCATAACTTCATCACCCATTACACTTAATGCTCCATGTGTGCTTCCATGATATGCATTCTTAAATGCTATGATTTCGGTCCTCCCGGTATATCTTTTGGCAAGTTTTAAAGCACCCTCTATGGCTTCACTTCCGGAGTTTACATAGTATATATTGTTTAAGTTTTTAGGCAAGTGCGCGATCAGTGCTGTTGCGTAATCTATTTGAGGAGTTACAATATACTCCCCATAAACCATAAGGTAACTATGTTTCTCAAGCTGCCTTTTAATTGCATTTACCACTTTAGCATTTGAATGCCCAAGGTTACTTACCGCAATACCAGAAATCAAATCAATATATTTCTTTCCATCAGCACCATATAAATACACACCTTTTGCACCCTTTATTTCCAGTGCGGGAGGTGCCGGCGATGTTTGAGCTATGTGATTGAAGAAAAATTGCCTGTTAACCATCTCATATCTTTTTAGAAATTTGTAGAAGCTATCAATCCAAATTTACAGATAATACACAAGGAATGGTTACCGACTGGATAGAAAACTGGTTTGGCTCAGAATACTATTCTCTACTTTATAAGCATAGAGATTCTGAAGAGGCGCATTTATTTCTTAATAAACTGATAAAGCTCCTAGAGCTTTCACCTGCAACAAGAATACTGGACTATGGATGCGGGAAAGGAAGGCATTCCATCTATTTGAGCAAAAAGGGGTTTAAAGTAACAGGTATAGATATCAGCGAAGAAAGCATAAAAGCATCAAAGAATAAAGAGAATGAGAACTTAGAATTTTTCGTTCATGACATGCGTAATTACTTTAGAATAAACTACTATGATGTTGTACTAAGTTTATTTACCAGCTTTGGATACTTCGAAAGCGATCATGAAAACAACAAGGTGATAAAATCAGCAGCAGGAGCTTTAAAAAAAGGAGGAATATTTGTACTGGATTTTATGAATGCTGAAAAAGAAATCAAAGAATTGATTCCAAAAGAGAGATGCAAGATCAACAATATCGATTTTAATTTATTCAGATACACAAAGAACAATTGCATTGTAAAAGAAATTAATATAACCAATAAAGAAAAAAAATATAATTTCAGAGAACATGTAAAAGCATATAAGCTCAACAGCCTAAAAACATTTTTTGATGAAAATCAATTTGAGATACTACATTTGTTTGGCGATTACCACCTATCTCCATTCAACGAAAGCACTTCTAAAAGATTGATAGTGATAGGAAGAAAAAAATAAATATGACCATCCACCTTCTTTATCTACTGTTATTTATTACTGTCATTGCCAGCGGCTGCAGTGTGTTGATTTTCAAAGTAAATAACAAAACACTTAAGCTGATTCTTTCATTCAGTGGCGCTTATCTTTTAGGAATCACTGTACTTCATCTTATCCCTGAGGTCTACTCTAACACAACCACCACTACAGGCATTTTTGTTCTGCTTGGGTTTTTATTACAAATTTTTATAGAATATTTTTCAGAAGGAATTGAGCATGGACACATTCACATACACAAGGATGCAAAAGGAAGTTTCCCAGTTACAATTATGATGGCACTCTCGATACATTCTTTCATGGAAGGAATGCCGCTTTCCGGAAATTATAATGAAACCAAACAATCGCTTGCCACAGGTATTATATTACACAACCTGCCTATAGCCATAGCCCTTATGAGCATGCTTATTCAATCAGGCCTAAAAAAAGGCTGGGCTATTTTTTGGCTGATCATCTTTGCACTAATGACCCCAATAGGAGCATTAACAGGCAACGTATTAGAAGAAAGTATTGGATTTATTACTCATTACGAAAAACACATTATGGCAGTGGTGGTAGGAATTTTTCTCCATGTCTCCACTACTATTTTATTTGAAAGCAGCGAACACCACCGTTTTCACCTCATTAAGCTGGCTACCATTCTTACAGGAATAGCGCTTTCTGTCTATGCTATTTAAGTGTTTCTAAAACTTTTTTTATAGCATCAAAATTAGGATAGTCACCCGGGTTAGGAAGAATTTCAACATAACGAACTATTCCATTTTTATCAATTACAAACGATGCACGTTTTGCAACACCTTTAAACCCAGCTCCGAAATTTTCATTAACTACCCCATAGGCATTAATAGCTTCTTTGTTAAAATCAGAAAGCAAAGGAAAAGTAATTCCATTTATTTCTTTGAATTTAGCAAGAGAAAAAGACATATCTACAGATATGCCTAATACCGTTGCATTCATGGAGTTATAAAATGACAAATCATCTCGGGTTTGACACATTTCTTTTGTACATACACCTGTAAAGGCTGCCGGAAAGAATAACAGAACTACGTTCTTGCCCTTTAAACTTTCCAAAGAAACCATGTTTTTATCCTGATCCGGAAGGTTAAAGTTGGGTGCTTTTTGACCAATTGTTAATGACATGAGTGTAATTTTAATAAATATTAAATTAATAAGATATTTCATCGGAACGAATATAGTTTGTTTTTAATCTTAAATATTAATTATATATAATTAAACGAATAACTTTTTAACAGATATTTGCATATCCAATTAACAACTATAATAATCAATCAATAAAAACATTCATCATGGCAGTACTAGTAGGAAAAAAAGCCCCTTCTTTTAAAGCAAAAGCAGTGGTAAACGGAGGAGAGATAGTAGAAAACTTCTCTCTTGATCAATACATCGGAAAAAAATATGTGATTCTCTTTTTTTACCCAAAAGACTTCACCTTTGTTTGCCCAACAGAGCTACATGCATTCCAAAATAAACTAAGTGAGTTTGAAAAAAGAAATACCGTTATTGTCGCAGCCTCTACCGATACAGAGCAATCACACTGGGCATGGTTACAAACCGGCAAAAACATGGGAGGCATACAAGGTGTCACCTATCCTATTGTTGCAGATACAAATAAAACCATCTCTGCCAACTTCGATGTTCTTTCAGGCAAACTACATATAAATACCGATGGCACTTTTGAAGCTATAGGGGAGCTAACCGCTTATCGGGGATTATTCCTCATTGATAAAAATGGAATTGTTCGCCATCAAATAGTAAATGATATGCCTCTTGGCAGAAACGTTGATGAAGCTATTCGTATGGTGGATGCCTTACAGTTCAACGAAGAGAATGGCGAAGTTTGTCCTGCTGATTGGCAAAAAGGAAAAGAAGGACTAAAAGCAACTCACGAAGGAATCGCATCTTACTTAGGAAAAGGAAAATAAGCAGACAATGAAAAAATACCTGATTGAGTTCATTGGAACCTTTTTCCTGGTAACCATTGTTTGTCTTACGAACGGAAACTTTTTAGCACCAATTGCCGTGGGTAGTCTACTCACGGCAATTATCTACATGGGCTATCCCATATCAGGAGCACATTACAATCCTGTTACAACACTGTCCATACTTATTTTAAAAAAGATAAGTTTAAAGGATGGCTTAATTTATATATTGATTCAATTTCTTGCAGGTGGTGCAGGGGCACTTGTTTATTATT